>NZ_JBFAHO010000093.1:0-1007 GCF_040654215.1 Nonomuraea sp. NPDC050733 | reverse complement strand
GGTCCGAAGCACAGGTAGAAGGCCAGTTCACGCTCGCCTTGATCGTTCGGGGTGAGACTGCGGCGTACCAGCAGCCACCGCTGGAAACCGCCGGGTCCGCCCAGGGGGTCGTCGGCGTGGGGCGGCAGGGTTGCCATCGCCCAGTCATACAGGCGTGGCCCCTTGGCCCCATCGCCCGCTGACAGGCGTTTCCACGCCTGCTCGGGGGCGTCGGCGGTCACCGCGTCGGCCCGTGAGCCGGTGTTGCCGTAGCCGATACCGGTGCCGACCGACTGGCTCCTGGGCACGGCCACCACATACCCGATCTCGCGTTTTTCCAGGGAGAGCCGGAATTTGTGGTCCTGGCCGTACGCCTCGTCCGCGCTCACCCACGAGGCGGGCACGCCACCGTCCAGGGCACGGTCCAGCATCGCCGCCGCCAGCGCCGGCTTGGTCGCGAACGGCACACTGTCAGGGATGCCGGCCTGCGCGCACCGGGCCCGATCGCCGGTCCACGACTTCGGCAGGTACAACTCGGCATCGAGCAACGTGCGCCCGCGCGGCGTCGCGTACGCGAGAAACACCCCGAGCTGGCAGTTCTCCACCCGACCGGCCGTACCCGAATACTGCCGCTGCACCCCCGCCGACCGGGTGCCCTTCTTGACGAAGCCGGTCTCGTCCACGATCAGCACCCCGCCCGGATCCCCCAGCTGCTCGACCACGTAATCACGCAGGTCGACACGGACATCCCGCGGATCCCACCGCACGTTGTTCAGCAGCCGCTGCATCCGATGAGGCTGCGCATCACCCGCAGCCTCAGCCAACTGCCAGCCGTTCTTACGCTCCACCGGCGCCAGCAACCCGACCAGATACGCCCGCGCCTGCCGACGCGGCTCCACCCGGCCAAAGCGGCTGGCCACCCGAGCGAACAGCTCATCCAGCCCCGCCGCCCACGACTGGAGATCCTCAGACGTCACCACATCCGACACGGATCCGACTATAGATCACAAAACATGACTGTAGTACTA
>NZ_JBFAHO010000092.1:0-1127 GCF_040654215.1 Nonomuraea sp. NPDC050733 | reverse complement strand
ATGCCCGAGCGCGGCGTCGGCGACCCGGAACAGGATGTTCTCCTTGCCGGTCACCCGCTTGAACGCGTTGATCAGCTCCTTGGTCACCTTGCTGTCGGCACGCGCCTTGATCCGATGCACGGTCGCGATCAGCAACTCCACCAGCGTGTCGGTGATCTCCCGCTCCCGCTCGCAGACCAGCGCCGCCAACAACAGCACCGTCAGCTCACGCGGATGCGTGCGCATGTGCGACGGAGCCTCCACCGCCGCCCGCGTCCGCCAGGCCGCCAGCACCTTCGGCGCCACATCGGCGAACAACCCCGGCGGCAACCCGATCGACCGCACCGCCTCCAGCTTGCGGATCTCGGTCATCATCGACTCCAGACTCACATTCCCCGGAGCCGACTTGATCAGCGCCAGCAGTCCCGAAGAACCGCCGTCCTCATCCTCCGCCGCCTCACCCGGCGCCGTCTCTTCCCCGTCCTCGTCGTTCTGGTCCTCGCTCTCCTCGTCGATGCCAACCAGGGCGTAGATGCGCCTGGTGGTCTCCGCACTCAACTGAGAGGCGATCCGCACCGACCAGGTGACCTCCGCGCTGTGCAGGGCCGAGGCCACAATCCGCGAGATCCGCCCCATGGTCGGCGGCTCGATCCGCTCCTGACGCAGATGCTTGAGCAGCTCCTCCCGAACCCGCTCGGGCCGACGCTCGGCGTGGGCGACGTTCTCGGCCAGCCACACCGTGACCTTGTCCGCGTCCGCAGTCGAGCAGACCCGAAACCCCAGGTGCGTCCGGATCTGCCCCCGGTGGTACTCGATCGTGGAACCAGACCACTCGTAGAAGCCGAACTCCGAGGCGGGCACCTGGACCTGCTTGGCCACATGCTCCACGACCTCGTCGGCCAGCTCCGAACGCCCTCGCGGGAACCGCCCGTGCCGCGTATAGAACTTCAGCAAGATCGCGAAGCCGAGCCGGGTGGCGCCTCGCTTCCCGGCGATCAGCTCACGTTCCTCGTCCAGGACCGTCCAGTGCTCGACCAGCTCGTCGATGTGCATCGGGGGGTGCGTCATAGCCGCCCAGCATCGACCAGCCAAATCACAACAAGATCAACGCCGTTTGGGGCTCATGACACGGTTCTTACCGGCACCCC
>NZ_JBFAHO010000091.1:0-1241 GCF_040654215.1 Nonomuraea sp. NPDC050733 | reverse complement strand
GTCGCCCGGGGGCCGGTGGGGCGCCGCCCAGTCCGCGCCCACCCTGACCCCCCTGGGGCGGGTCGCCGCCCCGGGCCCGCCCGGCCCGCGGGGCGGCGTGGCCGCGATCGGCGGCTCCGGCGGCGACGCCGCCGTGGGCCAGCAGCCGGCCCAGCCCGGCCAGCCGGCCCCGCAGCAGTCGCAGCCGGAGCTGACCGTGCCCTGGGCCGCCTCCTCCAGCCCGGACCCGACGGAGGTGGCGCCGATCGTGCTGCCGACCGACTGGCCGGCCACGGAGGGTGCGACGCCGCCGGAGTTCAGCACGGTGCCGACCCCGGCAGCGATCCCCACCCAGCCGGTGCTGACGCAGCCCACCGGGCAGCCGACCGTGCCGGTCCAGCCGACGGTGACCACGCCGGCGCAGCCGACGCAGTCGCCGGCGGAGAAGCACACCCGCAGGCCCACCAAGAAGCCGAGCGAGGACCCGTCGCCGGCTCCCACCGAGTCGAAGACGCAGGAGCCGACCAAGGAGCCGACCAAGGAGCCGGAGCCGACCAAGGAGCCGGAGCCGACGAAGGAGCCCACACGGGAGCCCACCAGGGAGCCGCAGCCGACGAAGGAGCCCACACGGCAGCCCGAGCCGTCTCCGACGAAGACGACGCAGGCTCCGAAGCCGTCCCCGACGAAGACGACGCAGGCTCCGAAGCCGTCTCCGACGAAGACGACGCAGGCTCCGAAGCCGTCCCCGACGAAGACGACGCAGGCTCCGAAGCCGTCCCCGACGCCGACCAAGACCACCGAGGAGCCGAAGACCAACCCGTACAGCCCGACCCAGGTGTGCGGACCCGGCTTCGGTGTCCAGCGGTCCAACTCGTTCGCGGGCGGTGCGACGTACCAGCTCTACAACAACAGCACCGGTGAGAACTGCGTGGTCACGATGAAGACCATGAACGTCGGCAAGAGCAGCCCGGTCAGCGCCACCCTGGAGGTGCAGGGCGGCGGCAGCCGGACGGACAGCGGCAACTTCCAGTGGTACGCCGGCCCGGTCAAGCTTCCGGCCAAGGGCAAGTGCGTGAAGTTCTCGGGCAGTGTCGGCGGCGGTGGCAGCACCAGCGCCCCCTGGGGCAACTGCGGCTGACCCTGACGGTCCCCGAACACGGCGGGGGGGGGGGGGGGGGGGGGGGCGCCCCCCCCCCCGCCGGGGGGGGGGGGGGGGTGGGAGAACTTAAGAGTGTTGGGGGGGGGGGCCGGGCCCAACGCGG
>NZ_JBFAHO010000090.1:0-1366 GCF_040654215.1 Nonomuraea sp. NPDC050733 | reverse complement strand
GTTCGACGATCGCTCCGTCCTCCAGCACCACGACGGTGTCGGCGTCGGCGACCGTCTCCAGCCGGTGGGCGATGACGACGATCGTGCGGTCGCCGCTCAGCGTCGCCAGGGCCCGGCGGACCGCCTGTTCGGTCTGCGGGTCGGCGAAGGAGGTCGCTTCGTCCAGCACCAGAACGGGCGCGTCGGCCAGCAGCGCGCGGGCGATCGAGATCCGCTGCGCCTCGCCTCCGGACAGCTTGGTCTCTTCACCGAGCACCGTGTCGTATCCGCGCGGCAGTTGGAGGATGCGGTCGTGGATGTCGGCCAGCCGGGCGGCGCGGATCACGTCGTCGCGGCTGGCCCGCGGCACCGCCAGCGCGATGTTGTCGGCGACCGAGACACGCAGCAGACGGACGTCCTGGAAGACGAAGGACACCTGCCGATGCAGCTCCCGGCTGCCGATCTCACGCAGATCGACGCCGCCAAGAAGGACCGAGCCGTGGGTGGGGTCGAAGAATCGCGGCAGCAGCTGGACCAGCGTGGACTTCCCGCTTCCCGACGGCCCGACGACCGCGGTGACCGTCCCCGGCTCCAGCACCAGGTCGATGCCGCGCAGCGCCTCGTGGTCGGCGTCGTAGGCGAAGCGGACGTCACGCAGTTCCACCCGGTGCCCCTGCGGCGGACGCGGGTGGGCGGGCTCGGGCAGTGGCCGGACCGCGAGCACGTCTTTGATCCGGCCGACCGCACGGCCGGCGGCCTGCAGGTCGTCGAAGCCGTGGCCGAGCGCCGCCACCGGAGCGGTCAGTCCCAGCCCGAGCAGCAGGAACGGCAGCAGATCCGCCGGGGCCAGGCCGCCGGAGGTGATCAGTGCCGTGCCGCCGACCAGCACGACCAGCAGCACGAACGGCGGCGACAGCGCCAGCTGCATCCCGGCGGCGATCACGGACATGCCGCGCACCCAGCGGGAGAAGATGCTGACGAAGTCGTCGGCGGCCGTCAGGAACGTGCGGTGGGCGCGCTCGCCTCCGCCGAACGCCTTGACCACCGAGATGCCTTGCACGAACTCGACGACGGAACTGGCGATCCGTCCCATGGCCGCGTCGTAGGCCTCCTGCTCGCGCGTCCTGGCGGGCAGCATCAGCAGCGGAACCAGCGCTATCGCCATCACCACCGGGATCAGCGTGATCAGGGTGAGCCGCCAGTCGACGGTGAACAAGTAGATCAGCGACACCAGCGGCACCACGAACGCGGCGACGAGCTCGCCGGGGGCGTGGGCGATGAACGGGTGCACGGCGCTGACGTCCTCGCCCACCACCTTGGCCAGCTCGCCGGTGCGGCGCCGGGAGAACCAGCCGATCGGGACGCGTCCCAGCGACGCGGCCAGCTG
>NZ_JBFAHO010000089.1:0-1690 GCF_040654215.1 Nonomuraea sp. NPDC050733 | reverse complement strand
CGCGCGGGCTCCTCCTGCGTGGCACGGCCCACGAAGTCGCGGCACTGCTGCGCGCCGGCCGGGCCGTCCCGGCGCGCCGCCGCCAGCGGGCGCCGTTCGTGCTGCTCGTCGTGGGGCTGCTCTGTGGCGGCCTGGTCAGCCTGCTCCTGCTCAACACCGTGCTCGCGCAGGACTCGATCACCGCCTCGAAGCTGCGTGGCGAGATCGCCGCCGCCCGCCAGCACAACGATCGGCTTAAGCAGCTGATCGAGCAGGAGACGCAGGCCGACGTCATCGCCAGGCGCGCCGAGGACCAGGGCCTCCACCTCGACAACACCATCAACCCGCTCACCCTGGGCGACAAGGGCACGGCCACCGCCGCCAAGCCCGGCACCGGCGCCGACAAGCGCACGGGCACCGGCGAGGAGACCACGGCCGGCACGCGTACCAGCACGGGCGCCGACACCGCGACCGGCAAGCCCGGCGCCACGGCGGAGTCCGGCACCGGTACCGGCGGCACGGCGGACACGGCCGACACCGGTGCCGCGACCAGCGGCACCGCCGACAGTGCGGCCGACAGTGCGGCCGACAGTGCGGCCGACAGCGCGGCCGACACCGGGGCCGACGCCGGGCGGGTGGGCCAGACCCGGTGAGCAACACAGGCGGCAGGGGCCAGGGGCCCGGCCGTGGCGGGGGCGGCGCCGGCTCTCAAGGAGGGCCCGGCGCCGCCCGTCGTACGTCCGGCGGCCCCGGCCGGTCGGGAAGGCAGGCGGGTTCGGCCCGTTCCGAGGGTGCGGACCGTCCGCCCTCCGACGAGCGGCGCGACCCCCGTAACCGCCCCGACCCGTTCGACCTGCCTTTCGACCTCTCGTTCGGCCCGTCCGGCGACGACGCCGACGAGCAGCCCCGCGGCCGTGCGCCGCGAGGACGCGCCCCGCAGGACCCGCGCCCCCGCCAGGACCCGGCGACCGGCCGCGACCCCGCACGCGGCCGCACGCGCCGCGACCGTGACGACGACGCCCAGGACGCTGCACGTGGTCGTACGCGCCAGGATCGGGACGGGGAGCCCCAGGACCTTCCGCGCGGCCGTCTGCGCCGTGACGCCGACCCGCAGGACGTTCCGCGCGGCCGCACGCGCCGCGATCACGACGAGGGCCCCCAGGACGTCCCGCGCGGCCGCACGCGCCGTTACCGCGACGAGGACCCGCAGGACGTCCCGCGCGGCCGTCTGCGCCGTGACCGCGACGACGTGCCGGACGCCGGACGCGGCCCGACCCGCCGCGACCGGGACGGTGACCCGTCGGACGTGCCGCGCGGCCGTACACGGCGGGACCGTGACGGCGACCCGCAGGAGGCTCCACGTGGGCGTCTGCGGCGTGACCGGGACGACGAGCCGCGGGACCTCCCACGGGGCCGCCTGCGCCAGGACCGGGACGGCGATTCCCGGGACACCCCGCGCGGCCGTGCGTCGCAGGACGAGGCCCGTGGGCGGTCCGCCGACCGCTCAGCCGGCCGGTCCGGCGGCCGGGCGGCCCAGGACCGGATGACCGGCCGGCCCGAGCGGGCCGCCGGAGAGCGCCGCCCCCGCCACGACGACGAGACCCCGGACTGGGACCAATCGTCGCCTACTGCGGCGGCCCGTACTGCGTCGTGTCACCGGAGGCGGTGCGACTGCTGCGGGCGCACGGCTTCCGGGCGCTGCCCCTGGAGG
>NZ_JBFAHO010000087.1:0-2373 GCF_040654215.1 Nonomuraea sp. NPDC050733 | reverse complement strand
CGGCGACCGCACGATCGTCGTCATCGCCCACCGGCTGGAGACGGTCGCCGACGCCGACACCGTCGTGGTGCTGGAGGACGGAGCGATCGTCGAACACGGCAGACCCGCCGACCTGCTGACACGAGGCGGAAGGTTCGCCGCGTTCTGGCGATCCCACCAATCCGCCGAGATCGAAACCCACGATGGCGTCCTGCGAGGAGACGAGCCCCGATGATCCGAATGCTGCTGCGCGTGCTCGGAGACGAGTACGCCCGGGCGATGCGCCGTACCGTGATCCTGATGACGATCACCGCGGTGGTCGAAGGTTTGTCCTACGCGCTGCTGGTCCCGGTGCTGCGGGCGCTGCTCGGCAGCACGCCCGCGAACGCCGTGCCCTGGCTGGTCGCGTTCGGGTCCGCGGTCGCCCTCTACGCTGTGCTGCGCTACATCAGCGACTTGTCCGGCATGCGGGTCGGGACCACCATGTTGCGCGGCATGTATCACCGGCTCGGCCAGCATCTGGCCCGCCTCCCCCTCGGCTGGTACAACGCCGCTCGCATTGGCGAGGTGTCCGTCCTGGCCGGCCGCGGCCTCCTGCAAGCCATGGGCGTGGCCGCGCATCTGCTGGCACCGTTCATCTCCGCCCTGGTCACGCCCCTGACCATCGTGGCCGTGATGACCGCCTTCAACTGGCGGATGGGGTTGGCCGCGTTGCTCGCCGCACCCGTCGTGGCGGCGATCCAGGTCTGGACGGCACGCGCGACGGCCGCCGCCGACGCCGAGCGTCACGAACGCGACCAGGAGGCCAGCGGGCGCGTCATCGAATTCCTCCAGGCTCAGCCGGTGCTGCGGGCCGGCGGCCGGACCGGCGAACGCTTCCAGCTGCTCGACGACTCACTGCTGGATGCCCAGCGCGCCTCCCGCCGTACCGTGCTGGCGACGCTGCCCAGCGCCGTGGGGCTGACGCTCACCGTGCAGACGATCTTCACCGGGCTACTGGTCCTGGGCGCCTACCTCGCGCTCGGCGGGAACATCGGCGCGGCGGAGATCCTGGCGATCCTGGTGCTGGCCGCCCGCTGCGCCGACCCGCTGCTGTCGCTGTCGGACATCGGCGGCAAACTCCGCGGCGCGCGTTCGGAGCTGGCCAGACTCGAGACGGTGCTGCGCACCGAGCCGCTGCGGGAACCGCGCGAGCCGATCCAGCCGACGCACCACGGCCTCGAGCTCGACGCCGTCGCCTTCCGGCACGGCGTGCACACGGTGTTCGACGAGGTGTCGCTCACCGTCCCTGAGGGACAGCGGCTCGCGGTCGTCGGGCCGTCCGGCTCGGGCAAGAGCACGCTGCTGCAGCTGCTGGCGCGCTTCTACGACGTGGACGCCGGCGCGGTGCGCGTGGGGGGCGTGGACGTGCGCGCGATCAGCACCGAGGCGTTGATGGCGCGGATCGCCATCGTCTTCCAGGAAGTCTATCTCTTCGACGGCACGATCGAGGAGAACGTGCGCCTGGGCCGTCCCGACGCCAGCGTGGCCGAGGTGCGCGCGGCGGCGACTGCGGCGCGGTTGGACGAGGTGATCGAGCGACTGCCCGGCGGATGGGCGGCGAACGTCGGCGAGGGCGGCGCGCTGCTGTCAGGTGGTGAGCGCCAGCGTGTCTCGATCGCGCGGGCGCTGCTGAAGAACGCGCCCATCGTGCTGCTGGACGAGGTGACCTCGGCGCTGGACCCGGTCAACGAGGCGGCCGTCCATGAGGGCATCGAGCGCCTGATGGCGGGCCGGACGGTGGTGATGGTGGCGCATCGGATGCGGACCGTCCAACGCGCCGGCCGCATCGTCTTTCTGGACGGCGGCCGGATCGTGGAGGAAGGCAGCCACGACGAACTGCTCGACCATGGCGGCCGCTACGCCGACTTCTGGAACCTCTCCATGGCTCCCGCCGCGCGGGAATGAGCCCGCCAGGCCCGTGTTCCGGCCTTGGGGACCTCGGTACAGCCGTTGTGGTGACGGCCGCCGGTCTGCAACTCCGCGGGGACATTTGTCCAAGACTGACGCTCGACCGCCCGTGCATAGTCTCCGCATGAGTGAGTACGACATTGAGCACTCCCATGGGATGCACGTGGTCCATGACGGCCCGCGGCAGGCGCCGCCGTTGTTGCTCATCCACGGATCGGGGGCCTCGGGCGGCTTCTGGAGCCCGGTGGTCCCGGCACTGGCCGGCCACCATCACGTCATCCGGGTCGACCTGCCGGGCTGCGGCCAGTCCCCGCCCGCGCCGTCGTACGACGTGCCTGCGCAGGCGGGCCAGGTGGCGGCGCTGCTGGACGACCTCGGCCTTCGTCACGTCGCCGTGGTCGGGCACTCCAGCGGCGGCTACGTCGCCACCGCGCTTGCCGAACA
>NZ_JBFAHO010000086.1:0-2471 GCF_040654215.1 Nonomuraea sp. NPDC050733 | reverse complement strand
ATGCTTTGTGGTCAAGTCCTCGGCCTATTAGTACCGGTCAGCTCCACACGTTACCGTGCTTCCACCTCCGGCCTATCAACCCGGTCGTCTACCGGGAGCCTTACCCACTCTCGTGGTGGGAGACCTCATCTCAAGGCGAGCTTCCCGCTTAGATGCTTTCAGCGGTTATCCCTTCCGAACGTAGCCAACCAGCCATGCACCTGGCGGTACAACTGGCACACCAGAGGTTCGTCCGTCCCGGTCCTCTCGTACTAGGGACAGCTCCTTTCAAGTCTCCTGCGCGCGCAGCGGATAGGGACCGAACTGTCTCGCGACGTTCTAAACCCAGCTCGCGTACCGCTTTAATGGGCGAACAGCCCAACCCTTGGGACCTACTCCAGCCCCAGGATGCGACGAGCCGACATCGAGGTGCCAAACCATCCCGTCGATATGGACTCTTGGGGAAGATCAGCCTGTTATCCCCGGGGTACCTTTTAGCCGTTGAGCGACACCGCTTCCACACGCCGATGCCGGATCACTAGTCCCAGCTTTCGCTCCTGCTCGACCCGTCAGTCTCACAGTCAAGCTCCCTTGTGCACTTACACTCGACACCTGATTGCCAACCAGGCTGAGGGAACCTTTGGGCGCCTCCGTTACCCTTTAGGAGGCAACCGCCCCAGTTAAACTACCCACCAGACACTGTCCCCGATCCGGATCACGGACCAGAGTTAGACGTTCAAAACGACCAGAGTGGTATTTCACCAATGACTCCACCCGAACTAGCGTCCGAGCTTCCCAGTCTCCCACCTATCCTACACAAGACGCTCCAAACGCCAATGTCAAGCTGTAGTGAAGGTCCCGGGGTCTTTCCGTCCTGCTGCGCGTAACGAGCATCTTTACTCGTAATGCAATTTCGCCGGGTCTGCGGTTGAGACAGCGGGGAAGTCGTTACGCCATTCGTGCAGGTCGGAACTTACCCGACAAGGAATTTCGCTACCTTAGGATGGTTATAGTTACCACCGCCGTTTACCGGCGCTTAAGTTCTCACCTTCGCCAACTTGCGTTGACTAAGCGGTCCCCTTAACGTTCCGGCACCGGGCAGGCGTCAGTCCGTATACATCGTCTTACGACTTCGCACGGACCTGTGTTTTTAGTAAACAGTCGCTTCCCCCTGGCCACTGCGACCCCCACCAGCTTCGGAGGCACGCTCCTACACCGGCAGAGGTCCCCCTTCTCCCGAAGTTACGGGGGCAATTTGCCGAGTTCCTTAACCACAGTTCACCCGATCGCCTTGGTATTCTCTACCTGACCACCTGAGTCGGTTTAGGGTACGGGCCGCCACAACACTCACTAGAGGCTTTTCTCGGCAGCATAGGATCATCCACTTCGCCACAATCGGCTCGGCATCACATCTCAGGATACATGCGAGGCGGATTTGCCTACCTCACTCCCTACATGCTTACCCCAGGACTACCATCGCCTGGGCTGGACTACCTTCCTGCGTCACCCCATCGCTTACCTACTACCCGATCGGATCGAGCGTTCACTCTGACACCAGCCCCGAAGGGCCGATCGAGCTAAGGACTCTTAGCATCACGAGGTTCGATATGGGCGCATTGAAGCGGGTACGGGAATATCAACCCGTTGTCCATCGACTACGCCTGTCGGCCTCGCCTTAGGTCCCGACTTACCCTGGGCGGATTAGCCTGCCCCAGGAACCCTTGGTCATCCGGCGCGAGGGTTTCTCACCCTCGATTCGCTACTCATGCCTGCATTCTCACTCGCACAGCCTCCACAACTAGATCACTCTGCTGCTTCGCCGGCTGCACGACGCTCCCCTACCCACCAACAGCACCCAAAGGAACTGTCAGTGCCACGACTTCGGCGGTGTACTTGAGCCCCGCTACATTGTCGGCGCGGAATCACTTGACCAGTGAGCTATTACGCACTCTTTCAAGGGTGGCTGCTTCTAAGCCAACCTCCTGGTTGTCTCTGCGACTCCACATCCTTTCCCACTTAGCACACGCTTAGGGGCCTTAGTCGGTGATCTGGGCTGTTTCCCTCTCGACTACGAACCTTATCGCCCGCAGTCTCACTGCCACGCTCTCACTTACCGGCATTCGGAGTTTGGCTGACGTCAGTAACCTTGTCGGGCCCATCGGCCATCCAGTGCTCTACCTCCGGCAAGAAACACGCGACGCTGCACCTAAATGCATTTCGGGGAGAACCAGCTATCACGGAGTTTGATTGGCCTTTCACCCCTACACACAGGTCATCCCCCAGGTTTTCAACCCTGGTGGGTTCGGTCCTCCACCCAGTCTTACCTGAGCTTCAACCTGCCCATGCGTAGATCACTCCGCTTCGGGTCTACAGCATGCGACTCAAACGCCCTATTCAGACTCGCTTTCGCTACGGCTCCCCCACACGGGTTAACCTCGCCACACACCATAACTCGCAGGCTCATTCTTCAAAAGGCACGCAGTCACATCACA
>NZ_JBFAHO010000085.1:0-4384 GCF_040654215.1 Nonomuraea sp. NPDC050733 | reverse complement strand
GGGGGAAGTACGCACCTGACCAGACACACGATCAGTATGACCATCGAGTTCTCAGAACACCCAGTATTCGCCCGAACCCGCACGAGCCTGCGACTTAAGGCACACTCAGGCGCTGGAGCGCCTTCCCGCTCGGCATTCCCCCGCTCCCTAAAGGGAGCGGTCCCCTGCCTTCGACCTGATGGAATCGGCGTGCGCGTGGTCTCGTCGACCGATCGCAAGGTGGCGCTGCGCCTGTTCCCGGTCCGCTGACGCCAAGGCGCACGCGCCCTCACCGGACGGCTGGACATCTTCGGGCAATCCCCCAGCCGTCCGGGTAGAACTCGGCTGGTCAGCCGCAGTGCACGCTGTCCAGGTGCCGGAGGTACTGGGTGTCGCCCTTGTAAATGACTCCCTGGACGGCGATGCACTTGCCGGGCGCGGAGACGTACACCGGGCCCGCGTAGTACTCGAAGGAGCCGCTGTTGTCGTCCGCCCAGGGCATGCCGGGGCCGGCGAGACCGATGAAGACGGCCTTGGTGTTCTTCACGCCGTAGGTGCTGCCGTAGCCGACGGCCAGGGCGCAGTTCTTGCCGGTGCTGGAGCTGTAGTAGACCTCCAGGGTGCCCACCCTGGTCCCCGTCTTCGGGATGGCGTACGAACCGACCTTGGTGTAGCTGGAGCCGCACACGCTGGCTGCGGCCTCAGCCGGGGTCGCCAGCGTGGTGACGGCCAGGGCCATGCCGGCCAGGGCTGCGAGCTTGCTGCGGAAACGCATGAGGAGTCCTTCCCCGATAACGCCGCGCCGGGCACCCTGCCCGGCGGACAGCCCGTGATCTTACTGACAAGAAGGACAACTCGCGCCACTTGGGCGGTAGTTCAGCCGGCCGGAGGCGGCCGTGGCGGGACCCGGCCATCGCCCGCCTGGCCCAGGCCGACGAGGACACCCCACCGTCCACGATGTGACCTCGCCCTGGTGAGGGGCCGAGCTCTACGACTGAACGGGTACGGACCGGCAGCGTGGGGAAGACTCGGGGAGTTGCCGCTGGAGGGCGCGGAACCCCGCGGGCTCGCCGTCGGCCCGGACCGAGCGATCCGGGTCGCGATGGGGACCGGCGCTCTGACGCGTCACAGCGTGTAGACGAGCGTGAGCACCTGGAACTCGAACTCCATCGCCTGGCCGGAGATCCCCGCCAGCTCGCCGGTCCCGGAATTGGGGATGATGTTCCCGTAGCTGGACTGGTCAGGCCCGTCGGCCAAGCCGCCGTGCTGGATGACGAAGGTGCCGTGCCGGCCGTCCAGCGTGCCCTCGATCCTTTCGGAGGCCACGTAGCCGCCACCCGCCGCACCCTGCGCGGTGAGCACCTCGGCGACCCCTGTGCCGTCGATCGCGCCCTGGTAGCGCTTGTGGATCGTGACCCGCGTCAGCTTCGGGCCCTCGGCGGGCTCTTCGTACGCGGACTCGTCGAACTTCACGATCTCGAATCCAGCCTTGATGGTGCGTTCCGTCATGGGGCCGAGGGTAGCCGGTCATGGCATCACGACGAGTCGCCTGCCTTTGAGGTCGGTTCGCTGCCAGGCGGTCTCGATGTCGCTCAGCGGGACCTTCTCCACGTCGAAGGTGAGCTCGCCGGACCGCGTCCACGTCACGATCTGCTGGTACACCCCGTCCATGGTCTGCGGGTCGAGGCCCTTGGCCGCGCCGTAGATCTCCACGCCGGAGGTGCGCAGGCTCGACCCGGCGATGGCGACCTCGGTGCCGGCCGACTCCCCGATCTGGACCACCCGGGTCGGCTTGCCGAACGCGAACGACCGCGGCACCAGCGCGCGCAGCAGGATCTCGCTGGGCCTGCCCCACAGGTAGTCCACGACGACGTCGTAGCCGTCCCCTCTGGCGTCGAGGTACGCCTGCGTCAGCGCCTCGTCGGAGACCGCGGTGTCGATCACCGTGTCGGCCCCGATGGCCTGCACCTCGCGCAACTGGTCGTCGTCGCGGCCGGTGGCCACGATCCGGCCGGCGCCCAGCAGCCGGGCCACCTTGACCGCGAGCCGCCCGGCGACCCCCGTGGCGCCCTGCACCAGCACCGTCTCCCCGGGAACGAACCCCGCGGCCGTCTTCATCGACATCGCGGTGACGGCCGAGGCCATCACCGCTACCACGGCCGGGTCGATGCCGTCGGGGATCGGCAGGTAGGAGCCCTGGGGCACCACGGCCTTCTCGGCGAGCGCGCCGTAGGGCAGGCGGATGTTGCCGAACCCGACGAGCGTGCCGTCCGGGAGGGCGCCGATGCCGTCGAAGGCAGGGATCGCCGGAAACCGGCCGATGTACTTCTCGCTGGCGTAGTGCGTGCCGGCCGCGATCGCCTTGTCGACGTTCTCGACGGCGACCGCCTTGACGTCGATGATCGCCTCACCGTCGCCGGCCACCGGATCGGGGAAGTCCTCATAGCGCGGGATGCCGCCGATCTCGTGGAGCACCGCTGCCTTCATCCCAGCTCCTGACCGAACAGGCGGGCGATCCGCTCTGCCACGCCGTCAGGACGCGAGGCGGACGGGCCGGGGAGTGGTTGAGCCCGTGGTGGTGCGAACGGTGGTGCGAACGGTGGTGCGTGAGCGAGTGCCGCCGCCCATGGCCGTGGTGGTCCTGGCCCTGGTGCCCGGTCGGCCGCTCGGTGTGCGCGGGAACCCCCGGAATGCGGTGGGTCGCCCGGTGCAGCAGGTCGCGGAGCGCGTGCCGGTGTCTCATCATTGCCTCCTCCGATGCCTACATCTCTATCACTGATAGAGAACTCTACCACTGATAGAGTGCGGAAGGGAGGTGCCGGAATTGGCTCTGGACAAGCAGCGGATCGTCACCGAGGCCGTCGCGCTACTGGACGCCGAGGGTCTCGACGGCGTGACCACGCGCAAACTGGCCGCCCGGCTCGGCGTACAGTCGCCGACCCTTTACTGGCACATCCCGAACAAGGCGGCGCTGGTCACCGCGATCGCCGAGGCGATCCTGGAGCAGCAGTTCCCCGAGCTGGCGGCGCCCGCGCCGGAGGAGTGCTGGCAGGACTGGCTGATCGGCCTGGCCGAGCGGCTGCGCCGCGCGTTGCTGGCCCACCCGGACGGAGCCCGGATCATCTCGGCCTCCCAGCTGTCCCTCAAGATGGCCGCCATCTCCGAACTGGCGATGAGCACACTGGTCGGGCGGGGCATACCCTTGCGGCAGGCTCGCCTGGTCGTGTTGACGGTGTTGCGCTTCACCGTCGGCTACGTGCTGGAGGAGCAGGCCGGCCGCCCCGACGCGGACGCCCTGGACGGCTTCGACATGGCCGCGTACGCCGCGGCGTACCCCACCGTGATGGCCGGCGTGACAGAGTACTTCCAGCCTGGCCGCACCGTCGACGATCTGTTCCGCGATTGTCTGGAACAGATCATCCATGGTCCTGCGGCGCAGTCCGGCCCCACGTCCTGACCGGTCAGCCCTCGCACGAGCACCCCGAGTCGCCCAACACGACAAGCTGACATCGTCGCTGTCTCACAGGCCCTCACCTACGAAACAGCGGCCCGGCGTCCGGCCGTCCAGCGCCTTCCTGGTCAACGAGGACAGAGCGATGGGAGGAGCGCGGCGACGGCGTCGAGGATGCGATCGAGTCCATGCCGGAAGCGCTCCTCGGGGGTGAGGTGGGCGGTGCGGGAGTCGAGAACCGATCGGTTGAACAGGGGGAAGGCGCCTGATTCGACGACCTGGCGGACGTACGGTCCCATGTGGTCCCGCTTCCAGCGCTCGGGGTCCAGGCCGGTGCGGCGGGCCTCCTCCAGCCAGCCGATCTCGCGGCGGATCGCGCTGTGCACGTAGTCGTTCAGCATGCCCACGAAGCCGGTCGCTCGGAGCGGGTGAACCACCATTCCTGCGCCCGGACCAGCGGCTCGTACGCCTCGGCGAGGAAGCCCGGGTCGGGGTCGGCCTGGTGGATCTTCCACACGGCCCAGGCGGTGAGCGGCGGCTTGGTGACCGGCACGGCCTCGCGGACGGGCGGCCCGCCGAGTGCTGGGCCAGCCGGGCCAGGTCGGAGCGGGGCAGGTCGGTGGTCTCGGCCAGCACCCCGTGGTCCTGGACCACGTCGGGGATCAGCCCGTCGGGGCGCTGGTGGTCGAGCAGGATGCGGATCTGCTCCCTGGCCGGGCCCGGATCGGCGTGCCGCAGGGCGATGGCGTGGAGGTAGGAGTCCCAGTTCCACAGGCCGACGTAGCCGTACTTGGAGGGGACCAGCGACTCCCGGCCCTGGATCGGCACGAGGTTGACCGCGAGCGTCCACCACGCCTGTTCGGCGCGGTCCCGCAGGCCGGAGGGGACGGCGGGCATGCGGGCGAACCAGTCGCGCCAGCGCGCGGCGGCCCGCCGCCCGGCCGTCGGGCGGCG
>NZ_JBFAHO010000084.1:0-5281 GCF_040654215.1 Nonomuraea sp. NPDC050733 | reverse complement strand
CACCCCCACACCAAACACCCCCCCCCCGCGGCGCCCCCCCCCCCCCCCGCCGCCCCGGGCCGGGTCCATCGGGAGTGAGCCATGCTTCGCAGATCCCACCTGTACGCCGCCCTGGCCGCCCTGCTCGCGGCACTCACCCTCGGCGCCGGCCTGTACGCGCCCTCGACGGCCGGCGTAGGGAACCGTTCGGCGGCGGCGCCCGTCCGCGTCATGCCGCTCGGCGACTCCATCACCGCGGGGCCCGGCTGCTGGCGCGCCATGCTCTGGCACCGCCTGCAGACGGCCGGATACACCGACATCGACTTCGTCGGCAGCGTCCCCGACGGCGGCTGCGGTTACGGCTACTCCTACGACGGCGACAACGAGGGCCACGGCGGGTACGCCGCCACCGGCATCGCCGACCAGAACCAGCTCCCGCCATGGCTGGTCGCGGCCAGACCGGACATCGTCCTCATGCACCTGGGCACCAACGACATGTGGGGCGGCTTCATCCCCACCTCCACCGTCCTGGCCGCGTACACGAAGCTGGTCGGCCAGATGCGGGCGAACAATCCCGACATGAAGATCATCGTGGCGCAGATCATCCCCATGAACCCGTCCGGCTGCACCACCTGCGCGGCCGACGTGAAGGCGCTGGACAACGCGATCCCGGGCTGGGCGGCCGGCCTCACCACCGCCCGGTCGCCGATCGTCGTCGTGGACCAATGGACCGGCTTCGACACGGCCACCGACACCGGCGACGGGGTGCACCCCAACGACACCGGCTTCCAGAAGATGGCCGACCGCTGGTTCCCGGCGCTCGCGCGGGTCCTGGACGGCGTGATCCCGTCGTCCTCGCCCTCACCGAGCCCTTCGCCCTCGCCTTCGGCGACCTCGGGACGATGCGCCGCCACGTACCGGCTGATCTCCCAGTGGGGCGGCTCCTTCCAGGCCGAGGTCACGGTCAGGAACGAATCCCCGGCCGCGTCGGCCGCCTGGACGGCGGCCTTCACCTTCGCCGACGGCCAGCGGGTCAGCCAGTCGTGGAACACCACGCTCACCCAGAGCGGAGCCGCCGTCACCGCACGCAACGCGGGCTACAACGGCGCCCTGACGGCCGGCGCGTCCGCCACGTTCGGCTTCATCGCGAGCTGGAACGGCAGCGTCAACACCCCGCCCCGGGTGACCTGCACCCTCGGTTGACCCCATCGGATCCGACATTCACCGCCCGTCTCTGGGCACGTCCTACGCCGGTCGCTCGAAAGACGACCCGGAAAGGACGCAACCGATGAACATCGATCTGTCGGGCCGCCGGGCCCTGGTCTCCGGATCCAGCCAGGGCATCGGCCTGGCCATCGCCACCGAGCTGGCTCGCGCCGGCGCCGCCGTCGTCGTGAACGGGCGCGGCCAGGAGAAGACCGAGCAGGCGGCCGCCACCGTCACCGGCCGGCTGCCGGACGCGGACGTGACCGCCGTGGCCGCCGATCTGGCGACCGCGGACGGCGCGGCCGAGCTCCTCGGCCGGGTGCCCGACGTGGACATCCTCGTCAACAACCTCGGCATCTTCGGCGCCAGGCCGGTGCTGGAGGTCGACGACGACGAGTGGCGCCACTACTTCGAGGTCAACGTCCTGTCGGCCGTCCGCCTCACCCGCACCTACCTGCCCGGCATGATGGAACGCGGCTGGGGGAGGGTGCTCAACATCTCGAGCGACTCGGCGGTGGTCATCCCCGTCGAGATGGTGCACTACGGCATGACCAAGACCGCGTTGCTGGCGGTCACGCGCGGCTTCGCCAAGGCCGCCGCGGGGACCGGTGTCACCGTCAACTCCGTCATCGTCGGCCCCACGCACACGCCGGGCGTCGAGATCTTCGTCGAGGACCTCGTCGGCGACGACCTGCCCTGGGACGAGGCGCAGCGGCGGTTCATGCGCGAGCACCGCCCGAACTCCCTCATCCAGCGACTGATCGAGCCGTCCGAGGTCGGCAACATGATCGTCTACCTCAGCTCGGACCACGCCTCCGCCACGACCGGCGGCGCCCTCCGCGTCGACGGCGGCTACGTCGACTCGATCCTGCCCTGAACCCGCCACCCGGCCACCGGCCGGCAGGGCGATGACAGGGATATGGCAGCGCGCCCTGGCACGGTCAGGGGCATGACAGAGAAGACGAACGTGCTCATCGTCGGCGGCGGCCCCACGGGGCTCACGCTCGCGGTGGAGCTGGCCAGGCGCGGGATCGGCCACCGCATCGTGGAACGGGCGCCGGAGCCCTCGCTCGGCTCCAAGGGCAAGGGGCTGCAGCCCCGCACGCAGGAGATCTTCGACGACCTCGGCGTGATCGACCGCGTGCTGGCGTCCGCGACGCTCTACCCGCCGCTGCGGGCGAGGGTCGGCCGGGTGCCGGTGTACCAGGGGCGCATGCACAAGCCGGCCGCGGCGACGGACGCCGTGCCGTACCCGATGGTGGTGATGCATCCGCAGTGGCGCACCGAGCAGGTCCTGCGCGACCGGCTGGCGGAGCTGGGCGGGAAGGTGGAGTACGGGGCGGAGCTGACCGGCTTCGACCAGGACGCAGGAGGCGTGACCGCCACGCTGCGGACGGGGGACACCGTGCGGGCCGACTACCTGGTCGCGGCCGACGGCGGCAGGAGTTTCGTGCGCAAGGCGCTCGGTGTCGGCTTCGCGGGCGAGACCCGCGAGGAGGAGCGCATGGCGCTGGGCGACGTACGCGTCGAGGGGCTCGACCGGGACCACATCCACGTCTGGGTCCGGCCGGGCAGGGGCATGGTGGCGCTCTACCCGATGGCCGGCACCGACACGTTCCAGCTGCTCGCCCCGCTCAAGCCGGGCGTGACCCCGGACCTGACGCTGCCCGGCTTCCAGCGGATCGTCGCCGAGCGGTCGATGCTGCGCGGGGTGCGCGTCACCGAGGTGCTGTGGTCCTCGCTCTACCGGGTGAACATCCGGCTGGCGGACCGGTACCGGGACGGCCGGGTCTTCCTGGCCGGGGACGCCGTCCACGTGCACTCGCCCGCGGGCGGCCAGGGCCTCAACACCGGCGTGCAGGACGCGTACAACCTGGGCTGGAAGCTCGCGCGCGTCCTCGGCGGAGCCCCGCGGTCGCTGCTGGACACCTACGAGGAGGAACGCCGCCCGATCGCGGCCCGCGTCCTGGGCCTCAGCACCGACCTGCTCGACAAGAAGACCGTCAAGCGCGACGAGGAGACCTATCAGCTGCAGGTCGGATACCGGGGCTCCTCGCTGGCCCGGAGCGGCGGGGATCGGGTGCCCGACGGGCCGCTGCGCCTGGCCGACGGCAGCCGGGCGCGCATGTTCGACCTGCTGCGGGGCCCGCACTTCACGCTGCTCTCGCCGGATCCCGCGCCCAGGGTGCCGGACGGGCCGAGCGTACGGGCGTACGTGCCGGCCGAGCCGTACGGCGGGGTGCGCCACACCCTCATCCGGCCGGACGGATATGTCGGTATCTCCACAGACTCATCCGACGAGCTCGCCGCGTACCTCGCCATGGTCTGACGCGGCTGACCCGCCCCTTTGCTGGAACAGATCATCGATGCCCAGCCGGCACTGACCGCCGGCCGGCCGGTCACCGCCCCGGTTCGTCGCGTGGTCAGGTCAGGCCAGGCACCGGCGGACGAACTCCTCCTGGGCGGCCAGCTCCCGCCGGGCCAGCGCCGTGGGGTGCAGGGTGAACCCGTGCCAGCCCTCCTCGGCCACCACCAGCTCCGCCGCGTTGCCGGCCGCCGCCCAGCGGGCCGCCATGAAGAGCGTGTCGTCGAGCACGGGATCGGCTGTTCCCACGGTGAACCGCGCGAGGGGCAGACCGCGCAGGTCGGCGTAGAGCGGGGAGATGTCGGGATCGAGGCGCTCTTCGGGCGACAGTCCCGGAAGGTACTTCCCCCGGAACCATTCCAGAACCGGCCTGTTGATCAGCCGGTTCCGGTCGCCGGAGGCGCGGGTGCTGGGCGTGCCGTGGCCCAGGTCGTACCCGCCGAAGGAGAGCTGCGCGCCCACGAACGCCTCGGCGGGCGCCACGGCATGCCGGTCACGCAGCCGCAGGAGCGTGGTGACGGCCAGCCTCGCCCCGGCCGACTCGCCGCCGAGAAGCAGCCGCTCCGTGCCGAACTCGGCGGCGGCGTTCGCCAGCAGCCAGAGCGCCGCCTGCTCGGCGTCGTCGTTCCCGGCGGGGTAGGGATGTTCCGGCGCGAGCCGGTACTCGACGCTGAGCACCGCCACGCCGCAGCCGGCCGCCAGGTCGCGCAGGCGCGCGTCCTGCCCGTCCGCCGAGCCGAACACGCCGCCACCGCCGTGGAAGTGCAGGAACACGCCCTCGGGCGCACGCCCGTCCGGCGGGAGCAAGGCCCGGAGCGGGAGCCGGCCGCCGCCGGGCGTGGTCACGGTGCGCCAGCTCGCCTCGGGAACCGGCGCCAGCGTCGGGAATCCGCCGCCGCCCGCGCGCTGGAGCTCACGAGCCGCCACGGGGTCGTCCTGGACGTGCAGCGGCACGAGGGAGTCGAGCAGCTTCTCCATATGGTCGTTGACGGCGCGGGTCTCGGCCAGCTCGTCCGGGTCGAGGCCGATCAGGTGCAGGGTCGGTACGTTCATGGGCCCCATCGTGTCCCCGTGCCGCGACACCGTTGTGTCACCGTTGCCGAGTGGTGTGGCTCACACTGCCGAGCGCCACGAAGCGGCCGGGGCGGCGAGCATCATGCGCGGGTCCAGGCGGGCCGCCCGCCGCCGCGGGATGCCGCCGGCGAGGGCGGCGCTGGTGAGGGCGGCGCCGAGCCAGGCGGAGTCGACGGGTTCGTCGTCGTCGCGGCGAAGGAGCGGCTCCGCGCCCGACCGTCCCGGGTGCAGCTCCCGCAGCAGCCGGCACGCCAGCGGAGGCAGCGGGAAGGCGGTGCGGTCGTCGCGGCCGGCGCGCACCACGACGACCGCGGCCTGCTCGCCCCCGTCGCCTCCGCCGACGCCGGCCACGGTGCGAAGATCCTGCGCGGTCACCCCGGCCAGTGCCTCCACGGGCGCGCCCGTCGCGTCCAGCAGGGCCAGCGCGGCCGCCTCGGCCGCCCGGCCCTCGCCGGCCAGCCGCTCGATCCCGCGGCGCAGCAGCCGCCGCTCGTCACGGGTGAGCGCCGCGGCCCCGTTCCCGGCCCGGCCGTCGGCCGCCCCGGCTGCCGGGGGGGGGGGGGGCCGGGTGGCGCCGCAACCGCCCGCGCATTCGTTGAAGGTCGTGATGTCGGGGGGGTTGCTGGGCTCCCGCGTGCCCGCCCGGGGCCGGCCCCG
>NZ_JBFAHO010000083.1:0-7272 GCF_040654215.1 Nonomuraea sp. NPDC050733 | reverse complement strand
ACCACACCACCCTCGAACACCCGCGCCGCGCCCTGCGTCAGGCTGACCAGCCCCGACGCGATCGCCGCGAGCTGGTCCGCCCGGTCCGGCGGGAAACCCGCCGAGGCGGCCAGCGGCAGACCGTCGGACGAGACGACCACCGCGTGCGCGACCCCGGGAACGGTGTTGACGAAGTCCGTGATCAGCCAGTCGACACCGCGCGCCCCATGACTGAAGTCGTTCATGCGCCCTCCTCCCTGTTGTCAGCGGGCCCGGTGCCGGATGAGTAGGTCTTGCCTTCGCTGATGTCGTCACGCGCGGCCCGGAAGCCCTGCTGGAAGCTGGACAGCCGGCTGCGCACCCGCTCCGGGGAGACCGCCGGCATCGGGGCCACCGCCTTGGGTGCCGACGCCGAGTCGGCCGAGCCGGGCACCAGGTTCGCCTTGGGCACCCGCTTGGGCAGACCGGACGCGGTCGCCCCGTCACGCACCGGCTCCACCACCGCCTCGGCGGCGCTCCACCCGGCGTCGGCCTTCGAGGTGCCCCAGCTCGCGCCGGCCTCCCCGTGGTCGAACCAGGCCGACTCGACCGAGGCGAAGATCGGCAGGAACTCGTCGCCCGCGGAGGCGGGCTTGACCGCCGGCATGGGGCCGGTGGCCGCGGCCTCCGTCTCGGGGAAGTCGTACCTGGGGCGTGGGGAGACGTTCGTCTCGCCCCGGTCGGCGAAGCTCCAGGTGCTCTGCTGCTCTCCGCTGCTCCAGCTCTGCGGCTGGTGGTCGCCGCTGTTCCAGCTCTGCGGCTGGTCGGCGGTGGGGCGCTTGGGCAGCCCGCCGCCGGTTCCGTCGCTCGGCCAGGAGCCGCCGGTGTTGCGGGCGGGGACCCAGACGTCAGAGGTGTCGTACCCGGCGCCCATGCCTGTGCCCTGGGGCGCGCCGGCGCTCGTGGCGCGCGGCTCGGAGGGCCAGCCGCCGACGTCGGAGGGCCACTGCGGCATGGAGGACACGGCGGGCCAGGAGCCGCCGGAGTCGCCGGGGCCGGAGGGGTAGTTGCCCGACGAGTACGACGGGTGGCCGGGCCCCGGCTGGTAGCCGCCCGCGGGCCACTGCGCCATGGGCGGGGCCGCGGGGGTGGGAGCGGGGGCGGCCGAGGCGTACGCCTCCTCGCGGGCACTCCCGGCGGCGCCGGCACCGGGGTAGGCCGGGGGCTGGTTGCCGAGCAGCGACTCGGGGATCAGGACCATGGCGGTCAGGCCGCCGCCGCCGTGCGGGCGGAGCTGGACGCGGATGCCGTGGCGGTGGGCCAGGCGGGCGACCACGAACAGGCCCATGCGGCGGGAGACGGAGACGTCCACGGTGGGGGCGTCCACGAGCCGCTCGTTGGCCTGGACGAGCTCGTCCTGGGTCATGCCGATGCCGGAGTCGGTGACGGAGAGCATGACGCCGCCGCCGTCGATGCGGCTGCCGGAGACGGTGACGCGGGTCTCGCGCGGGGAGAACGACAGGGCGTTCTCGACCAGCTCGGCCAGCAGGTGGATGACGTCGTTGACGGCCTGACCGGCGACGGAGACGCCGTCGGGGACCTGGAGGACGACCCGCTCGTAGTTCTCCACCTCCGACAGCGAGGCGCGGGCCACATCCACCAGCTTGACCGGCTGACTCCAGCGGCGCGGCGGGTCCTGCCCCGCCAGCACCAGCAGGTTCTCACTGTTACGCCGCATACGAGTGGCCAGATGATCCAGCTTGAACAGGTTCGCCAACCGGCTCTCGTCCTGCTCACCCTGCTCCAGACCATCGATCAACGTGATCTGCCGCTCCACCAACGTCTGACTACGCCGCGACAGGTTCACGAACATCGCATTCACATTGCTCCGCAGCCGCGACTCCTCACCCGCCAGCCGCACCGCCTCACGATGCACCTCATCGAACGCCCGCGCCACTTCACCGATCTCGTCGCTGGAGGAGACCGCGATCGGCGGCACGCGGATCGCCTTCGCGTCGACCTCGCCGTCCCGCAGGTTGCGGACGAGCTCGGGCAGCGTCCGGCTGGCGACCTTGAGCGCGTCCCCGCGCAGGCGCCGGAGCGGCCGGACGAGCGAACGGGCCATGATGGAGGTCATCGCGAGGACCATGAGCAGCAGCACGGCGACGATGCCGATGTTGAGTCCGGCCAGCTGCTTCTCGCCGCCCTGGATGTCGGCGCTTCGCGTGGCGATCTGCTCGGCCAGCGACTTCTGCACCGCGTGG
Source organism: Nonomuraea sp. NPDC050733 (assembly GCF_040654215.1). Taxonomy (NCBI): domain Bacteria; kingdom Bacillati; phylum Actinomycetota; class Actinomycetes; order Streptosporangiales; family Streptosporangiaceae; genus Nonomuraea; species Nonomuraea sp. NPDC050733. Next base: position 5,050 of record NZ_JBFAHO010000083.1, on the reverse strand, counting down.
AGCCGGTCGATGGTCTCCGTCATGGAGTCGAACCAGCGGTTGACGTCGCTCGCCGTCGCGGGGTCCAGCCGGCGCAGGGACACGCCGGTGCTGTGGAGCAGCACCGCCCTGCTCGCGTACAGCTCGCCTCGGCCGATCTTCTGGCTGGCGACCGTGTTGTCGTAGAACTGGCGCTGGGCCGGCGTGGCCACGGCGCGGAAGGCGGAGCGCTCGCTGAAGCGCCGGGAGCGGGCGTCGAGGAAGGCGTTGAACTCCGTCTCCAGGAAGGAGCCTCTGACGAGGGCGATGGTCAGCAGACCCCGCTGCTGGGACGCCTCCTCCTCCGCGCGCGCGACAGCGCGCACGGCCGCGCTCGCCGCGATGAGCTGCTCGTCCGTCGAGCCGTTGCTCAGCTCGTCGAACAGTTGCAGCATCTCGGCGATGGTCTCCGAGTACTTCTCCATGGTGGGAAGCGGCGGGAGCTGCGACTTGGTCACGGTCTGGCGCAGGGAGGCAAGCTGACCGAGCCGGGTGCGGGTGTTCGCCAGCGTCCTCCTGCCCAGCTCCGACAGCGACGGCTCGGCCGCCGTGGCGACCGGGAAGACGCGTTTCACGCTGGCGTCGACGACCAGTTGCTGGCGCCTGAACTGGTCGCCCTCCTGTGACCTGCGGCCCGAGGCGACGTAGCGCGCCGCCATGTCCCGTTCGAGCGCGAGATCGCGCGACAGCTCCCCGAGCTGGGACATCAGAGCGCCCACGTCGCTGTAGCGCTGGTACTGCTCGGCGCTGCTAATCGACCCAGTGACCCGCAGGGCGCCGAAGAGCACGGCGACGATGGTCGGGACGGCGATCAGCGCGATGAGGCGGGTGCGGACACGCCAGTTGCGCAGGGCGAACGCGCTGCCCGGGTTCGGCAGCTCCGCCGGCACGTCATCGGCCACGGACGGTCCCGGGACGTCAGGATCCCTACGACCGGGCTCGGTCGTTGTCGTCGTCACTGGTGGCAACCTCTCGCCATGGGCCTGCTTGGGGATGAGCGGCATCGTCACGCCAACGAGATGATCGCAGGCTAGTTCGCCCCAATTTGAGCACAAACCTCAGTGATGAGCCAACGCATCAGGCTTTCCATCGTTCCAACGGCGACTCTGCGTGTCCGGCTACCGGACTAGGAACCCACGGCAGGGATATACCGGATTTATCAGCATATTGCGCACAAATCTGACATATAGCGGATATCACCATATAGGGGGTATAGCGCTTCAGCTCTGATCTTCTCTCCGGTACGCTTCACGCCCGGCATCCAAAGGTGCCCATCTCCAGAAGCTTCCCCTGGTAGGAGAACCCCCCATGAGACGCATACTGCGCTGTCACGCCGTCGCCCTGGGCGTAGCAGCCGCACTTACCCTTGCCGGTTGCAGTGGGGCCAGTGATGCCCCCACCACGGCCTCCGGTGGCAAGGGGTTAGAGAAGACCACGATCAAGGTCGGGGCCCTGCCCATTCCGGACGTCGCGCCGCTGCACATCGCCATTGCCAAGGGATACTTCAAGGACGAGGGCCTCACGGTCGAGCCGGTGGTCATCACCGGTGGCGCGGCGGCGATTCCGCAGATCAAGAGCGGCGCCTTGGACATCTCGCAGGGCAACTACGTCTCGACCTTCCTCGCGACCAGCAAGGGCGAGAAGGTCAAGATGATCGCCGACATGTACCAGGCTGGTCCGAACACCTTCAACATCATGGTCCCCAAGGACTCGCCGATCAAGACGGTGGCGGACCTCAAGAACAAGACGGTCCTGGTCAACAATCTCCAGAACGTCGCCCAGCTGGCCGTGACGACGCAGTTGAAGGTGGCCGGCCTCAGCGAGACCGACGTCAAGTTCGCAGCGAAGCCGTTCCCGGAGATGGCCAACGCCGTCACCTCCGGGCAGGCCGACGCCGCCTGGCTGACCGAGCCGTTCATCACCGCCACCCAGACCCAGCTCGGCTTCCGCAAGCTCGCCGACACGATGACGGGCCAGATGGAGGACTTCCCCATCGCCGGCTGGATGGCCACCGACGAGTGGACGCAGAAGAACCCGAAGACCATGGCGGCCTTCCAGCGGGCGGTCGCCAAGGCGACGGCGCTCGCCTCCAGTGACCGCAAGGAAGTGGAGAAGGTGCTGCCGACCTACACGAAGATCGACGCCCAGACGGCGTCCGTCATCACGCTGGGCAGCTACCCGAGCGAGCTGAACGAGAACCGGCTGCAGAAGGTCTCCGACCTGATGCTCGAGTACAAGTACCTGGAGAGCCCGGTCGCCGCCAAGTCGATCATCGTGACGGCTGCCAGCGGATGATCGGAGCACGGCTGCTCCGCGGTCTCGCCGGCGCCGCGGGGTTCCTCGTCGCCGGCGAGCTGGTCATCCGTTTCGCCCTGAGCAGTGACCTGGTCTTCCCCCCGCCCTCGGTGGTGCTGTACGAGGCGGCGCGCCTGCTCGCCGATCCCGGCTTCCTCGCGGGGGCGGTCACGACCCTCCGGAACTGGCTGCTCGGTCTGCTGATCGCCGTCGTGGTGGCCGTCCCGCTGGGAGTGCTGCTGGGCGCCCTCTCCCCCGTGGAGCGAGCGGTGCGGCCGCTGCTGGAGTTCATGCGCCCGATCCCCTCGGTCGCCATCATCCCCCTGGCGATCCTGCTGATCCCGCTGGACATGGCGATGAAGATCTCCGTCATCGTCTACGCGTCCGTCTGGCCCATCCTCATCAACACCCTGTACGGCATGCACGACGTGGACCCGGTGGCCAAGGACTCGCTGCGCAGTTTCGGGTTCGGGCCGCTGGCCGTGCTGCGCCGGGTCAGCCTCCCCAGCGCCGCGCCCTTCGTGGCGACCGGTGTCCGGATCGCCGCCGGGGTCGCGCTCATCCTGGCCATCAGCGCCGAGCTGCTGGCCGGAGGCACCGGCGGGATGGGGGTCTTCGTGATCCAGGCGGGAACCGGGAACAGGATGGATCTCATGCTGGCGGCGACGTTCTGGGCCGGCGCCCTGGGACTGACCGCGAACATGATGCTGATGGCCGCGGAGCGCCGGCTGTTCCACTGGCACCGGATGCGGACGGGGGCGCGAGAGTCGTGAAGGTACTGTCCAGGCTCTGGTTCGTCCCCGCCGTGATCGTCGTGTGGGAGATCGTCACGCGGGTCGCCGGGGACACCGACTTCCCGCCGCCCTCGGTGATCGTGCTGCGCATGCGGGAGATGTGGTTCTCCGGGCCCGCCTCCCGGCTGTTCCTCACCGATGACGCGATCGCCAACATCCTGCCGAGCCTGCAACGCATGTTCGGCGGCTGGCTCCTCGCCGCCGTGATCGGCATCGCGGTGGGGGTGGTCCTCGGGCGCTCGCGCGTGGCGGCCGACTACGTCGACCCGCTCTTCGAGTTCGGCCGCGCCATCCCGCCACCCTTGCTGCTGCCGCTCTTCCTCGCGCTGTTCCACGCCGGTCTGCAGATGCACCTGGCCACGATCGTGTTCGGTGTGATCTGGCCGGTGCTGCTCAACTCCATCGACGGAGCCCGCGCCGTGGACCGGACCTACACCGAGACGGGCGTGGTCTTCGGCCTGTCGCGGGCCCAGCGCCTGCGGGTGATCGTCATTCCGGCCGCGTCCCCCAAGATCTTCGCGGGGCTGCGCCTCAGCCTGTCGCTGGCGCTCATCCTCATGGTCATCTCGGAGCTCTTCGGCAGCACCGACGGCATCGGCTACCAGCTGCTGCAGGCCCAGTACGGCTTCGACACCCCGGGCGTCTGGGCGACGATCGCCCTCCTCGGGCTCCTGGGCTACCTCGTGAACACGCTGTTCGTGCTCGTGGAGCACCGTGTGCTGATCTGGCACCGGCAGGCCGGCAGAACCAGATGAACGCCGGCACCTGCGAACCCCACTCATAGAAGGCAAAGAACACATGCCCCATTCGGACGATCTCCTCTGGGACGCGGTATCCGGCCTGTCCCGTTTCGCGGCTCTGTTGACCATGGCGGAGCTGGGTGTGGCCGACCACCTGGCACACGGGCCGGTCACGACCGAAGAGCTGGCCGAGCGTTGCGGGGCCGATCCCCACGCGCTGCGCCGGGTCCTGCGTGAGCTGGCCGGCATGGGCCTGATCCGCGAGGCCGGGGCGGACGGTCACGACCTGACCGAGCGGGGAGCCGCCCTCCGCTCGGACGCCCCGGACTCGATCCGTTCCTCCATCCGCATGCTCGGCGAGGAGGGCTTCTGGTACGCCATGGGCAATCTGCCGACGACGGTCCGCACCGGCAGGTCGGCGTTCGCCGCCCAGTACGGCCACCTGTACGAGCATCTGGCCGCCCGTCCGGAGACGAGCCGGCTGTTCGACGACTACATGCGGGCCAGAGCCGTCACCTTCACCGAAGGCCTGGCCAAGCGGTACGACTTCTCGCGGGCCGGCACCATGGTGGACATCGCCGGGGGCAAGGGGCACATCCTCGCCACGGTCCTTCAGGCCAACCCGGGGATGCGGGGTGTCCTGTTCGACCTCGAACACGTCGCCGAGAGCGCCCGGGAGTGGCTGGGCGGCGAGGGCCTGGCCGGCCGGTGCGACGTCGTGGCGGGAGACTTCTTCGCCGAGGTACCGGCCGGCGGGGACGTGTACCTGCTGGCCAGTGTCCTGCACAACTGGGGCGACGACGACGCGGTCAGGATCCTGCGCAACGTCCGCCGGGCGATGGCCCCCACCGGCCGCGTGCTGCTCCTCGAAGTGGTCCTGCCCGACGACGAGGCCCCGCACCTCGGCAAGGATCTCGACATGCGGATGCTGGCCATCTTCGACGGCGCCGTCGAGCGCAGCCGCCAGGAGTACGCGGCGCTGCTGGACCAGGCCGGCCTGAAGCTCGCGGACGTGGTCGAGCTGGGCGCGGGCGCCTCGCTCATCGAGGCGGTGCCGAGCTGACGAGCGTCTGCTAGTTGCTCCAGCCCGGCACGGCCATGCGCACGCTGAGCGCGTGTTCGACGAGGTTGATCAGCGCGCTCTTGACCGAGTCCTTGGAGCGCGCGTCCAGACGCACCAGCGGGATGTGCGGCGCCAGCGTC
>NZ_JBFAHO010000082.1:0-9178 GCF_040654215.1 Nonomuraea sp. NPDC050733 | reverse complement strand
TCGACGACGAACGAGGCGAAGTACCGGCCCGCCGCGTCCTTGATCACCGTCACGCTGGACGGGACCGACGGCAGGCGCCGCGACCAGCGCACCGCCACCTCGCCGATCTTCGGCAGGACGAGTTTCCCGTTCTGGCCCACCTTGAACCAGGCGTTCCTGGTGAACCGGATCGCCTGCCGGTTGTCCCTGCGCGACCGCAACCGAGGCGCGGCGACCTTCGGCCCCTTGCGCTTCCCGCTGAGACTGGCGAAGAAGTTGCGGTAGGCCATGCAGGCGTCAGCCAGGGCCTGCTGGAGCACGACCGCCGATACCTCCCCCAGCCACACCCGATCCGGGCGCTGCTTGGCCTCGGTGATGACGCGCTTGGACAGGTCCCCGTCGCTGATGAACGGCAGGCCGTCGGCGTGCGCTTGACGGCGGGCCGTGAGCGCGTCGTTGAACACCACCCGTGCGCACCCGAACGCCCGTGCCAGCGCGATCCGCTGTATCGGGGTCGGGTCCAGCCGGAAGGAGTAACGAAGCCGCACGAGGCGCATCCTACAGTTGGCCTATGGCCCAACACAGCGAGATCCGGACCGGCAGACACTGCGTTTTCCTGCTCCACGCCCATTTGGTTTTCGTGACGAAGTCCCTCGGCACCGAGTCTTCACCGACACCCACCTGACCCGCATGGAAGAGATCATGAGATCGGTGTGCGCCGACTTCGAAACCCAGCTCACCGAATTCAACGGCGGCAACAACCAGGTACACCTGCTGGTCGACTTCCCACCCAAGATCACCATCTCGAAGCTGGTCAACAGCCTTAAAGGGGTGTCCTCACGACGGATGCGTCAGGAGTTCCCCGAACTCGCCCGCCACTACTACCGGGCGAACAAGCTGTGGTCGGGCTCCTACTTCGCCGGGTCGGTGGGCGGCGCACCCCTGTCCGTCCTACGCCAGTACATCGAGCAACAGAACCGGCCCACCTGAACCGGGTGAACGCCGATTCACCTGACGGCGAATCAGCTGTTCCCGCCCCGCTACGCAGGCTTCTCGGCTTCACCCCTGGCCCGAAGGCCGGAGCACTACCGACGACTCCGGTAGCCCGCTCTGCCGGCTCGGCCGTCCCGGGACCGGGAGGTCAGCCCTCGGTGCCCTCGGCGGGGCCGCCCTCGTCGTCCATGTCACGGACGGGGCCTCCGGTGGTGCCCGTGGCTCCCGTGGCGCCGCCCGTCGCGTCGGCCGGGCGGTCGCGCGGGCCCTCCATCGGGTCGTTCTGCTGGGGCACCTGGTGGTGCTTGCCGTGCGCCCCGAACATGTCCTTGATCTTCTCGAGAATGGACATCTGATCCCCCGATCAGTGATCCCCCGGACGGGGCCGGGGGCCGTCGGTCATTACATACCCAGACAGTTGACACACTTATCGGTGTGCGCCAGCAGCCAGTCATCGCCGTCGTGGGACCCACGGCGGCCGGGAAGTCCGACCTCGCCGTGGACCTCGCCCTGCGGTTGGGGGGCGAATGCGTCAACGCCGACTCCATGCAGCTTTACCGGGGCATGGACATCGGCACGGCCAAACTCACCCCGGAGGAGTGGCGCGGCGTTCCGCACCATCTGCTCGACATCTGGGACGTCACGGTCACGGCGAGCGTCGCCGAGTACCAGAAGCTCGCCCGGGCGCTGCTCGACGCGCTGGCGGTCCCCGTGCTGGTCGGCGGCAGCGGCCTGTACGTGCGCGCGGCCATCGACGACCTGGAGTTCCCCGGCACCGACCCGCTGATCAGGGCGCGCCTGGAGGCGGAGCTGGCCGAGACGGGCCCCGCGCCGCTGTACGAGCGGCTGACGCGCGAGGACCCGGTCGCCGCCGCGGCGATCCTGCCCAGCAACGGCCGCCGGATCGTGCGCGCGCTGGAGGTGATCGAGCACTCCGGCCGGCCGTTTTCGGCGACCATGCCGTCCTACGAGGGGGTCTACCCCAGCGTGCAGATCGGGCTGGAGGTGCCGCGGCCGGAGCTGGACGAGCGGATCGCGCTGCGGGTGGAGCGGATGTGGGCGGCCGGCCTGGTGGAGGAGGTGCGGGGCCTGCTGGACCGGGGGCTCGCGCGGGGCCGCACGGCGAGCCGCGCCCTCGGCTACGCCCAGGTGCTGCGGTTCCTGGAGGGGGAGTGGACGGAGGAGCAGGCGCTCGAGGAGACGGTCCGAGCCACCAGGCGTTTCGCCCGGCGGCAGGAGTCGTGGTTCCGTCGCGACCCCCGGGTCCACTGGCTGCCGTACGACGCCCCCGACCTGCTCGACCGCTCTCTGGCCCTCATCGCAGGCGGCGCAACGGCCTGAGGGCTCAGGCCGACGAAATTCGTGCGGGACACCTGTCATCCGAACGCGCCTCCCAGGCGGTAGTCATCGCCGGAAGACGATGAGACGGAGCAGGTGGATGGACGAAGAGTTCGCCGCATACGTGGCACAACGCCACTTACGGCTCTGCCGTATGGCCTATCTCCTCGCCCGGGACTGGGGCACGGCCGAGGACCTGGTGCAGACGGCGCTGGCGAAGGCATGGGTGGCCTGGCGGCGGATCGAGGGCAATCCCGATCCGTACGTCTATCGCATCATCGTGAACACCCATGCCTCGTGGTGGCGGCGGCGCTGGCGCCGGGAGGTCCCTGCCGAGAGCGTCCCCGAGACGGCCGATCCCCGTGACCGGGCCGCCGAGGTGGACGAGCGGACGGCGCTGTGGAGCGCCATCGGCACGCTCTCCCCGCGCCAGCGCGCGGTGATCGTCCTGCACTACTTCGAGGGGCGGACGCTCACCCAGGTCGCCGACATCGTCGGCTGCTCACTCGGAGCGGTGAAGAGCCAGCTCAGCCGGGCCCTCACCCGTCTCCGTGTCGATCCGGACATTCAGACCATGAACCTGGAGAGGGTCCAGCGATGAGGCACACCGAGAGCGACCTGCGCGATTTCCTGGCCGAGCACGGCCGGCACCGGACCGGCGGCGAGCCGGCCGCCCATCTCGACGCGATCGTACGACGGGGCCGCCGCATGCGCCGCACCCGGCGGGCCGTGACGGCCGGAGCGGCGATGGCCCTGGCCTTCTCCGCCGCCGGACTGGTGAACGGCCTCGGGACGGGAGCACCCCGGGCGGAGGACACGGCGGTCGCGCAGCGTCCGGTGGACGCGGCGCAGGTCGAGACCGGCCCGCGGCTGCCCGAGAATTTCCACGTGGTGCTGGGGGCGGAGAAGTACGACCTCCCCCTCATCCAGTCCGAAGGGTTCGCGACGACGGGCGTCCGCCGGACGGTGACCTTCACACCGACCAGCTTCTCCACCGGGTACCAGGTCGTCTGCGACGATCCCCGGGCTTGGGTCGTCACGGTGGGCAAGCTCAAGGGCGGTGAGACGGGCGGCGCGGCCGGACGGTGCAGGAAAGCAGTGGCCGGGCAGCACGACGAGCTCTCGGCGCCCTCTGGCTGGCTCAAGGGCCCGCAAGCCATGCAGGTCTGGGTCTTCCCGGCGGACGCTCCGGTCCTGGAGGTGGCAAAGGCCCTCACGGACTGCCGGCCGGCCCCGCACTCCAGGTCGAAGGACTGTGAAAGCGAGTCGGCAAAGACCGGGGCGCTGCTCCGCCCCGAGGTGCGCGAACGGCTGTCGGCCCTGGTCGGCGAGCGGCCGGGCAGATGGGCCGTCGGAATCTACGACCGGCCGGCCGAAGGCACCCCTTCACCGAGCGGCGACCCTTCGGCGCAGGCCGAGACTCCGTCGGGCGGCGTACTCGGCTCCGGAGGCGCCAGGACGCCCTGACGACCGGACACGACGGGGGCGCGCGGACCCCGCCGCGCGGGCCGCTGAACCGCTGGTCCGCGGGCTGGGCATAAAATTGGTCAATGCGCTTTCTCAAGGGGCACGGCACCGAGAACGACTTCGTCATCCTGCCTGATCATGACGGCGAGCTGGATCTGCCCGCCTCCCTCGTGGCGACCATCTGTGACAGGCGCGCCGGCATCGGCGCCGACGGCGTGCTCCGCGTGGTTCGCACCAAGCTCAGCCCGGAGGTGTCCGACCTGGCGGGCGAGGCCGAGTGGTTCATGGACTACCGCAACGCCGACGGCGGCGCCGCCGAGATGTGCGGCAACGGCACGCGCGTCTTCGCCCGCTACCTCGTCGACGCCGGCCTGGCCGAGCCGGGCGAGTTCGCCATCGCGACCAGGGGCGGGCTCAGGAGGGTGACCCTCGACGTCTCCGGGGACGTGACGGTCGACATGGGCCTGCCCGTCGTGCACGGCCGCAGCGTCGCGACCGTGGCGGGCCAGGAGTTCGAGGGGCTGCACGTCGACATGGGCAACCCGCACCTGGCCTGCGCCACCGGCGAGCCGGTGGTCCAGCTCGACCTCAGCCACCAGCCCGGCTTCGACCCGTCGGTCTTCCCCGGCGGCGTCAACATCGAGCTGTTCAACCCGGTGGGACCGGCGCGCGCGGTCATGCGCGTGTACGAGCGCGGCTCGGCCGAGACCCGCGCGTGCGGCACCGGCGCGGTCGCGACGGCCGTGGCGGCGGCGGCGTTGAGCGGCGACATCACCGGCACCTGGACCATCGAGGTGCCGGGCGGCACGCTGACCGTCACGCTCGGCGTCGAGACGAGCTACCTGGCGGGCCCGGCGGTCATCGTCGCGGCCGGGGAGCTGATGCTTGCAGAATGATGTTCTCCTGAGGGATGCTCGGTTCGCTTTCCGAACCGAGAGGAGTGGACCATGGCGGATCCACGCACCACCGCGCGGCTGGTGAAGGGGCCCATCGGTCAGTACGGCGGCGGCTTCATGGTCTCGCGCGAGGCCAAGGCGCTCTGCGAGAAGCTCGGGCTCGGCGCCCGCGAGCTGTACTTCCGGGGCCGCTGCGGCGTGCTCGGCGAGTGCGAGGCCGACGTCGTCGCCTCGGTCGCCGTGTTCTTCCCGCGCGCCCACGTCGAGGAGAGCTGGAACGGCGGGCGTCGGCTGCCCGTCGCCGAGGCCGTCGCGCTCTACGCCGGGGTGTGCCACGCCTGGGGGCGGCGCCGGCTCGGCGACCACGACGGCTGCGCCCGGATCGCCGAGCTGCTCGAACGGGTCGTCGAGCACGCCCCCGCGCCCGGGGCGCCGCTGTTCGCCGGATGGCGGGCCGTGCCCCTGCCGGACGACCCGCCCGCGCGGGCCGCGCAGCTCATGCACGTCGTCCGCGAACTGCGCGGCGGCCTGCACGCCAACGCGGTGATCGCGGCGGGCATGAGCCCCCTCGACGCGATGCTCGCCGCCGAGCACGACGGATCGCCGTTCGGTCAGGTGACCGGCGAGGTGATGGCCAAGTTCTCCCAGTGGCCGGAGCCGTATCCCCAGCCGGCGCCGGAGCTCGTCGCGCGCCGAGCGGCCGTGGAGGACACGACGGACGATCTCCTGGCACCGGTTTTTTCCGTGCTTAATGGTGACGAATCGGACGAGCTCATCGAGCTTCTGCGTTTTGGGCAGGCTCGTTGACCTGGCAGACTGGCTTGCCATGGACGTGGACATCTGGGCCTGGGTCGGCGAAACCCAGCAGCAGCTTTCTGAGGCGGGCAACGTGGGCCTCGCCATGGCGCTGGGAGACCTCCCCGCACAGGCCTACGAGGGCCGTTACCCGCAGCTCGACGTCATGGCTCCGGCCATCGCGCAGCAGGCGGAGACCCTGGAGCTGCCCTGGCTGGAGTTCTACGCCCGCTACTGGCACCTGATCGGCCGCGTGGGCGACCGTGCCCAGGGCGCGGTCGCGGTCGGCGACGCCGAGCAGCTTCTCGCGTTCGCCGAGCGCGAAGACGTCCGCGACTGCCCGGCCGCCCCGGCGGCCGTCGAGGCGCTCGCGCTCGCCTGGGCCAACGCCGACGGCCCCGGCTACGCGACCCAGCGCCTGGAGAAGCTCGGCGCGGCCATCGAGGCCGCCGACCCGGCGGGCCCGGTCTACACCGGGCTGGTCACGCAGTACGTCTCGGCCCTCACGGACGCGGGCCGGGCCGGCGAGGCCGTCACCTACGCCGAGGCCGCCGTCGAGCGACTGGGCGCCGCGGGCCGCCAGGCGACCTGGGAGCTGGGCGCGGAGAGCGCCCGGGCGCTGCTCGCCGCCGGCCGCGCCGAGGACGCGCTGAACGCGCTCCAGGCCGCCGCCGACTTCCAGGCCGACGACCCGGTGGCCAAGCCCCACCGCGACGGTGTGCGCCGCGCGCTCATCCTGGCCACGCTGGGCCGCGTCGCCGAGGCCGTCGACGCGCTGCCCGACCTCGACGTGGTGGGCGAGCACCCGGGCGACTGGGTCGAGTGGACCCGCGCCGTCAGCCTGCTGGCCGGCTCCTCCCAGATCACCAACACCTGGCAGCTCGGCCGCGTGATCCGCCAGTGGATCGACTACTTCGGCATGATGGGCGGTTACCGCTCCCGCGTCGAGCTGGCCCTGATCGCCGGCGACCTGGCCATCGCCCGGCAGGGCGTGTGGCAGGCCCGGCTGCTGGCCGACCTCGCCGAGTCCGGCACGGTCGAGCTGCGCGACAGCACCGGCCTGGCCGAGCAGATCGCGGCCCTGCGCGCCGCCGCCGACGCGACCCCCGAGCCGCCCGCGCCGGGCCCCGTCGCCGAGCGCGTCGCCTACTTCGACGCCGCCGACGGCCACAACGCCGACCCCGAGCGCTGGGCCGGCTGGCTCTCGCCGCTGTCCGGCCAGGACCTCGAGACCACCCGCCGGCACGCCACCACGCTCGGCTACCTCGGCTACCCCGCCACGGGCGCCGACATCTACTGGAAGCTGCTCGTCGACGAGGGCGACGTCGCCACCGCCGACGCCGACGACATCGCCTACCTGACCACGCTGCTCGTCGAGGCCCGCCAGGACGAGCGGCTGGAGCAGATGGCCGCGATGCTCCCGCACGACCAGCAGCAGCTCACGCTGGCCCGCCTCCACATGGCCCGCGAGCGCTGGCCGGAGGCGCTGGAGGCAGCCGAGCACGCCGTCGCGGCCGGCTCGGGCATCGAGGGCCGCCGGATCGTCGCCGCCGCCGCCCAGCAGCTCGACGACAACGCCAAGGGCGCCAGGGCGCTGCTCGACATCCTCGACGAGCTCACCGAGGAGGACACCTGGCGCATGGTCGTCATGGCCACCTCCGCCGAGGACTGGGACACCGTCCGCAAGGGCGCGGCCAAGATCGGCATGCCGATCAAGACGACCACGGGGCCGATCGAGGAGGAGATGGGCCTCATCCGGGTCATCCTCCCCGCGCCCGACGGCGGCCAGCGCCAGGTGCTGTCCATCCGCACCGGCCCGGCCACCGCCCGGCTCGCCCTCCCGCAGCCGCGCGGCATGGACTACAACGCGGGCGACCTCGTGGTGTTTGACCCGCAGCTGCTGGAGCCGGTCCCGGACGACCCCCAGGAGGCGCAGAACTTTGTGCCCCCGTTCGCGGCGGTGCGCATCCTGCGGCCCGGCGGCTACACCAGCTACTTCTTCGACGGCGCCGCGCCGAGCGAAGAGGACTGGGCGGAGTTCACCGAGGTCATGGCCGAGCGCGGCTGGCCGATGTGGGTCTACAGCGACGACAACTACACGATCACCCACCCCACCAGCGGCGAGCCGCTGCCCGGCGTCTTCGGCTGGGTGGCGGTCCCGCCCGGTGTGTCGGCGGTCGAGGTCGACGCCCTGCTCGACGACGCCACCGAGCGCTGGTCGCACCCGCTGGCCTGGCTCGACCTGGCGCGCGAGGTCGACGTCGAAGTGGAGCGGCACGAGCGCATCGTGAAGGAGTACGGCCTCTAGCCAGGCCATGCGGTCCCGGGCGCCCGCTCACGGGCGCCCGGGACCGGAGCGTACGGAACGCGGTCAGTGGAGGAGACTGGGGGATCGGTCCGCTGGACGCCGTCCGGAGTACGGAGTCATTGGTATCGGCGGGGTGTGGGCCTCGGTGCCCGGGTTGTGGTCGCGGGACGGGTGGTCCGGTGAGGGTGGTCCGCCGGGTCGCGCGAATGGATCACCTGGTAGCTTGCGCTCCGGATCGGAGAACGGCCCGCGACGCGCCCCGGGCCGTCTCCGATGCCGTGAACCTCGCGTGGGGGGCATTGCCCGCGCGACAGACGTGGAGGGGACGATGCAGGACATCGACAGGCTGGCCGCGGTCATCCGGGACGAGCGGCCGTGGGGCGGCTTCGAGCGGTTCACGCTCAACGAGCCGTCCACCGTGAAGATCATCGAAGTCCTGCCCGGGGAGCGGCTCAGCCTCCAGCGGCACGAGCACCGCGACGAGCTGTGGGTGGCGCTCGACCCGGGCAGCGTGTTCGAGGTCGACGGCAAGCGCCTGGAGCCCGAGGTGGGCGAGCGCATCCTGATCCGGCGCGGCCAGACCCACCGGCTGAGCTCGTCCGGCCCGGCCACGCGCATTCTGGAGATCGCGTTCGGCCACTTCGACGAGGACGACATCGAGCGGCTCGAGGACTCCTACGGTCGCTCCTGACGGCCCGCGGTAGCCGGCGGCCTTGTTCGGCGCTGCCCGGCGATCCATCAGGTCGAAGGCGGGGGAATGCCGAGCGGGAAGGCGCTCCAGCGCCTGAGTGTGCCTTGAGTCGCAGGCTCGTGCGGGTTCGGGCGAATACTGGGTGTTCTGAGAACTCGATGGTCATACTGATCGTGTGTCTGGTCAGGTGCGTACTTCCCCCGGTGCGGCCTACGAATTGGGCTACCACGTGGTGTGGTGTCCCAAGTGTCGGCGGCCTGTCCTGGGCGGTCGTGTCAGGACCCGGCTGGAGGAACTACTGCGTGCCAAGGCCGCTGAGCACGACTGGGAGATCATCGCCTTGGAGGTGATGCCCGGCCATGTGCATCTGTTCGTCAAGCCACACCCGAGGAACTCCCCGTCGTACGTGGCCGACCAGTTCAAGGGCTGTACCTCCCACCACCTGCGGGCCGAGTTTGCGCACTTGCGCTCCCGGCTGCCGACCTTGTGGTCGCGCTCGTACTTTGTGGCGAGTGTGGGCGCAGTCGGCGCGGCCACGGTCCAGCGGTACATCGAGACCCAGGGCGAGCGTGTCCCCAAGGCCAAGAGCGGGGGCGAGGATGCGTAGGTCGTTCAGGTTCCTGCTGCGGCCGACCCGGCACCAGGAGATCACGCTGACGGCGATGCTGGACGATCATCGGGCGTTGTACAACGCGGCGCTGGAGGAACGAC
>NZ_JBFAHO010000081.1:0-9796 GCF_040654215.1 Nonomuraea sp. NPDC050733 | reverse complement strand
GCGCTGACGTCCTCGCCCACCACCTTGGCCAGCTCGCCGGTGCGGCGCCGGGAGAACCAGCCGATCGGGACGCGTCCCAGCGACGCGGCCAGCTGCCGGCGGAACGTCAGTTGCACCCGGCTGTCGAGAACATGCCCGATTCCCGACGACGCGGCGGTGCACAGCAGCCGGATGAGCAGGCCGGCCGCACCCGCGATCACCACGGTCCAGACGTGAACGTGGTCGATCGGGCCGGGCGACAGCAGGGTACGGCCCAGTTCGACGACCGCCAGCAGCGGGGCCAGACCCGCGAGCGCGCCGATGACCTGCAGGATCACCACGGCCGCGAAACTCCGCAGATGAGGGCGCAACAGCCGGGTCATGCTCTGTCCCGCCGCGCAATCGGCATCCGGTTGCTCGATCGTCTGAGCGAGGTCGGTGGTGGTGGTCATCGTTCTCCGGTCTTCGTCGATCTCGTCACGACCCGGCCCGTGGCCGAGCCGATGGTGGATGAGGGGGCGGCGGTGGATGAGGGGCGGCGTATCCGGGGTCGGCGTATGAGGGGGCGAGGACCCGGTCGAGCTGGCCTGGCAGGCCGACACCTAGGAGCGGCGTGACTACGCCCCTACCAGCGCGGGCACCGCCCTGCCCACCGCCCAGGCCTTCACCCGCACCCCCCTCACGGATGCCGGACGTGGCTGACCGGGTCTGCCTGTGGCACTCCACAGACATGCAGACTGACGCCCGCCAGCGGCACGCCCTCACCGCCCTACTGGCCGCAGGCGCCCCCGTCTACGAAGACCCCGCCCTCTCCAGTCGGCGGCTCTCTCGACCGCGGCCTTCACCACGCGGCTCGATGTCGTACTCATTCATGCGGAGACTGTGCACGGGCGGTCGACTATCAGTCTTGGACAAATGTTCCCGCGGAGTCGAAGGCCGACCGTCCGCCACCATCGTCGGGATCGGGGTTGCCGTGCGTTAGCGGTCATCGGGAAACCCCGATTGGCGGCCATGACGACCCTGGCGGACGGCCATGGGTGCAGGCAGACGGCCAGGAGAATCCGGGGTGCCGGTAAGACTCGTGCAACCAGGTACACCCGTTTGAGTCCGCCCAGGTCAGTGCTGGTGTCCACGGACCGTTTAAGGGATCTTTTGTCGCTCACCAGCGTCAGTCCCCCGATCCGTCCTTAGCGTAGCTACCCGTCAGTAGAGTCCCGGCGCCCCGGCAAGGCGCTCACCCCGCGGATGCGGGACCCGATAATCAGCGGGTTTGGGGCCCCACTTCACATGATCGACGCGAATCCGGGCAGGGTCCACGCGAGGTGATTGCGGTGGAGGGGCGTGGCCAGGATCAGAAGAACGGACTGACGATCGGAATGTGGCACTCCGAGGTGTGCCCGATGATCGGCCTGCAGGGTGAACTTCAGGCATCGACGGTCAGCCACTTCTTCGACCAGATGGGACGCGTCCTGGCCAAACACCCCGACGTGGTCGTGGTGGACCTGTCGCGGGTGGCGTTCTGCGACTTCGACGGCGTGGCCGCGCTGGTCGGCGCGTATCGGCGAGCGCGACAACTCGGAGCCCGGCTGGTGCTGGCCGGGGCGCAGGGTAGATGCGCTCAGATCTTGCATCGCACCGGCCTGGACCAGATCCTGCCTCCGATTCCCGCCCGCGCCGAAGCGGCCTCGGCGATACCGGCCTGACCTGCGGGAGCCGGAGGTCGCTCCCCCGGGCCCTCGGCTCCCGCGACCCGTCGCGGAGTAAACCCGCACCAGGCAAAGGATCATTGCGAGCGTGGCAAAGATTCGCCCTGCTCGGCGTGGAAGTGCCGGAATCGCCGGGGCGATTCTAGGCTCGGGCCAGTGAACCCATCGATAACACCGGCGGGCGGCGCAAGGAGCCGTCGAAGTGATCACCGTCATCGTCTTCGCAATGGCGACGGCGGCCGCCGTGGAAGTCGTGCTCGGCCTGGTGCTGCTCGGCTGGGCGGCCGTCGAGCTCGGCACCTTCGTGCGCCGGCATCCGGACGGCGCCACCGGTGGCCTGCGCGAGCTGGCTGTGGGCGCGCGGCAGCTGTGGCCCGCCGCCAGCGCAGCCTCGCAGCCCATCGGGCGGCGCGTGATTCGATGGCGTCATCGGCAGCAACATCAGCAGGGCAGGTGGGTTCGTCGCGTCGGCCGCGCCTCGGCCGACCACGCGCATGCAGCCGTGCGTGTCCGCCGCAGTGGTTCTGGCCCGCTTCGTCGCGGGGCCGGTGGACCGGTCATGGGCCGACGCCGCGCGGTGCGGGTCAGGGCTGGCCGGTGACGTGCTCGACAGTCGGGGTGCCGGCGATGCCGCCCGATGTCCCCAGAGCTGCGGCCTGATCGAACAGGTCAAGGAGCGCCTGGACGGGAATGGTGCGCTGGCTGGGATGGCTCAGGTACTGGCCCGGGACGATCGTGTAGCGGTTGCGCCGGCCTTCGCGCCGCACTTCGATGTAGCCGGCGTCCTCCAGGTCGTTGACGATGCTGCCGGCGGCGCTCGCTGATGCCGATCGTGGCGGCGATGTCGCCGATGCGCGCGTTCGGCTTGTCAGCGATGAGGCGCAGCACCCGGGCGTGGTTGGTCAGGAATGTCCAGGTGGGCTGCCGTTCGGTCTCCTTCACGCCCGCGCTGTCCTCTCCTGGCGAGGTTCGGAGCGAGCCCCGGGCTTGGCGCAGTCCGGCATAGGAGAAGCTTAAGTGAGGAATCCAGGTTCAGGTGATCTTCCTAGACGCCTTTGAGCAGTGGGGTCACAGACCAGGAGACCCCAGGGTTTCGGGCGCTTCCCAGGCCGCCAGTTGCCGCTCGGGGTCGGTTTCCTCCTGCGCACTGGTTGATCAGCTCGGCGACGGCTGGCCGGTCCGGCTAAGGGAAGTCTCCGTCGCCGCCGCCCTCGACCACGACGAGACGGACGTGGAAGCGTGATGGCCGACTACACGCGGGCGCTGACCGCGCACGGCTGGCAGGTCAAACCCGACAGCGGACCCGACTTCCAGGAGCAGCTCCTGGAAGTCTGGATCACTCCGGGCTGAGCGGGACGGTACCCGGGCCATTGGGGCCGTCGGAGGCCGGGTGGAAGTGCCGGCATACGGGCCAAGATGATCCCAGCAACGTGACGTGGGAGGGCGCATGATCGTGTTCACATGTGCGGGCTGCGAAACTCATCATCGCCAACACCAACGACGGCCTGGCCGCCGCCCGCGCCCGTGGTCGCGTCGGCGGACGCCGCCCCCGGCTCACCCCCGAACAAGCCACCCTCGCCCAAGAGCTCTACGACGCCCGCATAAGAACCATGCAGCAGATCGCCGACCTCTTCGGCGTCCCCCGCTCCACCGTCTACGGCCACCTCGACAAGAACACCACCGTGCTCCGCGAGCCGAAGAAGCGCCCCGCCGAAGCGTAACCAGCACACAACGATCTTCAGCGGGGCCTACTTTGCGGCTTGCCGTAGCCTTCTTCTTCAGGGGTCCTGGGCCCTGACGGTGCGTCAGTACTGCCCGATGTAGTGCTGGACGCCGCCGCCCCTGGGGAGCCGCCGCGCCCACTCCGCGATCCTGCTCGGGGAGGGGTCGTCGGACAGGACGGCCATCGCCAGGCCGGGCAGCGTGACGTTCTGCCGCCAGAGCTCCTGCCACTGTTCGTACCGCAACGACAGGTAGCGCAGACGGCTCATCCGGCCCAGCGCGGCCAGGTCCATGACCGACGATCCGCACAGGTCCAGTGCGTAGAGCCGGGGCGCGGTGACCAGCGGTTCAAGGTCGACGGCGTGGTGCGTGCGCACCCGCACCGCGCGCAGCGTCGGATGGCCCGCGATCGGCGCCAGGTCGAGGACCTCCACGTCCTGAAGCGTCAACGCCTCGACGGCTGTGTCCCGGAGCGGGCTGAGATCGGCCGACCGGCACTGCGTCAGCTCCAACTTCAAGAGCCGGGTGCCGCGGACGGTGCCCAGATCGATGTCGCCCCCGCCCCGCACCCACAAACTCTGGGTGTTGTGGCCGGGATTCAGCACCTCACGACATGCCCAGACTGTGGACGCGTCGGGCGCGTTCTCGTTCTCCCGGGCGAGGGCCATGTCGCCGAGATCGATCCGCAGGTCGTCGTCCTCGCACGTCCAGTCGCCTCGCTCGAGTGCCTCCACGTGGCGGCGCAGCAGCGAGGTGACCGAGTCAGCGACGTAGGTGGGGCCGTCTCGCCGCAGGCCGATACGGATGACCTGGCCGGGACGACCACCCGGCCCGGGGTCCATGTCGACGGCGAGGTACTCGTTGTTCCCACCGTCGGCGAACGGGATCCAACCATCCCGGTCGATAGAACGCCGGACCGCCCCGGGCGGGCCGTCGTCCAGCATGATCCTCCATGGGTCCGGGTCGAACAGCGGCACGTTGTCCATCCAGACGTGATCACTTCCCAGCTCGGACACAAAGGACGCTGAAAGCCAGTCGTAGCCATTGTCGATGAGTCCCAGATCATCATCGCCGTCCATCACGTCGTAGAGGGCGCGCAGATCGTCGGGAAGCGCGTGATCCAGGTCTGCGAACATTTCCTCGCGATCCGCCGCCGGTGGCGGCAGCTCATCGGAGTAGCCGAGGATCTCCTCGCGGCGCTGGAGGTAGGCGCGCAGCAGGCGGACCGCCTCGGCGGGATCCCCGGCCTGCGTCGGATCGGCGGGCCCGTCCACCTCATCGCCGGGACCGCTGGGCAGTGCCTCCTCGTCGAGGACGCAGGCGGCGCCCGAGTTCTCCGCGCGACCGCCAACGGCGGCCTCGAACCACCCCGAGGGATGCACGACCATCGTGACCGCCGTACCACGGCCGAGGCGCAGCGCCTTGCGCAGGTCGAACGGGAGACCGTGGTTCTTGAGGGCGCCGTCGGGCAGGGTGTAATAGCCTCTGGTACCTCCGCCGATGGTGAACGTGGCGCGTCGCCAGCCGTCCGGGGCCCGGGCGGCGGTCTGTACCGCCAGGCGCCGCAGCACCTCGGTAGCCTGGGGGTTCTGCTCGTTCTCCGCGGCCCGGCGGCCGGTCAACCGCCAGAAGTCCAGATGGCCGCGCAGACCGTCGTGGTCGGGGTCGGCGAGGATCTCCTCGGTGATCCACGGAGCGAGCCGGACCGCCTCGGCGAGATCGTCGAGCGCGGCGTCCTCGTCACCGAGCAACGCATGGACCCACCCGCGGTAGTGGTGCACCTTGGCGCCGGGGTGCAGGGCCGCGGCCTTATCGATCACCCGAAGTGCCTCGCGGGCACGCCCGGACTCGCCGAGCTCCAGCACCCGGGACAGCCAGCCGAGCAGATACCCGGGGTCCTCCCGGGTGGCGCGCTCCCAGTCCACCGGCCGGATGCCCGCCAGCAGACAGGTCGCGGGACCTGCCATGCCGCCGTCCGCTGCCCGTTCCATGGCCGTGGCGGCCTCCACCGGATCGGCCTCCATCAGCAGCCAGCCACGCCACAGCTCGGCGAGTCCGGGTTCCGCCCCGGCGGCCAACGCCCGATCGAACGACTCCAGCGCCACGTGCAGCATCCTCGCGTCCAACGCGGCGAACGCGACGTCCAGCCAGCGATCGGACGAGCCGTCCGCGGCGGCGATCGCGGGGATCAGTGGCCCCGCTGGGCGCCGGGGCATCTCCTCCAGCATGAACCCGCTGAGCCCGATCGGCCGCACCGACCGTTCCCGGAACACCGCCGCACGGGCCATCAGCGGCTTCAGAACGTTCTTGGCGAGAGTCCCGCCTGGTGACGCCGCGGCGAGAAGGTCGAGCCCGGCGGCTGTCCGGTCGACGCCCTCGAAGCCCATCCCCGCGGGATCGGTGAAGCCGAGCACGTCGACCACGAAGACCTCGTCGCCGGTCGCGAAGATCAGCCCTTTCGGGATGTCGCCTTCGCACCACCCGGCCCGGGTGGTCCCGTAGGTGCAGCGCCAGAACGTCCCGTCCGGCCAGACGCGCTCCATCGTCCCGCTCCTGCGCCATTCCCAGCCCGCGGCCGCCAGCCGCTCGCGCACCCTCGCCTCCGTCATGGCACCCAATTATGGGACGCCAAGATCACCCATGACGGACTTTTAGTCAGACGGCGGGGCCGTTCAACAACGGGAGGCGACATCGCTCGGCCTCGTCGAGCTCGGCGATCTGTTCGCGCCGCTGCGCGCCCAGCTTGCTCGCGCCCGGCGGATGATCGGCGGAAACACTCGGAGATAACGCGAGACGGCCAGCCAACAGCCCGGCCCGCCCAGAGACACCAACGCCGGACCGCACTGGGCGATCTGCCCGACCAGAGCGTCCCGTCCCCCGATCAGCCTGACCGAGAAACAACCCTGTCGACCTGCGAATCAGTGCTAAGCGCTGATACCCGGCCGGATCTTCCCGCCGTCCCGAGCGGAGGCGATGCGCGCGTACTCCGGCAGCGGCAGGCCCTCGGCAGTGAGCACCACCAGGGCGGGATCAATGCGCAGCCGTCCCGCCGGACGATCGCCCGACCCGCCGACCATGACCGCACGCGTATCCTCGTGACTTCTTGAATGACCTCTACGACGGAAATTCCCAGAGGTGGACTGAGTCGCAGTGGGCGCTGCTGATGATCACGGGTCGGCTGTCGAGATCGGCCACCCGCAGCCCGAGCACTTCGCTGTTGTGCCCCTGGAGCGGCTGGCCCAGCAACCGGCGCTCGGCCAGGTCCCACACGCAGATGGTGCCGTCCCGCGCTCCGGTGACGGCGAACGGACGACCGTACACGGTGCCCCCGGTCAAGCAGCTGATCTCGTCGCCGGGCACGGTGAGGGGTTCGCCCCACTCGTTGGATTCGAGGTCCCCCAGCACGAGGCTCTGCCCGCCCGCTGCGATGACCCGTGTGCGACCGTCCACCGGGGCCAGGGCGAACTCGGTGGGCGTCTCGTCAAGGTCGTCAAATTTGGCGAGGTGCCGCTCTTCCTCGATGTCCCACACGAGCACGCCACCGTGCCGACCGCCGGCCACCACGACCGGCCGACCCGCCAACAGTCCCGCCGCGGCAGCGCTGCTGGCGCGTGACTGGCATTCCAGCTCCTCAATGTACACGAGAGAGTCGTAAGGCGAGGGCTGCTCCGGATCTGTCACAGAATCGTCCACGTCGTCAAGGCCGCCATCGTCGTCATGCCAGTCCTCCGGCTCGGCAACGGACGGGTCCCACAATTGCACGCCCCACCTGCCCGTGAACCCCACGAGCAATCTCGAGCGATCACCGAAGTCGGCTCTGACTACCGAGCCCGGGCCGCCCGCCTGTGCGCTCAGCCGTACCTTGCCCGTCTCCAGGTCCCACATGGCGAAGTCTTGGTGGTCACCTCCGCCGCCAATCACGATCCGGCCGTCCACCACCGCGGCACCGAGCGAAGTTAGCTCCGTGTAGGGGAAGTCCTCGTCCGGGACGTCGAGCTCGTACTGTGTCCAGCGGTCGCCGGCCGGATCCCAGGTGCACGCAAGCCGGTCTCGGTCGGGGCTGCCGACGAGGATCAACCGACCATCGAGGCTGACCAGGTCGAAATCCACAATGTGGCCGCAGGACGGAGCCGAACTGGAGATCAAGCGAGAGTGAACTGTCATACCGACACCTTGCCAGCCCCCTCAGACACTCGGTGCACCGACGGTCTGCTGCTCAGCACACCCGTCCGGGCGCTGGCCAGCCGCCTATTCGCGCGATCTCTAAGGCGATCAGACACCGCAGCCGGACGTCACGCTTCGCTCAAGATCATTCTCAGCGGCAATGACTGTTCCTGGGTTCCTCAACCCCGCGGTTGTGCCTGCCGGGCCCGGCGTGCGCGCCTGTGGACCGGCCACGCCGAGCTCAGCGAGGTCGGCGTGGCCGGTTCGTGCTCTGCCTGATGCACGTCGGTAAGGAGTTCAACGCAAAGGTGTACCCGCGGTGCTCGGCCTCGTCTACTGAGTAGGCTCGACCCGTCAGTCCGCGGTCTGCCTGCCGCAGAACACCTTCTGGACGAGCCTGTCCACCAGCTTCTGGTAGTCCTTTGCCGGGCCCCTTGTGGCCTCGTCGACCCAGGTCACGGAGGCGGTCAGGGTCTTGCTGCCGTCGGGTGAGCTGTACATGAACGCCCCGTAGCCGTGCGGGGGGCTGCCGTTGTGCTGGTAGACGGTGCCGCAGTCGGGGCCCAGGTCCTGCACGAACAGCCCGAGGCCGTAGCCCATCTTCGGGTGGGGCTTGCGCATCTCGGCCAGCAGGTTGGGCGGCAGGAGCTTGCCGCCGTTCAGCGCGGAGATGAACGTGGCCAGATCCTGGGTGGTGGAGATCAGGTCGCCGGCGTCGGCCAGCAGGGACAGGTTCTGGCGCGAGATGTCGACCGTCTTCTGCCGGCCGTCCTCCTCGTACCGGTAGTAGCCGTGGGCGTGCGGCCCGGGGAGCTGCGTCCGGTTGCCCGCCACCATGGTGCCCCGCATCTTGAGCGGCCGCAGGATTTCCAGCAGGATCGGGACCTCGTGGCCCTTACAGTGCAGCGCGGCCCTCCCGCCCGCGGCCCTGACGTCGCGCACCCAGCCCGTGCCCCGCCCGAGCATCGAGACGAGGAAATCGGCGCCGCGGTAGCGGGTGACCGCGACAGGGACCGAGGTGAGGTTCCCGGTGCGGCGCCCCGCCACCTTCAGCACGGCGACATCGCGCGGCGACAACCACCGGGCTGCCGCCTCACGGTCTGCAGTCCCGCCGACGACCAGACCACCAAAGAATTGGAGCGTCTGCAGGGCCCTCGGGCCTGACCCGTGCCGAACGGCTCGGACGGCCGCGATCACACCGAGATGAACGGCTCCGTCAGGTGCGGCGTCGCCAGGTGTAGCGTGGTGGCGGTGTCGCGGCTGAGCATGCGCTTCCTTGCGTGCCTGGCCGCCTCAGGGTCGATCTCGTGCGAGTAGGCGATCTCGGGGTGGAGCAGCTGGAGCGCGTGCACCAGGAGGTCGCCGGTGACGAGCACCAGCTCGCGCCCGTCGGCGACCAGCACGCTCTGGTGCCCGGGCGTGTGGCCTGGCGTGGCGACCGTGCGCCCGGCGCGTAGCGGCGTGTCCCCGTCGAGGAGCCGGAGCCGACCGGCCGCCTGGAGCGGGTCGGTGAGGGTCTCGCGAAGCTGTGGGTTGAGCGCGTCGAGTGCGTCGAACTCGGCCCGCTGGAGCAGGTATTCGGCGTTCGGGAAGTAGGGGCGGCGGTCGCCGGCCGCGCTGCCGGGCGAAGCGTTGCCGTCCACCGCGCCGCCCATTGATGGAACGGCGGCCTCGGTCACGACCGCCCATCCGACGTGGTCGGTGTGCAGGTGCGTGAGCACCACGGTGTCGACCTCGGCCGGGTCGATGCCCGCGGCGGCGAGCGACTCGGGGAGCACACCGGGCACGGGCGCCCACGAGACGGCCGGGCTGTCCGCCGGGCCGATCCCGGCGTCCACGATGGTGAGGCCCTTGTCGCTGCGGATCGCGTACGCGCGGAACTGGAGCCGCCAGCGGCCCTCGGCGTCGACCGCGGCGGGGTCGTAGCGGTCGGCCTCGGCCCACTGAGCGGCCGTGGCCTCGGGGAAGGCCTGGGCGCGCGGGGAGAAGAACGGGCCCTGGCCATCGGTGAGGGCGATGATCTCGGTCGAGCCGATCCGGAGATGGGGAACGCTGAGGGACATGGCCGCGATCCTGCCATGCCTCGCACACAGATGGTCACTCACCCCACCACCAGCTCCTGAACTACAAGGGGTGCCGGTAAGAACCGTGTCATGAGCCCCAAACGGCGTTGATCTTGTTGTGATTTGGCTGGTCGATGCTGGGCGGCTATGACGCACCCCCCG
>NZ_JBFAHO010000080.1:0-10280 GCF_040654215.1 Nonomuraea sp. NPDC050733 | reverse complement strand
GGGCGCGGCACGGGTCGGCGGCGTACCGTCGCGGTCGTGATCCCATCCGACCCGACAGCACCCGCCGACGGCATCGACGCGGTCACCGCGTTGCTCGACGCCAGCCGGCGCTACGCCACGCACGTTCGGCTGCTGGTCGACCAGCTCGCCGACGCCCACCTGGTCGGCGAAGACGCCGCCCGAGTCCAGGACGACATTTCAGCGCGGCCCTGGCTTCTTCTGAAGGATCAGCAGAGCTTGCCGGTGTACCAGGCGTTCACGACCACGCCGGGGCTGCCGAGGTCTGTGTGGCCCGGTCCGACGCAGATGGTGTGATCGGGCCAGTAGTTACGCACCACTCGGATCTTGATCCGTGAACCGTCGGATGTGCAGTGGTTGTACCAGGCCGTGTATCTGTCCTCGTAGAAGCCACAGCGCACGGCGGTGAGCCGTCCACTGGTTTTCGCTGACGCGTCGGCGGCCGCGGCGGTCGCCGACGATCCGTCGAGCGCGCTCGCCGCCGCACTCGACGGTACGCCGACGATGCTGGTGGCTATACCGGCTGCGATCGCCACGCCGGTCAGGAATTGATGTCGTCTCATTGCTTTCTCCCTCGTTACGGAGGTTCTGCATGACATGGCCGGCCACGTTCCGTCCCTGGCGCCGCGCTGTCGCCAGTTCCAAGATTCAGGTCCGATGTGACCCGCTCAAGGACAGCGAACACCAGTACAGAGGTTCGGACAATCGATTCGAGCTGGCTCGAAGCCAAACCCAACCCGACACCCCGTTTCAAGGCGGCCCGCTCCTGGCGGGCCGCTGGCGCTCGTGGGCCGGGCTGCGGCTCTTCGGCCGGTCCCGGCCCACGACGCCCAGGCCCTCCCGGGCGGTTGCCGAAAGAATCGAGCGTCCCGCCGACCACACAAGGAGCACCAGCCAATCTCAAGATCGTCTCTCTAGCGCCAAAATCCGGTCCGATCCTCCCCGGAGGCCGACCCCAGCCTGCCCGGTCTGCGCCGCGCCGATCCAGGCCGCGACGCGCGGCCGCCCCGCCGTCTACTGCGGCAAGCCCTGCCGCCAGGCCGCCCACCGCGCCCGCGGCCGCGTCCTCCAAGCCCGGCGCGAGCTGGCCTGGACCCGCCGCCGGCTGCAGGCCCACCTGGACGCCTTCGCCCGGCTGGCCGCCGAGCTCGACCAGGCGGCCGTGCGCCTGGCCGCCGAGGACCCGGGCGGCGCCGACGTCGACCAGGAGGACGCGCTCGGTGCCGGCGACCCGGGCGGCCCCCCGTCGACCCCCTGGGAGCCCGCGCTCGCCGAGCTGGCCCGCCGCGCCGCCTCACTGGCGACCACGATCGCCGGCGCCGCACGCAGCCACCGGGCGACCGCCGCCGACCACGCCCACGCCGCCCGCATCGCCGGCCTGTGAGCCCCCCGGGGGTGTCACGGCGCGGCCGGGCGGGTGTCACGGCAGGTGTCACAGGGGGTGTCACGCCGGGTGTTTTATGCCTGTATGTCCCGTGTCACGCGGGGGTGTCACGACCCCTGTCACGCGGCTCTGACCGGTGACTCTCTGCCTGTCACGCCCTCCGTGACACCCCCACCCCCCTGTCACGCACGCGCCGCTCCCCGATCGCGCACACATCCGCCCGCACGGAGACGATCTTGAGCGTGGGGGGATTGCGTCGTCCGCCGACGCCCGCCGCGGTGCTCGACGCAAGTGCCTCGCGAGGCATGTTGACACCGGTGGACCTCAGCACCGGGCAGCCCGCGCGGCACGGGACCACGGGACGCCCGTGGTCCCGTGGACCACGTCGGCCACGCTGATCTGCGTCAACGCCCGCCCCGACCGGATCGCCGTGATCGTAGAAGGACGCAAGCGCCCCGTTCGTGTAGCAATCCGCGGCGTGATGCGACCCCAGACCACGCAGGCCCACACCGGCCCACAGCAGACCACCCCCTCCCCCACCCCGGCCGGCGCCGAGCCAGGCCCGCTGCAGCGGCCCACCATGACCGTGCGCGAGGCGGCCGCCGTGCTCGGCATCGACCGCGGCGCCGCCTACGACGCGGTCCGCCGCGGCGAGCTGCCCGCGCTGCGCATCGGCCGCAAGATCATCATCCCCACCGCGCCGGTCCGCGCCATGCTCGGCCTGGCCCCCCTCGACGGCGGGCAGTGACATGAGCATCCAACTCATCGTCGAGGTCCTCGACCACGCCCCCGCCACACTGACCTACCGCGAGCTGTTCCTGCTGATCGTCTTCGCCGAACAGGCGCGCGATGCGACCCGCGAATGCTGGCCCGGCGTGGAAGACGACCCCCGCTTCCTGCGCCGGGCCCGGCTCAGCCGCTCCCAGCGCTACGCCACCATCAACAGCCTGATCAGCAAGGGCGTGCTGGAGCGCGTCACCGGCGGCCGCAAGTACCGGCGTGCCGCCTTCCGCATCCAGGAGATGGCCCCGCCCGACGCCTCGACCCACGCCGCCGAGCACGCCGGCGACGTCGACCAGGTCGAGAGGCTCGGCGTCGGCGCCGAGCAGGCCCCGGCCGGGCGCCGCCGCGACGTCCAGGCCCTGCTACGCCAGGCCGGAGCCGCCCTCACCGACCAGGCCGCCGACCCGCCGCACGCTCAGCGTCCCGAAAACCGGGACCCTGAACCTGACCCGGCTGCGGCTGAACAGCGTCCCGCGAACCGGGACCCTGAGCCGCCACCTCAGCGGCCCGGTGCTCGGGTCCGTGTCACGAGACGCAAAGTAGCTGTGCGTAACCGGGAGCTCCCGGACGGGTTGACATAAGCGCCGTTAGCGAGCAACACGACCTGTGGAAACGCGCCCGCCACCGTTATCGGGGCGGGGAGCGCCGGACTCATCCCCGAACGCCCGGACCGAAACCCGGAGGCGGACACCAGCCGTTACCCCTGTGGCCTGCGGCAACGCTCTACTTTGGGGTCCATCGCACGGACCCGAGCGGAGGGCCCGATCGGGCCGGCTCGTGTGCCCGGTGGATGATGTTCGAATGAGAATTCCGGCAATTCAGGCAAACGGCAGCGGGCGCATGCCCGTCGGGCTCATCGCGCTGACCCTCGGCAGTTTCGGGATCGGCCTGACCGAGTTCGTGATCGCGGGCCTGCTTCCGCAGGTGAGCCGGAGCCTGGCCGTGTCCGAAGCCGCAGCGGGGTGGTTGATCTCCGGGTACGCGCTGAGCGTCGCGGTCGGCGCGATCGTGGTGACCGCCGCCACCAGCGGGCTGTCCCGCAAGTCGGTTCTCGTCGGGTTGGTGGCGCTGTTCGTGGTCGGCAATCTCCTTTCCGCCGTCGCCTCGGGCTACCCGATGATGCTGCTGGGACGCGTCGTCGCCGCCCTGTGTCACGGTTCGTTCTTCGGCATCGGGTCGCTCGTCGCACGGCGGATGGTTCCGGCGGAGCGGGCGTCGAGGGCGGTGGCGGTGATGTTCGCCGGGTTGACGCTCGCGAACGTCCTGGGCGTGCCGTTCGGCGCCCTGGTCGGCGAACGCTGGGGCTGGCGTGCCACGTTCTGGGCGATCACCGCGATCGGGGTGATCGCCATGATCGCCATCGCGACGCTGGTGCCCGGCTGGGCCGGCGCCGTGGACCGCACGCCTCCCTCGACGACTTCCGGCCCGGGCGGGCTGAGCGTCCAGCTCCGCGCGTTCCGCTCCTGGCAGGTCTGGCTGACGCTGGCGGCCACCGCGCTCGGGTACGGCGGGATGTTCGGCGCGTTCAGCTACATCGCCTACACCTTCACCCGGATCACCGGCTTCTCCAGCGCCGACGTCGCCTGGCTGCTCGTCGTGTACGGCAGCGGCCTGGTGATCGGGAACGTGGCCGGCGGGCGGGCCGCGGACGGCAACCGGGACCGCACGCTGATCGTCTCCCTGGCCGGCCTCGCCGTCACGCTCACCGCGTTCGGGCTGCTGGCCGCCAGCCCCGTCGCCTCAGTGATCCTGGTCTTCCTGCTGGGCCTGTTCGGGTTCGCCGGCGTCCCCGGCATGATCACCCGTGTCACCGACTACGCGAACGGGGCCCCGCTCGCCGCCAGCGCCAACGTGTCGGCCTCCAACGTCGGCAACGCGCTGGGGGCCTGGCTCGGCGGCCTGGCCATCAGCGCCGGCCTCGGCTACACCGCTCCGCTGTACGTGGGCGCCGCCATCGTCCTGGCCGGCCTCGTCGTGATGACCATCAGCGCGCGACGAGCAGCGGGCGGGGCCTCGAACCTCGGCGACGTCGCCCTCTCCGCGGACACGACGCCCACGAGCTGATCGACGCCCCACGCCCCGTGCCGGAGCAGGGCGCTGTCACAGCGCAGACCACGGGGCAGCTCCCGTGTGACCATTACAACGGGAACTGACGACGATCACGGCCCAGAACGCACTCGTCAACGACCTCGCGGCTCGGGCGCCCAGCCGGTCGACGGGGCGCCTCCCGGCTCGCCGGCGGCGCCAGGCAGCGCGTCCTGCTGGTCGACGTCGACCTCGACCGGATCGCCGGCCGAGCGGTAGTGCCAGGTCTACCTCCAACCCTCGCCCGTACGCCAATGTGCACTCCGACCTGCGCCGATTGAATCGTAGCCATGACGACGAACGAGAGTTTCCCCGGCAAATGGATCGAAGGCATCGGGTTGGTCCTGGGCCCCATACTGGTGATGATCGGTGTCCTGCTGAAGCTCGGCCCCGACGCGTTCTTCCCCAACCAGCTCGCCGCCTTCGCCGGCAGCCCCGCACAGATGACGACCGCCTACAGTTGCTTCGTCGCCGGGATCGTGCTGCTCTCCCCCGCCGTCCTGGCGGTGGCCAGGAGGATCGGCGCCACACACACGCGCCTCGCCCAATGGGGCCTGGCCCTCACCCTGGCAGGCCTGTTCGCCCGCACCTTCCACGCCGGCGTCAGTCACCTGGCCTTCCAACTGGTGGACGTTCAAGGCTTGGGTACGGCACAGCAGGCGATCAGCGAGCAGTACACCTCTTTCCACGTCTTCCAGACGATCAACCTGGCCACGATGGTGGGCTGGGTCGTCCTCGCGGTCGGCACGTGGCGCGCGGGCGTGCTCGGACGGGTGCAGTCCGTGGGGCTGGCGTTGATGACGTCCATGCCTGTCGGGGTGCTCAAGGGCACTGGCGTGATGTCGATCGTCGCTGCGGCCGGATTGTGCCTCGCCCTCGTCCCGCTCGGCATCAAGGTGCTGTCGCAGGGACCGGCACCCAGGTGGTGGACCTATCCCCTGGCCGCCACCATCGCCGCCGCCGGCATCCTGGTCAGCGTCGTCGGCTAGACGAGTAGTTCCGAAGTCCGGTCGAGTTGTGGCCGGGGACGACGGGGAGGGTGTCCAAGTCTCTCCGGCCGGTCATCGTGAAAGGAAGACCTACCATCCTGGGCACGGGCGAGGTCAGGCAAGAGCAGGGGTCATAAGGTCGAGTACCAGCCGATTCCTCCAATCGTTGGTGAATACGGCTTTCATGCCCTGGTAGTGCACTCCGATGAACGGGTTGGAGTGGAACATCACAGCGACCCACTGCAACGAGCGGTCAGCGTTCAGACGGGCGAGGTAGCCGATGTTCCCCATCCCGCCGCCCCCACCGGACACCCATCCTGCTCCGTTCGGTAGCGGGCTCTCGAAATATGTGTCGACTTCGTCGATGCCGTACTCCTCAATGGCCTGGGCCACATCGAACGGTCCTCCGATACGGAAAGGAATCGGCTGCCCAGCATCCGGGTGGTACGCCCCCGGACCGTCAACATGCAGCTCCAAGCCAGTGTCGTCCGGCCGATACAGCCCGTCACGGGACGGCATCTGCTTGGCCTTCCAGAGTCCCTCGACCATTCCCATAGCCCACCCAACCGTCAACTACCAAGACGAGTCAGTTCCGAAGTCTGGCTGCGCGCAAGGACAAAGGGTGTCCAAGATCCGGTTTGTGACGACCGACCTGAACACCCTCTTGACCGCACTATATGTGAAGATCGACGACGAGATCGGAAAAACCCGGTGCATCGGCAGACCGCCCTTGCTCAGCGACTCCGAGCTGGTCTGCCTGGCAGTGGCCCAGGCCGTGCTCGGTTTCCGCTCCGAAGCCCGGTGGCTGCGGTTCGCCCACGCCCACCTGCGTGGCATGTTCCCCCGCCTGCCGCAGCGACCGGGTTACAACAAGCGGCTACGGGCAGCGCTGCCGCTGGTCAAGCGGGCCATCCGGCTCCTGGCTGCGGACACCGCCTTCTGGTTCGACAAGGTGTGGATTACCGACTCCACCCCGGTGGAGTGCGGCCGCTCACGGCCCACCGTCAAGCGCTCCGATCTGGCGGGCTGGGCCGCCTATGGCTACTGCCGCTCGCACAGCCGCTACTACTGGGGGCTGCGGCTGTTCCTGGTCTGCACCCCGGCGGGCATGCCGATCACCTGGGCCTTGGCCAGCCCGAAGGTCGACGAGCGCGAGGTGCTGGCGGCGATGCTGGACCGGGAACCGCAGCTGGCAGCCAACCGGCCCGGCCTGCTGCTGATCGCCGACAAGGGATTCGCCTCCCGCGAGTTCGAGGCCGGCCTGGCTGCACGCGGCGTCCAGCTGCTGCGGCCCAGCTTCAAACGGGAGAAGTCCCGACCGGGCGAGCCGCTCTTGAAGTCGGTACGTCAGCTGATCGAGTCAGTCAACGACACCCTCAAAGGCCAGCTCGATCTCGAGCAGCACGGCGGACGGACCTTCGAGGGCGTCGCCGTCCGCGTCGCGCAGCGGATCCTAGCGATGGCCGCCGCCATCTGGCACAACCACACCACCGGCGCGCCTATCGCCAGGTCGCTAATCGCCTTCGATCACTGATCACATAGGAACTACTCGTCTAGAGCACCAGCCATTCGCGGTCGGCGGCTACTGCTTCGGCGCTCGACGCCGTGTCCAGTCCGGCCTTGATCGTGTCGGCCGTCTGTTCCCTCATCAAAGATCGTCTTCGTGCGGGGCGGGTGTGTGCGCGATCGGGGAGCGGCGCGTATGCGTGACAGGGGGTGGGGTGTCACGGAGGGCGTGACAGGCAGAGAGTCACCGGTCAGAGCCGCGTGACAGGGGGCGTGACACCCCGCGTGACAGGGGACATACCGTCACAAACCACCCGGCGTGACACCCCCTGTGACACCTGCCGTGACACCCGTCCGGCCGTACCGTGACACCCCCCGGGGGGGCGGGTCAAAGACCGGCGATGCGGGCGGCGTGGGCGTGGTCGTCGGCGGTCGCCCGGTGACGAGGGTCAGCCCACATAAGCTCAAAACTCACATTGGGATGATCGTGAAGTCAGAGACGGCAGGCATGCTCGCTGGTTGAGGCCCAGTATTGCCACGGATAACGCCATGAGGATTTCCCACCTGCGGTGACATCTCCCGCAAGAGCGCGCCGCCTCGGCGGTCCGGGCACGGGCAGGGACCTGCACGAATTCCACCACGCGGGCAGAAGAAGCCGGAGAATCTGCGCCGCTACTGCCATCCCTCCCCAGAAGCCATCGCCGAGCTCACCGGCCTGTTCGCACCCGGCGACAGCGAGCGCTGAGTGAGAGGGCACGGACCTCCAGCCAAGGATCGGTGCCTCATCATCGTCACAGTCCTCTTTCGATCATGTCGATCAGGAGGTGGGTGGTCTGGTCGGCCTGGTCGGGTTGCAGGCCGCGCAAGGGTCCGTCGATGAGCAGGACGGCCAGGCCGTGCACGGATGACCAAACCAGGAACTCCATGCCCGGACGGCGTTCGGCGGGCATGCGGCCGCATTCGACCAGCGCGTCCAAGGCCGCGCCGAGCAGTTGGAAGGGGGTCAGCCCGCTGCCTCCGGCGGAGGTGTCGATCGCGGCTTCGGCCATGGTGTCGGGGACCAGGAACGCCGCCCGGAACAGCCCCGGCTCCACCTGGGCGAAGCGCAGGTAGCCCGTGCCCAGGGCGCGAAAACGCGCGCAGGCTACCTGTGCCGCCTCGGCCAGCGGCGGCAGGCCGGCCCGCGTGGCTTGCATCTCGGCTTCCATGGCGTGGGCCAGTTGGGCCATCGCGGCCAGGGAGACGGCGTGCACGAGGGCCTGCCGGTCGGCGAAGTGGCGGTAGGCGGCGTTGGGGGCCACTCCGGCGCGCCGGGTGGCCTCGCGCAGCACTACCGCGTCCGGGCCGCCCTCACGGGCCAGGTCGATGCCTGCTTGCAGAAGGGCCTGGCGCAGGTTGCCGTGCCGGTAGGTGCTTCGTTTGGCCACGTCGGTCATGGCGTCCCCCAATGTGGACAGCATCCACTTGTGTGTGTAATGTTCTGCCCGTTCGCAGATGTGGACATCGTACACAAGAGAGGGTCAATAGTCATGGAGCTCAGCGTTCACACCTTCATCAGCCTCGACGGCGTCATGCAGGGCCCGGGCGGGGCCGGGGAGGACCCCAGCAACGGCTTCGAGCGCGGTGGCTGGATGGTGCCCCACGCCGCCGACGGCCAGCTCACCCCCGTCGACGGCTGGTTCCGCAAGGCCGAC
This sequence comes from Nonomuraea sp. NPDC050733, assembly GCF_040654215.1. Classification (NCBI taxonomy): domain Bacteria; kingdom Bacillati; phylum Actinomycetota; class Actinomycetes; order Streptosporangiales; family Streptosporangiaceae; genus Nonomuraea; species Nonomuraea sp. NPDC050733. Next base: position 1,821 of record NZ_JBFAHO010000080.1, on the reverse strand, counting down.
GCCATCCTCTTGGGGCGCAGCACCTTTCAGATGATGCGCCCCTACTGGTCGCAGGTGACCGACCCGGACAACATCGTGGCCACAGCCCTCAACACCTGGCAGAAGTACGTCGTCAGCGACACCCTGTCCGACGCCGACGCGGCCTGGGGCAAAACCCAGGTGCTGCGCGGCGACTTCGTCGAGCAGGTGCGCCGGCTCAAGCAGCAGCCCGGTGGTGAGCTGCAGGTGCACGGCAGCTGGCGACTGGTGCGCGCCCTGCACGACGCCGGGCTGGTCGATGTCTACCGGCTGATCCAGTTCCCCGTCGTCGTGGGCGAGGGCAAGCGCCTGTTCGCTGACGGAGCCATCCCGGCGACCTACCAGATCATCGAGTCACAGGTGATGAGCGGAGGCTCGGGCGCGGTCTCGCTCACCCTGCGCCAGACCGCGTTCGCCACCACCGGCACCGGCGAGTTCGTAGTGAGCGACGGCAAGGAGGCCATCGCGTGAGGACAACGAGCCGGCCACGCTCTCGCCACCCGGCCGGCTTCTGCTAGGGCGCGTATCGAGTCGCGATCATCAAGTGGTCCGGGTGCGGATCAAGCTCTACTACTAGGGCCGACCCCACAGACTGATCAGGACTCGATACGCGCCTGGTTGGGATGCCACCGGAATACGGCAGAAACGGGCCGCGGTCACTCGAATCCGCAGGTCGGACGGTGAGGCGAGGGCCAGGTTTCGGCTGTGGATGACCATGCCCAGCCTGGGGCCGGATTGCGGTCCGCATGGGCTATCGACGCGCCGACCTGCGGGGACGTCGTTCGGTGGACCGGACAGAGCCGTGCTTCTGTCCGGTCAGGGATCGGGCGCGGTACGTTTCTGCCGTATTCCGGCCGCACCCCACTAACAGGCGAAGAAGGCAAAGGTGGTTACCGCTAATTTCTGCACTCAGCCTCCTCGAGGGCCTACTTTGCGGCTGGTGACGCGGACCCGAGCGGGGGGCCTCAGCGTCCCGATTCCCGAGCCTCAGCGTCCCGGAACACCGGCCTCAGCGTCCCGGAAGGCGGGACCCCTATCCCTCAACCCCGTCAACTCTCCTCATCACGGCGCCGGCCGGCCGACATCGTCCGCAACGAGCTCGGCGTCGACGCCGGTGAAGCCGAGGCGATCGCGGCCGCCATCGAGCAAGCCGTGAAGCCGCACAACCTGGCCGGCTACATCACCACCCTGGCCCGCAACGGCGACCTGGCCGACTGGCAGGGCCACGTCCGCGAACAGGCCGCCCGCCGCCACGCCAGCCAGGCTGCCGACAACCGCCGCACCGCCCCACCCTGCCCACACGGCGAACCCGGCGGCGACCAGCTCAACCCACGCTCCGGCCAACCCTGGTGCCCGTTGTGCCGCAACGGCGTGCCACCCGACCACCTCGACCTCGCCGCCATCGCCGCAAGAGCCTCATGACCGCCCCCCTCATCTCCGGTCGAAAAACAGGAACCACCCCCGCCCGGCGAATTTCGCGAGGCATCACACGCGAGCACCAGGCCCTCGCCGAGCAGCCCCAGGCGGCTCGAGTTTCCGGACTTTTCCGGCCGGTCTACGCGCGCGCGTGCGAGGCGCCCGCCCGCCCACCCGTTTGCCCTCCAGGCCCGGGCCGACAGGCCGAGCGGCGACACGGGACCACGGGGCGGCCGTGGTCCCGTATGCCCCGGGACGAGCGCAGGCCCGCGTCCTGCCGTGCATTGCACCGTGCGCGCACGCGCGCGCCTGCACCGAGGGCCATGCACGCGTGCACATGCACGATCCGGGAGTTTTGGGAGCCGTCATCGCGCAGGCGCGCGAGGC
>NZ_JBFAHO010000079.1:0-11324 GCF_040654215.1 Nonomuraea sp. NPDC050733 | reverse complement strand
GAGGCCTCCGCGCGGTGAAGATTCGACACCTACACCACACCGGAGGCCTCTCCTTTGATCAACCCCCACTGTTAACAACGCTCGTGGTCAATACAGCTAGCGGGCGTGGGCGGGTTCGCCGGCGCAGGGGGCGATGCGGACCCGGCACGGCGCCTCCTGGCTGAGCCGTACCGAGTCCAGCAGGACCGTCACCACGGGCGTCGGATAGCGGCCCGAGTGGAAGCGGGCGGCCAGGCAGGCCAGCACCGCGTCCGCCTTCACCTCGCCGTCCAGCGCCGCGCCGCCGTCCCGGCGGATCTCCATCACGCACGGCGCCCGCTGCGCGGCCAGGGCGAGGCCCGCGACCGTGGCGCCGGCCAGCGCCCCCACGTCCTCGGCCGTCCAGCCGTAGTGCCACATGCCCGCCGCCACCACGACCGCGGCCGGGTCGCCGGGCTCGGTGAGCACCACGTCCACGCCCTCGCACAGCGCCCGTGCGATGGCCTCCGGCCCGCGGGCCACCCGGTTGCCGGTACGCAGCCCGGGCAGGCGCGGGACGACGCCGCCCGCCTCGAAGATCAGCTTGACGCCGGTGCGGAGCCGGCCCGGCCGGCCGTCGCGCCACCCGCAGATGACCATGTCCGCCGAGCCGTGCACGCCCGAGACGCCGATCCGCAGCATGACCATGTCATTACCCTGAGCGACAGTCGATTACACTCAGTGAGGCAGCCGTGGATCTTCCTTGACCTGCGGATTCGATGTCCGATATGGCGGTGGGCACCCGCATCGTCGCGGAGAGTGTGTGAAATGTCGTGTCTTGGGTAGCGCGATTGCGTTGGATCCTCGAAGGAGGAAACCCGTGGACATCAACATCGGCCAAGGCCTGACGGACGTCTTCCGGCAGATCGCCACGTTCGTACCGAGGCTGGTCGCCTTCATCGTCATACTCGTCATCGGCTGGCTGATCGCCAAGGTTCTGGCGAAGGTCGCCGACAAGATCCTGGAGCGGGTGGGCTTCGACCGTGCGGTGCAGCGCAGCGGCATGGGGCGAGTGATGGAGCGCAGCCGCTATGACGCCAGCGGTCTGGTCGCCAAGCTCATCTACTACGCGATCCTGCTGGTCACGCTGCAGATCGCCTTCAGCGTGTTCGGGCCGAACCCGATCTCTGCGCTGCTGACCGGTGTGGTGGCCTGGTTGCCCAAGGCGATCGTGGCGATCATCATCGTGGTGGTGGCCGGTGCCATCGCCGCCGCCGTCCGCGACCTCCTGGCCAGCATGCTGGGCGGGCTCTCGTACGGCCGATGGCTGGCGACGGCCGCCTCCGTGTTCATCTGGGCGCTGGGCATCATCGCCGCCCTGAACCAGATCGGCGTCGCCACCACGGTCACCACGCCGGTGCTGATCACCGTGCTCGCGACCGTGGGCGCCGTCGTCGCGATCGGCGTCGGTGGTGGCATGGTGCGGCCGATGCAGCAGCGGTGGGATCGCTGGCTCGACCGCATGGAGAGCCAGGCGCCGCAGGCTCGGGCGCAGGCCGAGGCGTACCAGCGGGGACGCCAGGACGCCCAGCAGATGGCTCCCGAGGCAGAGCCCGCCAGGACGCCGGAGACCGCCGGCGCGCCGGCGCGCTCGGAGCAGGCGGGCGAGATGGGCACGCGTCCTTCCGCCCAGCCCATGCCGCCCGGCCAGCCCATGGAGCCGGGCCGGCCGATGGAGCCCGGCCAGACCGGCCAGACCGGCCAGACCGGGATGGGCGCCGAGCCGGGACGGCCGGGTGAGGACCGTCCGTGGACGGAGGGCGGCCCGAGGGGCGGCATGGGGCCCGACCCCGGCCGCGACGCCTGATCGCGGATTGCGGAGGCCCGGACGCGTGCAGCGGTCACGCGTCCGGGCCCCCGCCTGCCGCCCCGGCCACGGCGGGATTGCGCCGGAGGAGGCGCGGGCACAGGGCGGGTGGGCAGGCGGGGGCGTCGCCGGGGAGGTCAGGCGGGGGACTCGTCGGCCAGCAGGTCCAGCTCGCGGGCGAGCCAGCAGATGGCGGTCAGCCGCAGGGCGACCGCGTCCAGCTCCTCGCGGAAGGTCCAGCCGCGGTGCCGCAGCTCGTCGGCGAAGCCCAGGAGGTAGTCGCCGAGCGTCTCCCGGTCGAGCGCGATCGTGTCGCGGAGCGCCGCCGCGTGCTGGTCCACCGCGGCCACCAGGCCGGGCTCGCCCGTCATCCGTTGCAGCTGGGCGTGCCCCAGGGTGTCCATCAGCCACCGCAGCGGGGAAGTTGCCCATCCCTTCTCAAACAACACGCAAACAACCTTAAGGAGGATTTATCCGGCATAGTTGCATAAAAAGGTACAGGGTGGGTTAGCCGGCCGCCTCAGCGGTCCAGCACCCACAGGCTCACCGGGACCACGCCCGGATGCAGCGGCGACGCCCCGCCGGGCCCGCACGCCACCACGTCCGCCACCCGCGCACCGAACAGCTCCGGCACGTAGATCGCCGGCTCCACGCACAGCGTCATCCCGGCCCCCAGCGGCGTGTCGTCGCCCGCACGCAGCCACGGCCCCTCCTGGTGGCCCCGGCCGATCCCCCTCCCGGCGTGCGGGGCGGCGAACCGGCCGTAGCCGCTGCCGTCGATCACCTCGCGCACCGCGGCCGCCACCTCCGATGCCGGGACGCCGGGCCGTACCGACCGCTGGGCCGCGGCGTGCGCGGCGAGCACCACCGAGTACATCGCCTCGAAGTCCTCCGGCGGCTCGGCGACGGCGAAGACCCGCGCCACCTCGGCGCAGTGCCCCTCCCACCGCCCGCACAGCGACACCAGCAGCGCGTCGCCCGGGTTGATCACCCGCTCGCCGGGCCGGTGCGCCGGCCGGGCGGTGTGCTCGCCCGCCGCGACGCGCACCGACAGGATCTCCTCGCACCCGGACTCCAGCAGCAGCGCCGCCAGCCGGCGCGCCATCGCCCGCTCGGTCGCCCCGAACCAGGCCAGCTCCCGCACCCCGGCCAGCACCGCCCCGGCCGCCCGGGCAGCCCGCGCCACCGCCTCGACGTCGTCCGGCTCCTTGCGCAGCCGCAGCGGCGCGAGCACGGCCGTCGCCGGCACCAGCTCCGCCTCCAGCGAGAGCCCGAACAGCTCACGGACCCGCATCTCCGGGTCCACCCCGACCCGCCGCGCCCCGGCGGGGACGATCAGGCCGGGGTCGTCCGTCTCCTCGCACGCCGCGGGCGTGACCACGAGGAAGCCCTGGCCCGTACCCCCCAGGAACCGGAAGTCCGGCGACGGGCGCAGCACCAGCGCGTCCACGCCCGCCTCCGCCATGGCGGCGCGCACGGCCCCCAGCCGCCCGCCGCCGACCCCGGTCCCGTCCCCGGTCGGGCTCCCGGTCCCGTCCCCGGTCCCGTCCTCGGTCGGGCCCCCGGTCCGGCCGCCGGTCACGCGGGCTCGTGCAGCCAGCAGGCCACCGGCCCCGGCTCCGGCTCCTTCTCCCGGCACACGTCCATCGCGAACGGGCAGCGCGGGTGGAACCGGCAGCCCGACGGCGGCGCCGCCGGGTCCGGCACGTCGCCGGGCAGCTCCTCCGGCAGCACCCCCATCCCGTCCGGTCGGGGGATCGCCCGCAGCAGGGCCTGCGTGTACGGGTGGCGGGGGTTGTCCCACACCTCGGCCGTGTCGCCGACCTCGACGATCCGGCCCAGGTACATGACGGCGATGCGGTCGGCGATCAGCCGCACCACCGACAGGTCGTGGCTGATGAACAGCAGCCCCGCGCCCGAGTCCACCGCCAGGTCCCGCATCAGGGTGGCGACCTGCGCCTGGGCGGAGGCGTCCAGGGCGGAGATCGGCTCGTCGCCGATCAGCATCCGCGGCCGGGCCGCCAGCGCCCGCGCGATCGCGATGCGCTGCCGCTGGCCGCCCGAGAACTCGTGCGGATGCCGCCCGGCGAACTCCCGCGGCAGCCCCACCCGTTCCAGCAGGTCGGCCGGGTCGGTGCCGTCGTCGCGGGCCGTGCGCAGGCCGTCGGCGATCTGGTCGCCGACGCGCCGCCGCGGGTTCAGCGACGCGTACGGGTCCTGGAACACCATCTGGACGCCCGTCAGCGTGCGGCGGCGCAGCCCGAGCGGAGTGACCGGCTGCCCCTCGAACGTGATGGACCCCTCGGTGACCGGGTTCAGCCCGCAGACCGCGCGGGCCAGCGTCGACTTGCCGCATCCCGACTCCCCGACCAGCCCGACGACCTCGCCGGGCCGCACGGTCAGGCTCGCCCCCGCCACGGCCCGGACCACCGGCCGGCCGGGGGAGCGGTGCTCGACCACCAGGTCCGTGATCTCCAGCGTCATGCGGTCTCCCCAGGGAGCGAGTCCAGCAGCGATCGGGTGTAGGCGTGCGACGGCTCCCGCAGGACCCGGCCGCGCGGCCCGGTCTCGACGACGAGCCCGTCCTTCATCACGCTGACCTCGTCGGCGATCGCCGACATGACCCCCAGGTCGTGGGTGACCAGCAGCACCGCCAGCCCCAGCTCGTCGCACAGGCCGCGCAGCAGCCGCAGCACGCCGGCCTGCACGGTCACGTCGAGCGCGGTCGTCGGCTCGTCGGCGATGAGCACCCGGGGCGAGCAGGCCAGCGCGATGGCGATCGCGATGCGCTGCCGCATGCCGCCCGAGAACTGGTGCGGGAAGCGCCCGTACGCCTCCTCGGCGCCCGGGATGCGGACCTTGCCGAGCAGCTCCACCGCCCTGGCCCGCGCCTCCTTCCTGCCGAGCTTGAGGTGGTGGCGCATGTGCTCGGTGAGCTGCCGGCCCACCGACAGCATCGGGTGCAGGCTCGTGGCCGGGTCCTGGAAGACCATCGCCACCTCGCCGCCGCGCACCTTGTTCAGCTCGCGGGGCGGCAGCTTCAGCAGGTCACGGTCGCCGAGCGCGATGCGCCCGGTGGCCCGCGCGCCGTGCGGCAGCAGCCCCAGCACGGCCAGGCCGGTCATGGTCTTGCCGGACCCGCTCTCCCCGGCCAGGCCGTGCACCCGGCCCTCCTGGAGCGACAGGTCCACGCCGCGCAGGATCTCCCTGCCGCCGATGGTGACCTTGAGGTCCGTGATGTCCAGCGTCGTCTTGCCCGGGGTCGTGAGGTCGGGGGTCACAGCGCACGCTCCTTGATCGCGCGGGCCGTACGCGGGTCGAGGGCGTCGCGCAGGGTGTCGCCGAGGAAGTTGAACGCGAGCACCACCGTCAGGATCGCCAGGCCCGGGAACGTCGCGACCCACCAGCTGTCGAACACCTCGACCCCGCCCGCCACCATGGCGCCCCACTCGGGCGACGGCGGCTTGGCGCCCAGACCGAGGAACGACAGGCCCGACAGCAGCAGCAACGCGGTGCCGATGTCCAGCGTCGCCAGCACCAGGACCGGGCCGGTGACGTTCGGCAGCACGTCCACGCGCAGCGAGCGCCAGGCGGAGAAGCCCAGCAGCCGCCCGCTCAGCACGAACTCCCGCTCCCGCACCCCGAGCACCAGGCCGCGGGTGACGCGGGCGTAGGCGGGCCAGGCGACGACCAGCACGGCCAGCACCGCGTTGACCAGGCTCGCGCCCAGCGCCGCGGCCACCACCATGGCCAGGATGACCGTCGGGAAGGCGAACACCAGGTCCGCCACCCGCATGATCGTCTCGTCGGCCCACCGGCCGAAGTAGCCGGCGCAGGCGCCGAGCAGGCCGCCGATCAGCACCGACAGCGTCACCAGGACGAGCGTCAGCGGGATCGACACCCGCGCGCCGTACATGACGCGGCTGAGGATGTCGCGGCCGAGCTGGTCGGTGCCGAACCAGTGCCCGGGGCCGGGCGCGGCCAGGCGCGGCAGCTCCTGCGCGAGCGGGTCGTGCGGGGCCAGGACCGGCGCCGCGAGCGCGACCACCAGCCAGAGCACCGCGACCAGGGCGCCCACGACGGCCAGCGGCTGCCGCCACGCCTCGGGCAGCCGCCCGAGCAGGCCCCTGCGGGCCAGGGGATCGCGTTTCACTGGAGCCTCACACGCGGGTCGATGACGCCGTACAGCACGTCCACGATCAGGTTGATGACGAGGTAGACCACGCCCACGACCAGGCCGACGCCCATGACGGCGGGCAGGTCGAGGGTGGTGGCACTCTTGTAGGCGTACTGTCCGACGCCCGGCCAGGCGAAGATCGCCTCGACCAGCACGGTGCCGGACAGCAGGCTGCCGAACGCCAGGCCCGCCACCGTGATGATCGGCACCAGCGCCGAGCGCAGCACGTAGCGGAACAGGATCACCCGGCCGGGCAGCCCCTTGGCGCGGGCCGCCCGCACGTAGTCCTGCCCGAGCACCTCCAGCACCGCCGAGCGGGTGAACCGGGTCAGCAGGCCGATCGTGTACAGCGCCAGCACGAGCGCCGGGGTGATCAGGTGGCCGACGGCCGAGGTGAACACGTCCCACCGGCCGGCGATCAGCGCGTCCACCGTCTGGAGCCCGGTGACCCCGGGCGCCTCGCCGATCGCCGGGTCCACCCGGCCGCTGCCCGGCGTGATCTGCAGCCGGTAGAAGAACACGTAGAACGCCACCAGCGCCAGCCAGAACGTCGGCACCGAGATGCCGACCAGGCTCAGCACCCGCAGGACGTGGTCCGGCAGCCGGTCGCGGCGCAGCGCGGCGACCACGCCGAACGCCACGCCGAGCACCAGCGAGACGGCGATCGCCGCCCCCGCCAGCTCCAGCGTCGCCGGGACGAACTGCGCCAGGTCCTCGGCGACCGGCCGGTGGCTCTGCTGGCTGACGCCGAAGTCGCCCTGGACCAGACCCCCGAGGTGCAGCGCGTACTGCTCCCACAGCGGCTTGTCCAGGCCGTGCTCGGCGCGCCACTGCGCCACGATGGCCGGGTCGCCGAGCGCCCGCTGGCCGAGGTTGGCGGCCACCGGGTCGCCCGGCACCAGGTTCGTCAGCACGAACGTCACCAGCGTGATGCCCAGGGCCAGCAGCACGGCGGTCAGGACCCGCCGGACCAGGAAGCGGGCGAGCGGATGCCCGCCCCGCCCCCGCCGGACCGGGGGCGCGGCGTCCGCGGTCTCCTTGGCGGACGTCATGGCTGACACGTCACGAGCCTCACTTACCGGTCAGGTCGGCGACGTCCACGGTCCACACCGGGTGGTACTCCAGGCCCGCGACGGACGCGGCCGTCACGATGTTCTGGCTCGGCTGGATCAGCGGGACGAACGGGCCCGTGGCGTTGAGCTGCGTCTGCATCTCGGCGTACGCCTGCTTGCGCGCGTCCTCGCCGACCGCCGCCGCGGCCTTGTCACCGGCCGCCGAGACCGTCTTGTCGGCCCCGGCCTTCCACCCGGCCCGCAGGCCGACCGTCTTGCCGGGCAGGAACACCAGGTAGTCGCTCGGGTCGGGGTAGTCCGGGCCCCAGTACCACAGGCCCATCTCCTCCTTGCCGTTGCGGTAGTTGTCCAGGGCCGTGGTGACCGGCGCCGGCTGGAGGTCCACGGTGATGCCGACCTCCTTGAGGTTGGCCTGGATCCGCTCGGCCAGCGGCTGGAACGACAGGCCGTTCACGGTCAGCTCGCTCGGGTACTCCAGCTTGACCGTCGGGTTGGTCACTCCGCTGGCCGCCAGCGCCGCCTTGGCGCCCTCGACGTCCCGCTTGGCCGCCTGATCGGCGCCGAGCGCGCCGAGCAACTGCGACGGGATGACGCCCGGCGCCTGCGTGGCGCCCTCGCCGGCCAGCTCCAGCAGGCCGGCGTAGTCGACGCCCTTGCGCACCGCCTCGACGAACTTGGGGTTCGGCGTGGTCCCGCTGACCCCGGAGTCCTGGTTGACGAGCAGGAAGATGACGTTGGCCGAGGCGGTCTTCTTCAACTGGAGGTTCGCCGGCATGCCGGTCACCTGGTCGCCCGACAGGTTGAGCGCCACCTGGCTGTCGCCGCGCTGCACGTTGAGCTTCTGCGTGGCGGCCTCGACGTTGCGGATGACGACCTTGTCGTAGAACGGCTTGGGGCCGTGGTACTTGCCGTTCGCCTTGAGCACCACCTGGCTGCTCACGTTGAACGACTCGATCTCGTACGGGCCCGAGCCCGCGGAGGAGCCGTTCAGGTACTGCTCCGCCTTGTCCTGGGCGTCCGCGGTGGCGCCGTGCGCCTTGGCGAGCTTGCTGTTGAGGATGCCGAGCGCCGGGTTCGGCAGGATGTACGGCAGCGCCGGGTTGGCCTGCTTCGAGGTGAGCGTGACCGTGGAGTCGTCGGTCTTGGCCACCTCGACGCCGTCGAGCAGGAACGAGGGGGTGCCCTTCATGTCGCGCACCCGGGTCAGCGAGAACACCACGTCGTCGGCCGTGACGGGCGAGCCGTCGGCGAACGTGGCGCCCTTCTTCAGCGTGAGCGTGAGGACCTTGCCGTCCGCGGACAGCTTGTAGGAGTCGGCCAGCGCCGGGACCGGCTTGGTCACGTCGGAGCCGTCGAAGGTGAGCAGCGTCTCGTACGCGGCCTTGCCGACGATCAGGCCGGTGGGCTCGTAGGTGCGCCCGGGGTCGGCGGTCTTGAGGTCGAACGACGTGTCGATGACCAGGGTCCTGCCGCCGCCGGCCTGCGCGGTGGGGCCGCCGCCGCTCTTACCGGAGCCGCCGCTGCCGCAGGCGGCGAGAGCGAGTGCACCGGCGAGCAGTACGGCCGCCGTCTGCGAGCGGGTCGCCATAGGGTCCTCCAGTTGGACGATCAGTTGGACGATCAGTCGAAAGGTGTCCAGGATTGTCTGGCAGAACGTCCAGGAGCCGTGTGGTCGCCAAGACGTATATAAATAGGCAAGGGGTAGCAATGAGTGATATTTCCAGGAATGGCAGCGGCGCTGGCGGCCCGTCTGGACGGATCGGCATCGGTCTCGAACTGGACTCCGTCCACATGAAGATCCTCGAGGTCCTGCGCGAGAACGGCAGGATCTCGGTGTCGGCGCTGGCCGAGCGGGTCGGCATCTCCCGCGCCAACGCCTACACGCGCTTCGAGGCGCTGCGCGCGGACGGCGCCATCAAGCGCTTCACCGCCGAGATCGACCACGTCCGCACCGGCCTGGGCATCACCGCCCTCATCTTCGTCACCGTGCGGCAGCAGATGTGGAAGCAGTTCCGGGCCGAGCTGGCCCGCATGCCCGAGGTCGAGTACTGCGCGATCACCACCGGGCAGCACGACGCGATGATCCAGGTGCGGGTGGCCGACGTGGCCGAGGTCCACACCATGGTGACGGACCGGCTGGCCAACATCCCGGCCGTCAAGGCGACCGAGACGGTGTTCATCCTGGACGAGGTGCTCAGGCGGCCGTACGTGCTGCCGAGCGACCGTGACGCGCGCACCGCGCGGCCCGCCCGCCGGGCCCCTCAGGAGGCTTCAGGGGACGTGCCGCTCGGCAAGATGCGCTTCGTCGGCGCGACGGAGGGCCGGGCGGCCCTCCGCAAGGACACCTGACCGGCCCTCCCCGGACCTCTCGGAAGGTGGGCTTCCCGGGAGACGGGCTTCCCGGGAGACGGGCTTCTCAGGAGGCGGGCTCGTCAGGGAGACGGGCTTCTCAGGAGGCGGACGGCACCTCGGTGCACACGCTCACGTGCCGCGTGTCGTCCCCCTCGAACTGGAACTCCTCCACCAGGCGCAGCCGCCCGTCCTCCTCGCGCTCCACGCGGCTGACACTCTGCCCGGAGGCCCTGCCGCCGGCCTTGAGGGCGTGCACGTACGTGATGGTCACGACGTCGCCCTCGCGGCTGCCGACGAAGCGCCCCAGCGTGACGGTGTCGCCGTCGTAGTCGCCCCACACCACCCCGTCGGACTCCCAGTAGCGGAAGGCGGTGGGCTGCTCGGGGTCCACCGCGCTGGCGGTCGAGCTCACCATGACGAACGAGCGGTCGTTAAGAAGGTTCTCCACCCGCCGCATGATCCTGGTCTTCTTCTGACAAAGAGAACGCGGCTGGACGAATGGCACAGTCAGAACGGCGTCGCGGTCGATCCGTCCAGCCGCCCGCCCCGGACGGGCGCGGCGGGCGTCGATCCGGCCGCCGGACGGCCCGCCGCCTCCCGCGCCCTGCTTTCCGGTTATCACGACTTCACCTTTGAATGCGGACTGTGATAGTCAAGTGACATTCCGTATCCGGCAGGGCGACAGGAGATCGTTATGGTGGCGTACGCGCTCGCGATCGCGGCGGCGGTGGGCGTGGTGGCGCTCACCGCGCTCGCGTACAGGATGACCGGCCGCGGCGAGGACGACCGGCAGCCCGACGGGCCGTCGGCCGGCCACGCGGGCTCGATGCTGTCGGCGCTGTTCCTGCTGGTGTTCGCGATCGCCATCATCGTGCCCTGGACCACGGCCGACGCCGCCCGGCAGAACACCCAGGCCGAGAGCCAGGCCGCCGTCGACGCCTACTGGGCCGCCTCCGGCCTGCCCGGCACCGCGCCCGGCCTCGTCCGCGCCGCGCTGCGCGACTACGTCACCTTCGTGGTCGGCGACGAGTGGCCCGCCATGGAGCAGGGGCGCATGCACCCGGTCGGCACCGAGCGGCTCGACGCGCTGCGCGCCCGGGTCGCCGCCATCGTCACGGACGACGACGACGCCAAGGACGCCAGGACCACCGTGCTCGACCACGTGGCCGACCTGGCGGCCGCCCGCTCCCAGCGCGCCGCCGACGCCGCCTCCACGCCGCCGCCCGGGCTGCTCTTCCTGACGATCCTCACGGGGATCGTGGTCATCGTCTTCCCGTTCCTGGCGGGGGCCAGGCCGCGCGGCGTCGCCCTCGCCCCGCTCGTGGCGATGGCGGCGCTGCTGGGCTTCGGGACGTACTTGACGTGGGACATCGCACACGTGTTCGGGGGGCCGCTGGCGGTGGGGCCGGACGCGCTCAAGGCGGCGCTGCAGGAGTTCGCGCGCATCGGCGGAGGCGTGTGACCGTGGGCGCCCGGCGCACGCCGCTCCTTCTGGCCGGCGTCCTGCTGGCCCTGTACGTGGGCGCCCCGGCCACGGCCGCCCCCGAGACGGCCGGCGCGACCCTCGCCGCGGCCCCCGAGCCCGGCACCGGCGTGCCGTCCGCGGACCATCGACCCGCCGGCACGGTGGCCGCCACGTCCGGCACGACGACCGACACCGCCGGCACGACGGTCGGTGGCGACCACCTGATCGGCGAGCCGGGGGACGCCCTGTCGCCGCTGTCCGCGTCGCTGCTGTCCGCGCGCGCCCGGGAGGCGGCCCGCGGCACCGAAGGCACCGGGGGCGCAGGGGGCGCAGGGGGCGGGGGCACCGAAGGCACCGGGGGCAGGGGCCCGAGCGCGGCGCGGTCGTCGGCGGGCACCCGAGGGGCTGGCGACCACGTGGCCGGAGCCCGCC
>NZ_JBFAHO010000078.1:0-12970 GCF_040654215.1 Nonomuraea sp. NPDC050733 | reverse complement strand
CTCGGCCTTCCGCAAGGCGTTCGGCCCGGTCAAGCTCACCCCGCACGCCGAGGGCGTCGCCACGACCCTCGACTGGTACCGCCGCAACGCGGCCTCAACGCGCTGACCCCGCCGCTTTCCGATGCGAGAACACCACGACGTTCGCCCCGGCGGCGGTCAGGCGCCGCCAGCCGAGCCGCTCGTAGAGCCTGATCGCGTCTTCCGCCTGCGGGGCGGTGAGCAGCCAGCAGGCGTCGTCGCCGTCGCACAGCAGGTCGAGGATTCGCCCGGCGAGGCCCTGCCGGCGCGCGTGCGGGCTCACCGCCAGCTCGTCCACCTCCAGCGCTCCTACCAGGCGGGTCTCCACCGCGTCGCCGAGCTCGGCGCGGACGAGGTCGTAGGCGCGGCCCACGGGGAAGGGGCTCCGGGTGCGCCATGCCGTCCCGAAACCCGCGGGCTCGCCGTGGTCGTACGCCAGCACCGCCGTGAACCCCGGGCGGCGTACGTCCGTGGTCAGCCGCTCGGCGAAGGCGTCGGCGGCGCGCTCGTCCTCGCACCAGGGCGGCTCGCCGAACGCGGACCGGTAGATCTCCACCAGGTGGCCGGCACGGGCGAGCGCGTCGTGGCCGGTGAGGCGTTCGAAGTTCACCTGCCGCGGTGTCGCGACGGCCCAGACGGCGGGCACGTACTCGGCGATCATCGAAGTCTCCTCGAACGCCTGAGGGCTGAAGGAGAGCGTCGCGTGCACCGGCTCGATCTGATGCCACATGTGCCCTGCGAGCGATCTGGACGTCATCAAAATCCTCACTGTCTATATAGGATATGACGGTGACGATAGATCCCTGGCGCATCACTGGTCAACACCTAATAGACAGTTATGTCGGCAGGTGGGTGGAGCGTGCGGCCCTCCTGGTGAACTGTCTGGCCGTCACCACGGCGCACGGCCGGGTCGTCTCCCCGCCGGGATCGGGCGAGGAACGGCTCGCCGCGATCACCGCCCGGCTGGCCGCGTCCGGCACGCTCACCGGCGCCGACGCCGACGGGCTGGCGGAGGTCGCCGCCGAGCTGCGCCCGGTGTTCGGCGCGGACGACCACATCCACGGCGTCGCCGCGCGGCTCAACGACCTCCTGGCCCGGCACCGGGCCGTGCCCAACCTGCACGGCCACCCCGATCAGCCGCCCGTGCTCGCCTTCCACCCGGCCGACGCGACGCTCGTCGACGCGTGGGCCGCGGACATGGGCACGGCACTGGCCATGGTCATCGGCGTCGGTCAGTCGGCCCGGCTCGGCGCCTGCCGGGCCGGCACGTGCTCGCTGGTGTTCTTCGACACCACCCGCAACGCTTCACGCCGCTTCTGCGATCTGTCCTGCCAGAACCGCGCCAAAGCCAGCGCCTACCGGGCCAGAAGGGCGGGCCGTACGCCCTGACCCGGGCGACCGGCATGACGACCGCCTGTCCGGGGCCAGCCGAGATACCGGCGAAACCGGCCATGAGTCGATCTTGACGCCAGTTTCCGCAGGCGGGCATGCGGTCAGCGGTCAACCGTGATCAATGTGAAGGCGTCCTCCCCCATCGGCGGGCGACGTCATCGGCGGAGGGTGAAGAACGTGCGGAGGTCGTCGGCGAGGAGTTGGGGTTGCTCCTGCGCGGGATGGTGTCCGCCTTTGTCGTAGGTGTTCCAATGCACGATGGCGCTGTGGTCGCGTTCGGCGAGCGGGCGGATGGAGGGGAAGAAGTCGTCGGCAAAGCAGGCAAGGCCCAGCGGGATCGATGACGGTCCGGCAGGCGGCCTGTTGCCGTGATAGCCGATCAGGGCCGAACTGCCGGCGGTGTCGGTCAGCCAGTGGATGGCGGCGTTGGTGAGGATGTAGTCGTCGCTCACCGTGTCGCCGAACAGCTGCAGGTTCCAGGCCAGCTGGCCGGCCGGGGAGTCGGCGAGCGCGTGCGCCAGGGTCTGCGGCTGGGTGGACTGGAGGGCGAGGTAGGCGCTCCGGCCGGCCATGAAGCGTTCCAGGGCGGCCAGTTTCGCCCGGTCGTCCGGTCCCAGCAGGGCGCGCTCCGCCGGATCGGCGGAGGGCAGGGAGAAGATCTGGGTGACGTGCACCCCGACGACGCGGTGCGGATCCAGGCGTCCGAGCTCGATGGAGATCGAAGAGCCGACGTCGTTGCCGTGCGCGCCGTAACGCTCGTGACCGAGCCGGCGCATCAGCTCCGCCCACGCTGCGGCGACGCGGTGGTGATTCCAGCCCGGCTCACGCGGTACGCCGGAAAACCCGAAACCGGGCACTGAGGGGATGATGAGGTGGAAGGCGTCGCTCAGCCGGTCGATCAGCGGCAGGAACTCCACGACCGACATGGGCCAGCCATGGGTGAGAATGAGCGGCAGGGCGTCCGGCCGGGTCGAACGGATGTGCAGGAAGTGCACGTCAAGCCCGCCGATCTCGGTCAGGAACTGCGGATGGGCGTTGATCCGCCGCTCCCAGGCGCGCCAGTCATAGCCGTCGCGCCAGTACTCGACCAGGTGCCGGACGCGGTTGGCGGGCACGCCGAGGCCGCGGCCGGGCAGCGGGCGGGTGAAGCGGGTCGCGGCCAGTCGGGCGGCCAGGTCGTCCAGGGTCTCTTGCGGAATCTGCACCCGGTACGGCCGCATCATGACCGGGCCACCTCGTCCAGCACCCTGGCCAGCTCCGTCGGCTTGGTGATCATCGGCCAGTGCCCGGCGTCCAGCGTGATGACGTCGAGGCCCGGCAGGCGCGGCGGTCCGCCCGGGTCGGCCGCGCAGGCGATGTAGGTGCGCCGCAGCCTCCGCGCCGCGCCGAGGTCGGCCGGTGCCGGATCTTGGTAGGTGCCGATCGGCTGGCCGGCGCCGCGTGCCCGCAGCCAGGCCCGGTCCTCGGGGGTGAGCCCGTGCTCGCCGAAGTTGGCGTCGATGACCTCGTCGCTCATCACCGGGATCCGCCCGTCCCGGACGGTTTCCATGATCGCTTCGACGACGGGCGCGGGTGTGCTGTCGAACAGGCTCTTGCCGGCCTCGGGCAGGAGCGCGGCGAGGTAGACCACGTGGGAGATCCGTTCGGGAATCGTGGTGGCGGCGATCGTGGCCGGGGCTCCGCCGTAGGAGTGCGCCACGAGCACCACCTCGCGCAGCCCGGCGTACTCGATCGCGGCCGTGATGTCGCGGGCATGTGTGGTGAGCGTCGTGTCCGGCGAGCCCAGATGCGCGCGGTCGCCGAAACCGGTGAGCGTCAGCGGATGCACCTGGTGGCCGTAGGCGGTCAGCAGCGGCGTGACGCGCTCCCAGGCCCAGGCCCCGAGAAACGAACCGCCGACAAGAACGATGGTCGACACGGGCCGACTCCTTTCGATCGATCTCTTACCGGCGCAAGGCTAGGGAGGATTGTGGACGCTTTCTGCCCTCATTAGGATCGCGACCGTGTCCCGTCCCGCGACCCGCGTCCTGGCACTGCTGGAGATCCTGCAAGAGCGCGGCCTGGTGCCCGCCGACGAGCTGGCCCGGCGCCTGGACGTCGACGCCCGCGCCGTCCGCCGCTACATCACCGCCCTGCGCGACATGGACATCCCCGTCGAGTCCGTCCGCGGACGCTACGGCGGCTACCGGCTGGCCCGCGGCGTACGCCTGCCGCCCCTGATGCTCACCGACGACGAAGCTGTCGCCGTGGCGGTCGCGCTGGCCACCGGAAAGCAGCACGAACAGGTGGGAGAGCCCGGCCCGACCGACCGGGCGCTGGTCAAGCTCAACCGCGTCCTGCCCGCGCCGCTGCGCCGGCGCGTCACCGCGTTGATCGCCGCCACCTCGGCGACGGCAGGCCCGCTGACCCCCGAACCGCACCTGGCGCTGACGCTGGCCGCGGCCGTTCACGCCCGGCACACCGTCCGGATCGAGCACACCCGCGGCGCACGCGAGGTGGACCCGTACGGGCTCGTCGTGCACGCACGCCGCTGGTACCTGGTCGGACACGACCATCTCCGCGCCGCCATCCGCATGTACCGCCTGGACAGGATCAGCGACGCCGCCGAACTGCCCGGCCGATTCACCCCGCTCGGGGGTTTCGACCCCGTCACCCACGTGCTGCACACGTTGACGCTCGGCGCCTGGACCCACCGCACCGAGGTATGGCTCGACACCGACCTGCAGACCGCCCGCGACCATCTGTCGGCCACCTTCGGCAACCTGCACGCCTGCCCCGACGGCGGCGTGCTCCTGGTCAGCGGCGCGGAGAACCTGCCCGCCATGGCGCGCATCCTCACCGGCCTGCCCTGGCCCTTCACCGTCCGCAATCCGCCCGCGCTGGTCACGGCGCTCGCCGAGCACGTCACCGCGCTCACCCTGGCCGTCGCCCGCTCCCATCCCGCGCCATAGCCGTCGGCGCCTCTCAGCGCTGCACCGGTTCTACCCGTATCTCGGCCGGACCCGCTGTCCTCCTACTCGCCGCCGCGGCCCGCGCCGACGCTGAGGACGGTCAGCACGACGCAGGCGGCCGCGATCGCCGCGACCACGGCGGACACTCCCGCCCGCGACGCCGCCAGCGGCAGGAGCAGGATGACGACGGCGCAGCCCAGGGCCACGGCGGGACGGGGCACGGGCCTGGCCGCGATGGGAGCGTGGACCACCCCCAGCAGGACGAGGAACACCGCGGCCGGGATCGCGACGGCGTAGCAGATCGCGACGGGGGACGCCGTGACGTCGTGCCCCGTCTGCTCGGCCGCGACCTCGAGCCCGGCGCCGAGGGCGGCCAGGGCCGCGAAGATCCCGTAGTGGCCGTACCCCCACAGGTAGGACCGATGGCGGCGGTCGCCGAGACCCTCGCCCGCCGGGGTGAGGAAGTACAGCCACCAGAGCGCGAACAGCAGGACGAGCCCGGACACGGCCATGACGACGAGCGGGGTGCTCGTACGGGCCGCTTCGAGCGCCCCTTCGACACCCCGCGTCGCGGCGAGGACGCTCTCGCCGAGCAGGATGATCGTGAACAGGCCGTAGCGCTCGGCGATGTGGTGCGGATGCCAGGTGGTCGGTCTGGTCCGCTCCGCCCAGCGCGGCACCGCGAGCTCCAGGACGGCCAGCGCGGCGAAGAACGGCAGCGCGGCCGGCGACGGCAGCGCACCCGTCTCGGCCAGGACGAGGCGCAGTACCCAGCCCGCCTGCACGACGGTGATCCCCACGGCGTACCGCAGCGCGGTACGGCGACCGGCAGCGTCCTCGACGCCGGCCCGCACCCACTGGGCGACCAGCGCGATCCTCATGATCAGGTAGCCGATCGTGACGGCGCGGAAGTCGGAGTGGTCGGCCGCGGCCGGCACCCCGGCGGCCAGGACGAGCACGCCGCCCATCTGCACCATGGTCAGCAGCCGGTAGGGGACGTCGTCGGTGTCGTACGACGAGGCGAACCAGGTGAAGTTCATCCACGCCCACCAGATCGCGAAGAACACCTGCAGGAACGGCACGAGCCGGGCCAGGCCGTGACCGTCGGCGACGTCGTGGGCGAGCTGGGCGGTGACGGCGGCGACAGCCACCACGAAGGTGAGGTCGAACAGCAGCTCCAGCGGGCTCGAGGCGCGGTGGGGCTCGTCGATCGCCCGTGCGTTCATCCGCACCCGGATCGCTGGTGGCACGGTCCTGCTCCTGTCGGTCCATGGGAGTCCGTTCAGCCGCAAGACAGCGCAGCGTTCCGGTCTGTGACACCTCGGTGCCGCGATCAGCGACTTTATAAGAGCTTTCATCGAAGCTGTCACAAGCCGGAGTGATGTCTGGTCTTAGCTGGTGACAAGGCGGCAATCGAGGCCCCGGCGTACAGGAAGACATCTCATGAAGATCGTGGTGATCGGCGGCACAGGCCTGATCGGGTCGAAGCTCGTGACCAGGCTCGGCGAGCACGGCCACGAGGCGGTGGCCGCGGCGCCCGGCACCGGCGTCAACACCCTCACCGGCGAAGGACTGGCCGAGGCACTGACCGGAGCCTCCGTGGTGATCGACGTGTCCAACTCCCCGTCCTTCGAGGACCGCGCGGTGATGGAGTTCTTCGAGACCTCCACGGGCAACCTGCTCGCCGCCGAGGCGGCGGCGGGCGTCGGGCATCACGTCGCGCTGTCAGTCGTGGGAACCGAGCAGCACCCCGAGATCGGCTACTTCCGGGCGAAGATCGCTCAGGAACGGCTGATCGAGAAGTCGTCGATCCCGTTCTCGCTCGTGCACGCGACGCAGTTCTTCGAGTTCATCCGGAGAATCGCCGACACGGCCGCCGACGGTGACACGGTGCGGATCGCGCCGGTGCTCTTCCAGCCCATCGCGGGCGACGACGTCGCCCGGCAGGTCGGCGGGATCGCGCTGGGGACGCCGTTGAACGGGAGCGTCGAGATCGCCGGGCCGCAGCGGTTCCGGATGGACGCGTTCTTCCGCGACGCCCTGGCCGCCCTGGGCGACCCGCGGGAGGTGGTCACCGACCCGCACGCGCGCTACTTCGGAGCCGAGCTGACCGAGCGGGCCTTGGTGCCCGGCGACGGCGCCGTTCTCGGCGACATCACCTACACCGACTGGCTGCGCCGGACCCCGGCCGCCGGCTGACGCGTCAGATTGCTCGCGTCAGATTCCTCGCGTCAGATTCGTCAAGGAGGTACACCATGTCCGGCACCGAGTCCACGTCCCGATCGACCGCGTGGCAGACGGCGCTCACCGTGCTGCAGGAGGCCGAGCCGCCGTTCATCCCGGAGGGAGCGCACGCGATGACCGTGGTCGTCGAGTTCCCGCCCGGCGACCCCGGCACGCCGCCGCACCGGCACTACGGCCCGGCGTTCGGCTACGTGGAGCAGGGCGAGATGCTGCTGGAGATCGAAGGCCAGCCGGAGAGGGTCGTACACACCGGCGAGGCGTTCTGGGAGCCGGGTGGCGACGTCATCCACTACCAGGACGGCAACAACCGCGACGACGTCCCGCTCCGTTTCGTCGTCACGATGCTGTGCGAGCCCGGCAAGCCGATGCTCACCCTGGTCGACGACGAAGAGCTCGCGCAGCGCCGGGAGCGCCGCGCCCCTCGCCCGTCCTGACCCGCGACGATGGGCAGGAGTGACGGTCATGGCGACACCGGACCGGCGGCGGACCACTCCGGTGAGCCGGGCGGCCTCGACCAGGCGCGGCCGCACACCGGCGAAGACGGCTCCCCCGTCGTGGCCGTCGAGTCCGTGAACGGCCGGACGGGTCTGGTGCTGCGCCGGGACGGCCGGGCGGTGGGGGCGGTCAGCGTGAGCGTCGCCGGTGCCGAGGTCGTCGCCGTGTGGATCGTGCTGAACCCCGACAAACTGCACGGCTGGCACCACCCGTGACCAGCGCGCGGGCGCCTACCTCGCCCCCGAGTGCTGGACGACGGGGTCATGCTGCTGGGGCGGACGACCTGGCAGCTGTTCTCCCGGCTCTGGCCGGGCCGTGAGGTCTTGCGCGCGCTGATGGCCGAGGGCCTGGTCGACGCGTACCGGCTGTCAGGTGCGGGGTGCGGGCTCAGCCGTTGACGAAGGTGAGGCTCGTCGCGTCGTAGCGGGTGCCCGCGACCTGCTCGGGCGGGGCGGCGGCCTCGATGGCGGCGAGGTCCCCGGCCGACAGCTCGATGTCCAGGGCCGCGAGGTTCTCCTCCAGGTACCGCTGCCGCCGGGTGCCGGGGATCGGCACCACGTCGTCGCCCCGGTGCTGCACCCACGCCAGGGCGAGCTGGCCGGCGGTGACTCCCTTCGCCGCGGCCAGCTCGTTCAGCTTCGCGACGATCGCCAGGTTGCGTTCGAGGTTGCCGTCGGCGAACCGCGGCTGGCTGCGCCGCACGTCGCCCTCCGCCAGCTCCTCGACCGAGTTGTACCGGCCGGTCAGGAAGCCGCGCCCGAGCGGCGAGAACGGCACCAGGCCGATGCCGAGCTCGCGGCAGACCGGGGCGATCTCCGCCTCCAGGTCGCGGGTCCACAGCGACCACTCGCTCTGCAGCGCGGCGATCGAGTGCACCGCGTGCGCCCGCCGGATGGTGCTCGCGCCGGCCTCGGACAGCCCGAGGTGGCGGACCTTCCCGGCCGCCACCAGCTCGGCCATGGCGCCGACGGTCTCCTCGATCGGCACCTCCGGGTCGACCCGGTGCTGGTAGTAGAGGTCGATGTGGTCGACCCCGAGCCGGCGCAGCGACGCCTCGCACGCCTGCCGCACGTAGGCGGCGTCGCCGCGGATCCGGGTGGGCTCGCCCAGGCGGTTGGCGAAGCCGAACTTCGTGGCCAGCACCACCTCGTCGCGGCGCCCCGCGATGGCCCGTCCGATCAGCTCCTCGTTGTGCCCGGCGCCGTAGAAGTCGGAGGTGTCCAGGAAGGTCACCCCGAGGTCGAGGGCGTGGCGGAGTGTCGCGATCGACTGCGCGTCGTCCGCGGCGCCGTAGCCGTGACTCATGCCCATGCATCCCAGGCCCTGCGCGGGGACCGCCAGTTCACCCAGGTGCCGGGTGGGGACGTCGATCATGCTGCTGCCTCCTGGACTCTCGGAACCGTGTGCCCATGACGCTAGGCGTTGGAGCGCGCTCTAAGGCAAATTCGCTTCTGTACCTACTAGTATGTACGATAGCGGTCGTGGACACGAGAGAACGGCTCATCGAGAGCACCCGTGAGCTGCTGTGGGAGCGCGGCTACGTGGGCACCTCCCCCAAGGCCATCCAGCAGCGGTCCGGAGCGGGGCAGGGCAGCATGTACCACCACTTCCGCGACAAGCCCGCCCTTGCGCTGGCCGCGATCGGCCGCAGCGCCGAGGAGCTGCGCACCCGGGCCGAGACGGTGCTCGACGGCCCGGGGACCCCGCTGGAGCGGATCAGCGCCTACCTGCGCCGGGAGCGCGAGGCCCTGCGGGGCTGCCCGGTCGGCCGCCTCACCCAGGACCCGGACGTGATGGCCGATCCCGCGCTGCGCCGCCCGGTCGAGGAGACGTTCGCCTGGCTGCGCGCCCGTCTGGCCGGAGTCCTCGGAGAAGGACGGTCCACGGGCGAGCTGGACCCCGCGCTCGACCCTGCGAGCACCGCCACCGCGCTCGTCGCGGTGCTGCAGGGCGGCTACGTCGTGGCCCGCGCCGCGGGCGACGCCGAGGTGTACGCGCAGGCCGTCGACGGCGCGCTCGGCCTGCTCGCCGGGCACGCCCGCCACTGACCGCACCACTGGAGAGGACGAACATGCCCTTTGTACGCATTGACGCGATCCGTGCCGACGACAAGCGACTGGAGAACCTGGGCCGGGCCGTGCACGACGCCCTGGTCGAGGCCCTCGGCATCCCTGCGGACGACCTGTTCCAGGTGCTGACCGGCCACGACGGCACGCGGAGCCTGATCCGCTACGGCGCCGACTACCTCGGCATCCACCGGGATGACGACCTCGTGTTCGTCGACGTCACCATGCGATCCGGCCGCACCGCCGGCCAGAAGCACGCCCTCTACCGCAGGATCGCCGAGCTGGCCGAGGAGTACGCGGGCACCGAGCCGCGGAACGTCCTGGTCAAGATCACCGAGAACGAGTTGATCGACTGGTCGTTCGGCGACGGCGTGGCCCAGTACGCGCGGGCCGATCTCCGCGGCGACGGCATCTCCTAGGGGGGCGGGGCAGAATCCTGCCCATGGATGTCACGCTGCGAAAGACCATCGCGGAGCTGAACGAGGCCGCCGCCCGGCACGACGCCACCCGGCAGGACCGGCTGGAGCGGTGGCGGGTGCTGGAGCCCGACGCCGGGGAGTTCCTGTGGTTCCTGGCCCAGAGCTCCGGGGCCAGGATCATCGTGGAGGTCGGCACCTCGCGCGGCGTGTCGACGCTGTGGCTGGCCGACGCCGCCCGAGCGACCGGCGGGCACGTCCTCAGCCTCGACACCGACGCCGACGCCCAGGGGCACGCCCGCCGCGCGGTGAGCGACGCGGGGCTGGCCGAGCATGTCGACTTCCGCGTCGAGGACGGCGGCACCGCGCTCGCCCGCATGCCGGACGGCGCGGTGGACCTGCTCTTCCTCGACGCCGAACGCACCGAGTACGCCTCCTGGTGGCCGCACCCCTACCGGGTGCTGCGCCAGGGCGGCGTGCTCGTCGCCGACAACGCCCTGTCCCACCCCGAGGAGATCGCCCCGCTGCACGACCTCCTCCTGCGGCAGCCGCACATGACCGTCACCACGATCAACGTCGGCAAGGGCGAGCTGGTCGCGCTCCGACGCTGACCGGGTGCGGGTCAGTCCGTCCCGGACTCCATCGCGGCGTGGTCGAGCAGCTCGTCGTCCTCGGGGACCTCCCCGCGGGAGGCGATCGCCTCGGCCCCGCCCTCGGACATCGCGCCGATCAGCCCGGTCGTGGCCGCCGGCGGGGTGCCGATCAGCGTCGTCTGCGGGCTGCCGACCATGCCGAGCCGGGCGTACTGCTCCAGCTTGGCGCGCGAGTCGGCGATGTCGAGGTTGCGCATGGTGAGCTGGCCGATGCGGTCGACCGGCCCGAAGGCGGAGTCCTCGGTCCGCTCCATGGACAGCTTGTCCGGGTGGTAGCTGAACGCCGGGCCGGAGGTGTCCAGGACGGAGTAGTCCTCGCCGCGGCGCAGCCGCAGCGTCACCTCGCCGGTGATCGCCGTGCCGACCCAGCGCTGCAGCGACTCGCGCACCATCAGCGCCTGCGGGTCCAGCCAGCGGCCCTCGTACATCAGCCGGCCCAGCCGCCGGCCCTCGATGTGGTAGGTGGCGAGGGTGTCCTCGTTGTGGATCGCGTTGACCAGCCGCTCGTACGCCGCGTGCAGCAGGGCCATGCCCGGCGCCTCGTAGATGCCGCGGCTCTTGGCCTCGATGATCCGGTTCTCGATCTGGTCGGACATACCCATGCCGTGCCGGCCGCCGATGGCGTTGGCCTCCAGCACCAGGTCGACGGCGGAGGAGAACTCCTTGCCGTTGATCGTGACCGGCCGGCCCTGCTCGAAGCCGATCGTCACGTCCTCGGCGGCGATCTCGACCTCGGGGTCCCAGAACCGCACGCCCATGATCGGCTCGACGATCTCGATGCCCGCGTCGAGGTGCTCGAGCGCCTTGGCCTCGTGGGTCGCGCCCCAGATGTTGGCGTCGGTGGAGTAGGCCTTCTCCGTGCTGTCCCGGTACGGCAGGGCGCGGGCGAGCAGCCACTCGGACATCTCCTTGCGGCCGCCCAGCTCGCTGACGAAGTCGGCGTCCAGCCACGGCTTGTAGATCCGCAGGGAGGGGTTGGCGAGCAGGCCGTAACGGTAGAACCGCTCGATGTCGTTGCCCTTGAAGGTGGAGCCGTCGCCCCAGATCAACACGTCGTCCTCGAGCATCGCTCGCACCAGCAGGGTGCCGGTGACGGCCCGCCCGAGCGGGGTGGTGTTGAAGTAGGTGCGGCCGCCGGAGCGGATGTGGAAGGCCCCGCAGGCCAGCGCCGCGAGCCCCTCTTCGACGAGGGCCGCGCGGCAGTCGACCAGCCGGGCGATCTCGGCCCCGTAGGCCGTGGCGCGGCCCGGCACCGAGGCGATGTCGGGCTCGTCGTACTGGCCGATGTCAGCGGTGTAGGTGCAGGGCACTGCACCGTTCTCGCGCATCCACGCGACCGCTACCGACGTGTCGAGGCCGCCGGAGAAGGCGATGCCGACACGTTCACCGACAGGCAGGGAGGTGAGTACCTTGGACACGAGCAGAAGTATATACACACCAATGCATGGCCATGCAAAGCAGCGCTCGCCGGCTCACCGGATGGCGGCCGCCACCGCGACGGTGATCGTGCGGGGATTGGCCGGCACGGCGACGCCCTCCACCAGGACCGTCGGCGTTCCGCTCACCCCGCGCCGGGCGGCCCCGGCCGTCACGTACGCGGTCCAGTCGAGGTAGGCGCCCGAGCGCACGCACGCGCCGAACGACCCGGCGTCGAGCCCCACCGTGCCGCCGAGCTCGATCAGCTCGTCGTCGGTGAGCCCCGGGCCTCCCTCGGGAGGCTGGTGGGCGAAGAGCGCGGCGGCGTACGGCACGAACCTGCCGCCGTCGGAGGCGCAGCCGGAGGAGGCGGACGCGCGGGAGGAGTAGCGGTTGGTGGACAACCCGTCCAGGAACCCCATCGGGTGGTAGACCAGCCTGATCGCGTCGTCGGCCACCAGGTCGCCGAGGACCGGCCCCGACGCCTGCTCGAACATCCGGCAGAACGGGCACTGGAAGTCGATGTAGGCGTCCACCCTGACCGGGCCGTCGCCGACGACGACCCCGTCCCCGCTCTCGGAGACCCCGGCCGGCACATGGTTGGGCGCCCTGGTCGCGTGCGGTGGTGTGCTCATGTGCTCCTCTTTCCGGCCTCTTTCTGGAACGTTGAGGTGCAGCCTTCGTACCCCCCTCTCTCGAGGACTCCGCCAAGAACGGCCAAAAAGGCAGCGACGAGCGGCTTCTTACGGCGTGCCGGAAGAAGCCGGGCGCCGGACCACGGCGGTCGCCGCCCCATGAGAAGATCAACATCATGACTGGTCTCCCCGACCTGGGCCGCCGCGATCGTGAAGAGCTCCGGACGACGACCGACCCCGTGGCCGGGGTTCCCAGCATCGGGCAGATCGCCGGATTACGGCCGCGCCGCCGGCCCGGTGACGGCGGTGAGGTGAGCCATGCCGACGTCGATCTGCTGGACGCGCTGGACCCGTCCGACCGGCGTACCGTGGCGGGCTGGCTGGAGGCCGGGTCCTCCCCCGGCACGCGCCGCGTCCGCCTGCGGGTGATGGCCTCGTTCCTGCGTTGGCTGCGCGTCGCCGAGCCGGACGCCGACCTGCTCGCCGTCACCGGGCCGCAGGTGGACCGTTACTGCGACGCGGCGCTCGACGGCCGTCTGCCCGGCGGCGAGGCCGGGCCGGGCAGGTCCCTGGCGGGCACGACGGTGGCCAGGAAACGCGCCGTCCTGACGTCCTTCTACGTCTTCGCCTGGCGATGCGGCGCGACGCGGCCCGGCCGCCCCCCGGCAGCCGGGGCGGCCGACG
>NZ_JBFAHO010000077.1:0-13458 GCF_040654215.1 Nonomuraea sp. NPDC050733 | reverse complement strand
CCCTCGCGGCCCACCCCCCCGCGGCCCCGGGCGGCCCCGCCCGCCGGGGGCCGGCCCCGGCCGGAGGCGTGATTCTAGGACAGGGGGTTCTGGGTGAGCAGGTGTGCCTTGAAGCCCGCGCCGTAGGTGCTGGTGGGGGTTCCGTCGTAGTCCTCGATGAGCACGTTGCCCTGGCTGCAGCCCCACGGGTTCCACGTCCAGGCCGTGTATCCGACGCCGTGCGCGTCGGCCCACGCCATGACCTGGTCGATGTAGTCGTGGGCGCAGGAGTTCTGGCCGATCTCGCCGGCGTGCACCGGCACCTGCGCGGCGACGGCCCCGACCTGGCTGTCCCAGCAGGAGACGTTGGAGCAGGCGTTGAAGTTGTAGGTGTGCCAGGCGGCCATGAGGTTGCCGGCCGGGTCGGACGGCTTGTAGGTGAGCCACTGGCTGAGGTCGTTGGACCAGGTCAGGCCGCCGAGCATGATCACGTTGGTGGCTCCGGTGGCGCGCACCGTGTCCACCAGTGACTGCATGCCGGCCACCTGGTAGCCGATGCCGGTGCAGGTGCCGCCGTCGCGCCAGCAGGTCCATCCCGCGGTCGCGTTCCAGTTCGCGGCGGCGTCCGGGTACGGCTCGTTGAACAGGTCGAAGACGACCGCGTTGTTGCCCTTGAAGGCGGTGGCCACGCCCTTCCAGAACGTCGGCGCGTACTGCGCGTCGGGCATCGGCTTCTGGCAGGTCGCCGTGGTGTCGGAGCAGCCGGCGCCCTGGCCGGTGTACTGGCCGTAGTTCCAGTGCATCTCCACGATCGGCGTGATGCCGTTGGCGACGAGCAGGTTCACGTAGTCCTTGACGTTCTGCTGGTACGTGGCGCCGCTGGGCGTGCCGTTGGTGCCGTTCCAGCACTCCTCGTTCAGCGGGATGCGTACCGCGTGGATGTTCCAGGCCTTCATCGCGTCGACCGACGCCTGGTCCACGGGACCGCTGTCCCACATGCCCTTGCCCTGCACGCAGGCGAACTCGCCGCTCGCCCGGTTGACGCCCAGCAGCCGGTACGTGGCGCCGGCGGAGGTGACCAGCCGGTTGCCGGAGACGCGCAGGGCGGGCGCCGCGCCGCCGGTGACGCCGTCGTTGTCGGCCTCGGTGGCGTTGACGGTGACGGAGGTCAGGCCGGGGGAGGTGACGCTGATCGGCCGGGTGCCGTTGGTGCTGTCGGCGTCCTCGGCGGCGCTGAGCGTCACGGTCTGCGGGGTGCTCCAGTTGGCGGCGGTGAAGGTGAGGCCGGCGCCGCCGGTCACGGTGAGGTCGCCGTCGCCGGTGCCCGCGGTGCTGGTCACGATCACGTTGCCGGACGGCTGGGACTGCAGGCGTACCGTGTAGGCGCCGGTCTTGCCCTCGGGCACGCTCACACTGGTGGGCGAGACCACCAGGGCCTGCTGCGTCCCTCCGGAGCCGGTACCGGTGCACGACACGGTGGGCGAGGTGTTGGCGCCGGTGTAGGTGCCGTTGAAGCCGACGGTCCAGGTCGCGCCGGTGCCCTTGGCGGCGTTGTACGACTCCGGCTTGACGGTGACGGCCGCGCCCGCGGGGGTGGGTGCGGCCGGGGTCGGCACGCCGCCCCACATCTGGGTGATCACCTGGTTGCCGGGGAAGTCGAAGTTCAGGGCCCAGCTGGTCAGCGGGTCGCCGGTGTTGGTCACCGTGATGGAGGCACCGAACCCGGTGCCGTTGTCCCAGCTCTTGGTGTAGGTGGCCGAACACGCCACGGCGGCGTCGGCGGCGGTCTGGACGGTGGCGAGCCCGGATCCGGCGAGCAGCACGGCGGCTGCTGCCATCAACGGTCCGCGCCACGGGTTCCGGGGCATGTGCATGAGGGTTCTCCGTGACGGCATCGGCCCCTCCAGGGGGGTGGGAGCGCTCCCAAACGATCTGCCCCTTCGCGGAGCCTCCGCAAGCCCGCTCCGGTGGCCCCGAGGCCGGCATCAGCGCCGACCTCGGAGGACAGCATCGGTGCCGCTGAAACTTTCACTCCTCTCAGGTCATCGGCCGCCCGCGTCCGCCGCCGCCCGCTCGACGACCACGATCGGGATCCGCCTCGGCGTCTTGCGCTGGTAGGCCGTGTACTGCGGCCATAGCCCGGTCATCGTCTCCCAGAGGCGGTCCCGCTCGTCCTCGGCCGCCGGACGGGCCACCGCGTCGAACACCTCGGCGCCGACCTGCACCGTGACCCGCGGCTCGGCGAGCACGTTGTGGAACCAGAGCGGATGCCCGTCGGCACCGCCGTTGGAGGCGACCACGAGGTAGCGGCCGGCGTCCCGGCCGTAGATGAGGGCGGTGCGGCGCGGGAGCCCCGAGCGGCGGCCGATCGTGGTGATCAGCAGGGTCGGCGCGCCGTGGAAGAGATGACCGCGGGCGCCGCCGGACTCGGCGTAGCTCCTGACATGCCGGGCCACCCACGCGGTCGGGCTGTCGACCGGCTCCCGACCCGTCGGGCCGCCCCGTCCCGCCGGGGTGTCGATCGGCTCCTGGCTCATCGGGCCGCCCCGCCCACGTGCCGGTCGGCCCACGCGCGGGCCTGCGCGAACCAGCGGGGCGCGGTGCGGTGGCCGTTGAGCACGTGCCCGGCGCCGGGGATCACAACGGTCTCCAGCTCGGCGCGGGGACCGTAGAAGGGGGCCTCCTGGGCGTGCAGCGCGGCGGACGCCCGGGCTCCGGCCAGCAGCCGGTCGTGCTCGCCGTTGACGATCAGCACGGGGACCTGGATGCCCCTGTTGATCGAGGGCGGGGTGTAGGAGTCGCCGGGCGGGAAGACATCGGTCGTCCTGGCGGCCTCGTCGGCGGCGATGACCTCGGGATCGGCGCCGGGCCGGTGGTAGAACCAGGTGGCCCGCAGGCCGGGCCGGGTGGTGAGGTAGCCGTCGTCGAGCCCGCGCCCGGCGAAGCGGGGATCGTCGGCGGCACGCCGGATACCCGCGCCCATCCGCTCGAAGGCGGCCGTGTCGGGCGCGCTCGACTCGCCGGTCAGGATGACGCCGTCCACCTCCGCCGGATGCCGGGCCGAGGTGACGGGGATCGAGGCGAGCGCCAGAAGCACCGCGGTGGTGATGCGCATAGGACTCCTTCGTGTAACCAAATTTGGTTAACCAAATTTGGTTACCGCACTATGGCTCACCCACGTCCGCACCGTCAAACCGCTTTCCCTCCCGCTCAGGCGGGCTTTTCGTTGCGTTCCAGCCGTTCGATCAGCTCACGGGTCCACGACGCGTCACCCGCGGCCTGGGCGGCGCGCAGCGCGAACAGCTCCGCCACATGCGCGGGGCGCTCCCCCTCTGCGGCCGTGGCCATGATCCGCGCCCGTTCGTCCTCCAGGGCGCGTACCCGCTCCTCGAGCAGTGCGATCACTTCGTCCACGGGCAGCGCGGGCAGCATGACCAGGGCCGCACCCAGCAGCTCCGGGCGCCTGTCGGGCACGCGCAGGGCGCCTCTGAGCAGTTGGAGGAACTCCGCCTCGCCCTTCTCGTTGATGGCGTAGTCGACGCGGCCCGGCCAGTCGTGCACCTCGCTCGCGTCCAGCAGCCCCTCCTTGGCCAGCTGGCGCAGGGCGTGGTAGATCGAGCCGGACCTGAGCCCGGCCCACCTCTCCGTCTCCCACGACTCCAGCTCGGAGCCCACCAGGTAGCCGTGCGCCCGGTCGTGCCGCCGCACCACGCCGAGAACCAGCAGTCGCGTCGCCGACATCGTCTCCCTCACTCGCCGGGGTACCTGGCATCCCGGACCCAGGTTAACCGTCACGCCCGGTCCGAGCCGGTCGGCGGGCGATCAGGCCGGCCGACGGTGAGCCCCGTCCGGAGCGGGCCCGCGAGCACCTGGTCGGGCTCGATCGTCGGTAACATCTGCTGAGAGTCCCACGGCGCCCGTATCCCCGCCGAGTTCGGAGTTCCGGCAGTGCTTTTCGACGTCACCCGCAGCGAGCTCGCCGACATCTTCGGCGAGGACCGGCTCGCGACCCTGCCCGCCACCGCCTTCCCGCCCTCCACCGCGGACCTCGAGGGCGCCCGCCTCCTGCGGACCGTCGGCGTCCCCACCGGGACGCTCCGGCTGCGTGAGCCCGGCGAGGACTCCGGCCGGCTGCCCCTCGTCCAGGACGTCGTCGACACCGAGGACTTCGAGGACGCCTCGGAGCACGCGGGCGAATGGCCCGTCATCGGCTGGCTGCTCAACGCCCACCTCGCCCTCGACCCCGGCTCCGGCAGGGTGCACGCCTTCGACGCCGACGAGGAGACCGTGCGGGAGCTCCACACGGACGTCTCCTCCCTCGTCCAGGTCACCTTCCGGCTCCAGCGCCTGCTCGAGGAGTTCACCTTCGACGGCGGCGACGAGGAAGCCGGCTTCGAGCACCTGGAGCGCGAGGTCGAGCGCATCCGTCAGGAGACGAGCAGCATCGACCCGCTCCCCTTCCAGGACGACGAGACCGTCTGGTCGATGGTCGGCGAGGAGATCGCCGCGGGCCGGCGCTTCAAGGGCGCCAGCCCGGGAGCCCGCTCCCTCTACGGGTGATCCGCGCCGTCAGGCAAGCGGAGCCTGGCGTGGAGCTCTCCCGCGGTGCACGGCTATCGCCGCGCCGAGGGCGAGGGCGGCGTACCCGCAGGTCACGGTCAGGCCGGCCCATGGCGGGAGCGGGTAATAGCCCACGAGCAGTGACGGGTCCACGTCCACGTGCGCGAACGTGGGGACGCTCTGCGTGATCGCGAACCCGGCGGCGGGGGTGATCATCAGCAGCCATGGCGCCAGTCCCGCGATCGCCAGCAGATAGGGGACGACGACCAGCGCGACGGCCAGCCCGATGGCGACGACGGCCCGCTTGACCAGCGCGGCGAGGCCCAGGGCCAACACGGCGGCGGCTGCCGTCAGCGCCGCGTAGCCGACGATCACCCGCAGCTCGGTACCGAGGGTGATCGGCTGGATCGGGTTCTGATGGGCGCGCAACATCGCCAGGCCGGCAGGGACCACCACCCCCGCGGCCACCAGCCCCGCCACGAACGCGACCGCGCCGACCACCGCGGCCTCGGCCGCCGGCACCCACGCCGGACGCGGCTCGGCCTGCGGGCCGGTCCCGGCCGGTCCGCGCCGGCGTTCCGCCGTGAAGAACGTGGCCGCCGCCACGAGCACCGGGATCAGCCCCAGGGCCCCGCCGATCAGCGTGAGGTCGGCGCGCACGCCCCCCTCCACCGTGGCGGGCCCGATGTCGCCACCCCCGGTCACGATGAGCTTGTCGCCGGACTCGACGACCCCGCCCGGGTGGTGCGGGGTCCTGCCGTCGGACTCCATGGCGACGCCGACGTCGTCACGGCGCCACGAACCGTCCGCGCCCCGCAGCTCGATCTGGTCGAAGGTGGCGGTGGCCTGGGCGAAGGCTTCCGCCATGTCCCACAAGGCGCCCGGTGAGGTGGCGAACAGCCCGATCTCGACCGTCTCCGGCAGCCCGGTCAGCTTGACCGCGCTGATCTCGGTCCACGTCCTGCCGTCGTCCGACTCGTAGCCGGTGACGGTGTCGCCCGACCTGGTCAGCCGCAGCCACTGCGGGCCGTTGTGCGGACCGGCGGGCACGTCGTGGGTGTAGTTGTACTGCATCCGCACGCCGTGGTCTCCGGTGAGCATGACGGCGGCATACGGTGTGCCCTGCTTGAGGCTCTGCCTGACGAGGAGCCCGGCCTTCGCCCACGGCACCACTCCCTGCTTGATGTTGCGCACCCCGGATACGGCGTCGGGCAGCCGGATCTGCCCGGTCATGTCCGACACACGGGCGGTGAGGCTGCCGTTCCCCTTGAGCGGCTGGTGCACGAAGTAGTACTTGTCCTGCACCGCCGTGCCCTCGGGTCCCACCAAGGGCCCGGGGCAGGGGCCCTCGCCCTTCCCGGTCACGCAGCTGCTGCGGACGCCCCCGGCGACCAGCAGTCCGAGCGACACGGTGACCAGTACGGAGGCCGCCATGGCAAGCGCCCAGCCGCGCGCGGAGCGGAACCTGGTCCACTGGGCGTGCAGCGCCTGGGGGAAGCCGTCCTGCCCGGCCCGCCGGCTGGAGCGGTGAGGCGTGAATGAACTCATGCCGACGGTTGTACGGGGCACCCGGTTCCAGCCGGGTCGCGGCCGCTGCGACCCGGCTGCGACCGGGGCTCTGGCATCGTTGGAGGCATGGCATCTCGACCCGGCGGCCGGCCGGTCCGCCCTGCACGCACGACGACCGGCGGTGAGCGGCAGTGAGGGTCCTCGTCGTCGAGGACTTCGAGGTCCTCGCCCGCTCCATCGGAACGGGGCTGCGCCGCGAGGGCATGGCCGTCGACGTCGTCCTGGACGGGACCGCCGCCCTCGACCGCCTGGCCGCCACCCGCTACGACGTGGTGATCCTCGACCGCGACCTGCCCGGCGTCCACGGCGACGAGATCTGCCGGCGCCTGGCCCACGGCCGCTGCGAGACCCGCGTCCTGATGCTCACCGCCTCCGGCACGATCGAGGACCGCGTCGACGGGCTCAGCCTCGGCGCCGACGACTACCTGCCCAAGCCGTTCGCGTTCGCCGAGCTGGTCGCCCGCGTTCGTGCCCTGGCCCGCCGCGCCACCCCGCCGCTCCCGCCCACCCTGGCATGCGGGGACATCACCCTCGATCCGGCACGCCGTACCGCGTCCCGGGCCGGCCGGCGCCTTGACCTGAGCCCCCGGGAGTTCGCCCTGCTCGAATGCCT
Source organism: Nonomuraea sp. NPDC050733 (assembly GCF_040654215.1). Lineage (NCBI taxonomy): Bacteria > Bacillati > Actinomycetota > Actinomycetes > Streptosporangiales > Streptosporangiaceae > Nonomuraea > Nonomuraea sp. NPDC050733. Next base: position 6,737 of record NZ_JBFAHO010000077.1, on the reverse strand, counting down.
GCTCGCCGTGCCCGGCCTGGTCATCTCCGCCGAGGAGCTGCTCGAACGCGTCTGGGACGAGGCCGCCGACCCCTTCAGCAGCGCCGTCAAGCACACCATGCACCGGCTGCGGGCCAAGCTCGGCGACCCTCCGGTGATCGAGACCGTCCGCGAGGCCGGCTACCGGGTTCGTCCGTAGTGCCCCGGCCTTCGGCGGGAGTGCGGCGGAGCGCGTCAACCGCCATGACCCCCCGGACGCTCGCCAGGAGGTCCCTGCAGACGCGGCTCGCGCTCGCCTACGCGGCGGGCATCTACGCCGCCGGGGTCCTCGTGCTCGTCCTCGTCGCCGTCCCGCTCGCCAGCATCGATGCGGCCGCCCCCAAGGGCCGGCCCTCGTCGAGCGCGATCAACGAGACCGGACCCGGGATCAGCCTGCCCCAGCTCCTCACGGGCTGCGCCGTCGCCCTGGTCATCCTGGTTCCGGTCGCCCTGGCTCTCGGCTGGTTCGTCGCCGGCCGGTTCCTGCGGCCGCTGCGCGCCATCACCGCCACCGCCAAGATCATCTCCGCCGGAGACCTTCACCGGCGACTCGCGCTCGGCGAGCCCACGGACGAGCTGACCGAGCTCGGCCACACCCTCGACGACCTGTTCGCCCGCCTTCAGGCCTCCTTCGACGCCCAACGCCACTTCGTCGCCAACGCCTCCCACGAGCTGCTGACCCCGCTGGCCGGCCTGCGCACCCTCCTCGAAGTCGCCCTCGCCGACACCGACGCCGACACCGAAACTCTGCGCTCGGTCTGCCAGGAGGCCCTCGCTCTCGGCGGGCACCAGGAGCGGCTCGTCCAAGCACTGCTCGCGCTGGCCACCAGCGAGCGCGGCGTGACCCGCCGGGACCCCCTCGACCTCTCCCAGGTCGTCGAAGGGGTGCTCGCCTCCCGCCGCGGCCAAGCCACGGAAAAGGGCATCGACCTCGCCGAACGCCTGGCGCCCGCAGTGACGGCCGGGGACCCGAGGCTGATCGAAAGCCTCGTCGCCAACCTCGTCGACAACGCCATCCGCCACAACCACGCAGGCGGGCACGTCGAGGTCACCACCCGGACCTCCGGCACGGAGGCGACCCTCACGGTCGCCAACAGCGGGCCGGTCATCCCCGACAACCAGATCCAGCGCCTCTTCCGACCCTTTCAGAGGCTGGCACCGGAACGTCATGGCCGTCACGTCGGCTACGGCCTCGGCCTCGCCATCGTCAGCGCCGTCTCCCAGGCCCACCACGCCACCATCATCACGGGCGCCCGCCCCGAAGGGGGTCTGTGCATCACCGTGCGATTCGCGCAGGTGTCCCCTGCACGGTCTGCGACGGCCCAGCCCTTTACATTGTAGATCACCGACGACGAACCGGACGCAACCCGCGCAGCCCGCGCAGCCAACCGCGAACTCATGGCCCAACTCAACCGCGGCCGCGACACGCCTACCAGCTAAAACAGCAGGTCAAGGCGTTCTCCTCCCGAGCGCGGCCCCAGCCCCACGGTGAGTGATCGTCGCAGGTCACTGTGCGCGACGGCGTTATCCGCCGAGGGTCGGTTTCGGTCCGGGCGTTTGGGGATGAGTCAGGCGCGCAGCCGCTCGATAACACTGAGAGCCCGGTGCCTATACCTTGCTCGCGACCACCATGTAGTTCTCGGCCTCAAGATCGAACGTGCTCACTTCCGTCCGGAGTCCGACCCGGTGCAGCTCGACTTCGAGCTCCTCGTACCGGTAGGGCCAGCAGGACAGCAGTTCCGAGCGGACAAGAACCAGCCCAGTCGCATCAACTTGCGCGATCGCAATCTCGATGTGGTGCTCCTCCTCCCAATGCGGCGCAATCTCCCAGCGGTAGACCACGACGGCATCGCGACCGTTCCGGCGGACGAGTCGGTCACTGATGTCCAGCCGGGAACCTCTGGCCCTCACGAGTTCCCAAGTGCGGGATGTGAGCACCAAGCGCCCGCCAGGGCGCAGAAGCCGTGACATCGACTCCAGAGCAGCACCCCTGCCTGTCGCGCCCGCGGCATGGTGAAGCGAGTTGCCAACGCAGAACACCATGTCGAACGTGTCGTCCTCGAAATGGTCGGGTAACTCTTCCCAGTTCGCCCGCATGGCCCGGACGGATGCCCCGAACTCCTCAGACAACTCTGCAGTCCGACGAACCATCGCTTCGCTGGCGTCAGTTGCGACAACCTGCATGCCACGACCGGCGAGGCCAACCGCCAACTGTCCGGTTCCGCACGAACAGTCGAGGACGTGAGCGTTCGACGGCAGGAGACTGAGGACGTCATCGAACGACGCAGCGAACTCGGCTGGAGGCAACTTTGCATCCGAGATGAGCCATTCGTACACCTCGGCAAGCACGTCATAATCCGTCACAACCACTACCTCCGTCACGCGGCAGACTCACGGCGGGACGTCAGTCCATCATCGGAGCAAGCCGGGCACCAATGGTTTTCGCAAGGACAACCCGCCCGCGCATGCCGCGGATAGCGCGAGCTGATCCGCGTCATTCGCCGTGGTGTCGGCGCTTCGGAACTATCAATACGTCCGAACTTGATACGCAGCGTGTCCGGTAGTCCGGGAGCCCCGGTTACGCCGGGTCGCGTTGGGGCCAGGGACATGCTCGGGAGCGGCGGGCCGTCAACAGCAGCTTCCCGACCTCTTGAGGAAAAGGACGCCATCTGCGCCGGTTCGTGCGCGGCTGGCCGCCCGCGCGATGACACCGGCATTCACCCTCCGCGCCCGGCCAATTGCTGGTGTCCAGGTGCGTGTGCGGCCCGGCTGGGGGAGTCGGTTCGCCGAGGCGCGGGGCGCCCCGGCGAGCTGGGGATGACCCCCGGGAGCGCCCCGCTGCGCCGGGTCGGCGCAGCGCCGGAGGGCGCGTCCGGTTCCATACGGTTTCGCGTGTCCACGCAGAGTGGTCGGGCGATCACTGGTATGCAGGAGGTGCGGGCCGGCTGCTGGAGGGGTCGCCGGCCCGCGTTCATCGTGCGGCCTCCCCGGTACGTCCCGTCGACCCGGGGCGCCCACGTTCTGCCGCCCTCACCAACTTCCGAGACCACCGCTCTAGCGTTGCTAGCTTGCGGGAACCACACTTCTCCCAAATGATCCTTGAGGCCGGTTTGTAAAGGCTCCTTGACGTCCGAGGAGGCGGTGCCGCACCCTGGCGGTACACCCGACGTCAAGGAGCCTTTACATGGGATGGACCAGCCCGGCCGACGAGACCTACGCCCACGAGGGCTACGCGCTCCCTCTCGTCGACAGCCGCGAGCCCGACCCGATCGACGGCAACACCTCCTGGTGGGTCTTCGACGGGAAGAACGGCCACCCGCGGGCCACCCGCCTGCAGGCCGGCTGCGAGTGCGGCTGGCGAGCCACCGCCACACACGAGATCGACTGGGACGCCGGCCTCGACGCCAACGAGGGCGACTGGGAGCACCCGGGCGGCCCGTACGCCGACTGGCTGCGCCACGTCCGGGCCGCGACCGGCGGCGCGGTGCCCAGCGACGTCGAGGAGTTGCTGAGCACGCTCGGCCGACGGCTCGGCGAGCTGTCCGTCGAGCGGCCGCTGGCCGCCCTGCGCATCGCCGGACGACTGGAGAAGGCCACCGACCGGGCCGCCATCGCCGCGGCGGTCGCCGCCCGCCGCCAGGGCGCCACCTGGGAGGCCGTCGGCTCCGCACTCGGCGCCACCCGGCAGGCCGCCTTCCAGCGCTTCAGCCGCCACCTCACCGGCACGGAGTAGTTCACGGCACGCACCCAAGAAGAGATCGGCAAGCGCGTACGAGCGCTGGACGGGTCCTTCGCCGGCACCATCGTCGCCGGCGACTTCGCCAACGGCCGATGGACCATCCAGAGCGACGACGGCAACCACCCGCACCTTCAACGAACCCGACCTCCAAGAGGACCGCCAACCCCGACAGATCCATAGCTGAACGACCAGATCCCCACGACGTGATCACCACTCAGAGCCTGCTGACAAAGGGATTTGGCGTTGGAGTCCGACAGAGATCCCCAGAGGGTCGGCTGGCGCTCCTCCCAGGTGCGCAGGCACAGCCGGCCTCTGCGCCGCGCTCTTCTCACGAATCCGGGCCGATCGGACGGCATGGTACGTTCGAAGACTTTGTTCGTATCGAAAGGCACGCTATGGACGCTCTCTCCCTGCACAACCGGTTCCTCAGCGACGTGCTTCCTCGGATTCAGCAAGATCCGAGAGTGGCCGGTGTCGCCATCGCGGGGTCGATCGCCAGAGGACACCCCGATATCTACTCCGATGTCGATCTCATCGTGGTCATCGACGACGAGGCGTTCGACCGGGTCATGAAGGAGCGTCTTGAGCTGATCGGCTCGTGGGCCGCCCTGGTGGCGGGGTTCACCGGGGAGCACGTCGGCGAACCCCGCCTGATCATCACGCTCGTCGGGCCGCCCCTTCTCCACGTCGACTTCAAGTTCGTGCGGGCCTCCGACTTCGCCGAGCGAGTTGAGGACCCGGACATCCTGTGGGACCGAGACGGCGACCTGGCCGCCTCTCTGGCGGAGCATCCGCCGACGGACCCGTCGCTCGACCTCCAGTGGATCGAGGACCGATTCTGGGTCTGGGTGCACTACGGCGCGACGAAACTCGGCCGCGGCGAACTGTTCGAGGTCATCGGCTTCCTCAGCTACCTGCGCGAGGCCGTGCTGAGTCCTCTGGCCGCTCGGCGGATGGGTGCGTCACCGCGGGGTGTCCGCCACCTCGAATTCATCGCACCGGATGAGGCGCGCGCCCTTCAGGCAACCCTCTGCGGTTACGACCGGCACGACGCCGGTCGGGCTCTGCTCGCCTGCGTCGAGCTCTACCGGCAGTGGCTCGACGACCCCGCAGCGGTGATCGAACCCCGTCGCCACGCCGAAAAGCTCGCCGTGCAGTACCTCCACGACGTCATCGATCAGGTGAGCTGACCAGCCACCCCATCACGTACCGTCTGACAGACGCCGCCCCGCAGGAGACGTTTGGAGGCGCCGAGGCTGACCGCTCCTGGTAGCTGAGGTGTTGTCTACGCATCTCGGCGGCCAGGAGCCCGTGGTTGTCTGTTTGCACGCTCACGTCCGTGGGCGCCAGCGGTTGTGCTTCACCGGGGTGCCGACGTCATGGCCGCAAGCCGTCGTATCCGTCGGATCTGACCGATGCCGAGTGGGCGGTGCTGGAAGTTGAGGCGCGGGCGATGATGGCCGAACTGGTCGCGGCCACGGGCAGGCCGATGGTGCATGACCTGCGGGCGGTGCTGGACGCGATCGGCTATGTGGCCCGGTACGGGATCGAGTGGCGGGCCCTGCCGGTCGACTTCCCCCCGCACGAGGCGGTGTACGCGTTCTTCCTGCGGTGGTCCGGGCGTGGTCTGCCCGAACGGCTCGTGGGGCGGTTACGCGGCCGTCTGCGCATCATGGCCGGACGCGGCGAACTGCCCACGGCCGGGTGCATCGACTCCCAGATGATCAGGGCAGCCGAGACCGTCGGGGCCGCGGTCTGCGGTTATGACGCGGGCAAGAGACTGAAGGGACAGAAGCGGCATATCGCGGTCCCACCAGGGCTACATCAACAAGATCGGACCAGCCCTCTACGGACCCATGCCCACGACCACTTAAGCCTTTGTCAGCAGGCTCTCAGAGGGGTGACCATCCGCCGAAGCCGACCTCGGCCTGGTAAGCCTCGACGAACGCCGCCGGGTCGCCGTTGAGCAGGTGCACGGTCTGGCAGGGCCGACCGGTGCGGTCGGCCAGTTCCCCGACGCGATGCATGACCTCGCGCTGGCACTGTTCCAGGGTGGAGGTGAGGACGAGCGCCGCCGGTTCAGCGTTCTCCTCATTGATGATCACCTCGGCCTTCCACCCGGTCGCGGTGCGCGTGTAGGCCGCCTGGAGTTCCAAAACCCGCGCGGGGCTACGGCGCCGGACCGCCGCCTTGTCGCCTTCTCGGGCGCGCCGCGCCTTGATCCTCTTCCCCTTGCCCATTGCCCCGGCCTCCGAAGCGATCACGCGCCAGGCCCGAGGGTCCGGATCCCGGTCACGGTCGCCATGGTGACCCACGATGAGCGTCACTGACACGAGTCTTCGCCCAAGCGCTTTGTCACGCACAGGCGGGTGTCCTGTTCGACCGAACTCTGCCGGGGACGTGCGCGCTGACCTGTGGGTCGCAAAGTAGGTCCGAACAGCATCCGGCAGTTTCGTTCAGACCTACTTTGCATATTCGGGGCCTGGGAGGTCGGGAACCTTGCCGTTCGCTGCCCGTCCGGGTGTTCATGCTGGCGCGTCCCGCCGAGCTGCAAAGTGGAACCGAAAGGCGCAAGCTTCGTCCGGGCGGGACACCCCGTGCTGGCCTGGTCTGTTCCAGCCCGGTGACACCATTTCCTTGGTGTGGTCGGGCGCGACCTTGGGCGGGTCCACCCGTCGGAACCGAGGTGCCGGCCGTCGATGGGCAGGTCCTGTTGGGGGGGCCCGCTGGTGGTCGCCGCTTACGGAGGACCTGGGGGCCAAGCCGTTTGTTCGTCGCCGTTGTTGTGGGTGCGTTGAGTGATGGTGCGTTCGAGGCCGTCGAGGAGGGCGAGGAGGCCGAACTCCCGGGTGGTGGTGGTCGAGGGGATGGCCACGGTGGCGGCCAGCAGCGGGAAGCGGCTGGCGTTGAGGAGTAGCAGGTCGCGCATGATGGGGGCGGCGCTGCCGTCCGTCCAGGTCTGAGTGCCTTGGGTGGCGGC
>NZ_JBFAHO010000076.1:0-17091 GCF_040654215.1 Nonomuraea sp. NPDC050733 | reverse complement strand
TCGACTGGTACCGCCGCAACGCGGCCTGAACCCGTCACTCAGCCGAGATCGTCGAACAGCCGGGTGGCCGATCAGCCATGGTCGGCCGGGGCCGGCCACGGTCGCGGGCGCCTCACCGGGCGGGGAGCCGATGGCGGAAGATCCCGCGCACGCCGCCGAAGCTGCCGGTGGCGAGCAGCCACGAGCCGCCGGGGACGCCGGCCAGGGACGTGAGCTCAGCCGTGCCCGGGGTGCTGACCGGCTGCAGGGTCCAGGCGCCGGTGGGGGAGCGGTGAGCGAGCGCGGCGTCGTCGCCGTTGACGCCGGTGGAGCCGAGGAACCAGTGGCCGCCGCGCCCGTCCGGGACAGGGTCGAACGTCTCGCGCCACGGCCCGGTGACCGCGCTCACCCGCTCGCTCCGCCAGGCGTCCCCGCTGCGGTGCAGCAGGAGCGGCCTGGTGGTCTGCGCGGTCATGTCGGAGACGTCGGCGGTGATCCAGACGCCGGAGGCGTCGGCGGTGATGCCGCCGAGGTCGTAGGAGACGGACTCGTCCGAGGCGGGGAGGGCGTCGCCGAGGGGCACGATCCGCCAGCCGGTGCCGTCGTAGTGGGCGACCCGGGGCTGGGTGTCGTCCCGCCTGTCCCGGCCGACGGCCCAGATGTCCGTGGCGGAGCGCGCGCTCGCACGGGACACCTGCACGGGCACGTCGGCCTTCAGCCAGGCGGAGCCGGTGTAGTGCCAGGTGTCGTCGCCGAAGAACCACACGTCGGTGTCGCCGAGCACCTCGACCTCTTCGAGCGACTGGGAGGGGAGCGTGCGCATCGTGGTCCAGGTCCGGCCGTCCCAGCGCAGAGCCCGCCACCCGTCGCCGTCGCCGGTGGTGACGAGCCAGACGTTGGCGGGCGAGGAGGCGCCCGCCGGCCCGCCGCCGGCCCCCGGCCCAGCGGGCAGGGGAGTGGCCCGCCAGCGCTCACCGTCCCAGTGGTACGCCGTGGGACCGAAGGACCACCACCCGAACCGGCGGGTGCCGAAGGCCCACGTCTCGCGCTCGCCGACGGGAACGAGACTGGCGTTGAACTCCAGGGAGGGCGCCCGGTGCGCCAGCCGCCACCGGTCGTTGCCGGCCGTGGCGTTCTGGAGCGTCGTGCAGCCGGCGAGCAGGCCCAGCGTGACGACCGGGATCAACAGGACCATCGGCAGCGTGCGCACCTGGGAATGATGCCAGACGGACGGTGAGCGATCGGTCAGCGGAACTCGGTGGTCACCTTGGCGGGGTCCGGCGCCTTGACCGACACCTTCGCGCCCCACCCGCTGTAGCGGCTGTCCACGGCGATCATGGCGCTCTTCCCGTCCTCCGTCGCCGTGAACGAGCTCTGCACCCTGCTCACCAGGCCCGCCGAGGTGAGCGTGAGGGTGTAGGAGACCTTCGTGTTGTCGAACGACTTGTCCGCCTTCGCGCCGGCCCACCAGGCCGAGACCTGCTTGAGGTCCTTGAAGGTGATCGTGCCGGTGACGGAGCTCTTCGCCGCCTTCCCGTGCTCGATCAGCGCGGCCAGGGTCCTGGGCTCGGCCGGGTTCAGGATCTGGCCGTAGGAGTCGGGCACTCCGTACCGCTTGACCTTGTACCAGGTCTTGCCCTCCGGCAGAACGGCGGGCATGACCCCGCCGGAGTGGTACGTGATCTTGCCGATGCCGACGGCCCGCTGCCGCCCGTAGTCGTCGTCGTCCCAGTGGATCTTGATGTCGAACGCGGCGACGTCCTTCCGGTCGAACTGGAAGACGCCCTTGCGGTCCTGGACCTCCCTCTCGTCCGTGCCGTCCGACCAGGTGACCGTTTCGGTGAAGCGCACGCCGTGCCCGGGTACGAGCTCGGCCTTCAGCGCGCTGACGGGATCCTTGGGCGCCGCCTGCGCGGGGGCGGCGACCGCCGACAAGGCCGCCGACATGACGGCGCCGGCCGCCAGAGCTGTGATCATCTTCTTCATGGTCGGCGATCATGCCCGAAGCGGATCACGAACGGGGCACGACCGGCCCGGTCAGGGCCGTTTCCGGCGCTCGGACGGCTGCCATGATGGTCCCCTCCCATCCCGCCGCCGCTCCGGAGTACTCCCGTGCGCATCGCTCTCGCCGGTCTCGCCACCAGTCACCCGTTCACCGACGCCCGTACGCTGGCGAGCCACGCCGAGCTGGTGGTGTGGGAGCCGGACCCCGAGCGGCTGCGGCGCTTCACCGGCGAGCACCCCGCGGCCGTGGTCGCCCCGACCCTCGCCGAGGCGCTGGCGACCGGCCCCGACGGGGTGGTGCTGACCGTGCCCAACCCGCAGGTGCCCGGCGCGCTGGCCGCGGTGCTGGAGACCGGGGCGGCCTGCTTCGTCAACAAGCCCGCGGCGGCCTCCCGTGACCAGCTGGAGCGGCTCGACCGGCTGCCGATCCACGACCGGGTGATGTCGACGTCGGTGCTGCGGTTCGCCCCGGCGTTCGCGGGGCTCACGGTGGACCCGGGCGACGTGCTCGCCGTGCGGGCCACCGTGCGGCACGACGTCGGGCTGTGGGCCACCGGCTACAACGCCTGGCAGGACACGCCGGGCGAAGGCGGCGGCACGATGGTGACCATGGGGATTCACGGCGTCGAGCTGCTGGTCGCGCTGCTGGGATCGGACGTGGCGCTGGCGGGCGCGGCCGGCGCGCGGCGGCACTACGCGACCCTGCGCTCGGAGGACACCGGCGTCATGGCGCTGCGCTGGGCGGACGGCGTCACCGGCACCGTGGAGGTCCTCGGTGTGTCGGAGGGGGAGGCGTACACCGTCACCGTGCACCGGCGCGACTCCTCCGAGACCGTCGTGATCGAGGGGGGCGACGACCCGGTCAAGGGGCTGGGCTACGAGGGGACGATCGCGGCGTTCCTCGACATGGTGGCGGGGGCGCCCAGCCCGGTCCCGTGGGAGCAGACCCGCGCCGTCCTCGGCGTCCTGGTCGCGGCCCGCGAGAGCGCCCCGCCCGCCACCTCCTGACCGCGGCCGCGTCGCCCCGTTGACAGGTCAACTGCGCGCCAGTTACGGTCTGGACCGTAAATGACGTACAGAGGGAGACCGCGTGCGGACGACAGCGGAACTAGAGGAACGGCTGGCGCGGCCGAGCGCCGGGCTGGTCGACGACCTCGGCGGGCTCGACGGCGACATCATGATCCTCGGCGCCGGGGGCAAGCTGGGACCCAGCCTGGTGCGGCTGGCGCTCAACGCCACGGCCGCCGGCGGGCACGACCGGCGGGTCATCGCCGTGTCCCGCTTCTCCGAGCCGGGTCTCGCCGACGCGCTGCGGGCCGAGGGCGCCGACGTGGTGCCCGCCGACGTGGCCGACGAGCGGGCGCTGCGCGAGCTGCCCGACGCGGCCAACGTGGTCTTCCTGGTGGGCGCCAAGTTCGGCACCGCGGGACGCGAGCACGCCACCTGGTTCACCAACGCCTACCTGCCCGGCCGCGTCGCCGACCGGTTCCGCGACAGCAGGATCGCCGCGCTGTCCACCGGCAACGTCTACCCGCTCGTCCCCGTGACCAGCGGCGGCAGCACCGAGGACTCCGCCACCGGACCCGTGGGCGACTACGCGATGAGCTGCCTCGGCCGGGAGCGGGTGCTGACGCACTTCGCCGAGACGTACGGCACCCGCATGGCGCTGATCCGCCTCAACTACGCGGTCGAGCTCAGGTACGGCGTGCTGGTGGACCTGGCCCAGAAGGTTCTCGCCGGAGAGCCCGTCGACCTGGCCACCGGCCAGGTGAACGTCGTCTGGCAGGGCTACGCCAACGAGGTCACCCTGCGCTCGCTGGCGCTGGCCGAGGCGCCGCCGTACGTGCTCAACGTCACCGGGCCGGAGCTGGTCTCCGTGCGGCAGGCGGCGCTGGCGCTGGGCGAGGCCCTGGGCAAGGAGCCGGTGTTCACCGGTGAGGAGGCGCCCACGGCGCTGCTGTCGAACGCCTCACGCTGCCACCGCCTGTTCGGCTACCCGCAGATCACCCCCGCCGAGCTGATCGAGCACACCGCCCGCTGGGTCGCCGGCGGCGGGCCGCTGCTCGGCAAGCCCACCAAGTTCGAGCGCCGTGACGGCCGCTTCTGACCCTCCTGCGCCCACCGCAGCCCACCCACCCGTGACAAAGGGGGACCCCCACGTGCTCAGCACGGCTCCAGAGGCGCAGACGTCCGTGCGCCACCTGTTCCGGCGCGGCCTCGTCATCCCGGCGCACCCGCTCGCCCTGACCGCGGACCGCAGGCTGGACGAGCGCCGCCAGCGGGCGCTGACCCGCTACTACGTCGAGGCGGGCGCCGGGGGACTGGCGGTGGGCGTGCACACCACCCAGTTCGCGATCCACGGCACTGATTTGCTCGCGCCCGTGCTCGAACTGGCCGCCCGCACCGCCGGTGAGGCCGGCCGCGAGGTCGTGCTGGTGGCCGGGGCGACCGGCCCGACCGGGCAGGCGGTGGCGGAGGCCGAGCTGGCCAGGTCGCTCGGCTACCACATGGTCCTGCTCAGCCCCCACCGCGACCTGGACGAGGACGCCCTGATCGACCGGGCCAGGGCGGTCGGCGAGGTGCTTCCCGTGATCGGGTTCTACCTCCAGCCGGCCGTGGGCGGGCGCACCCTGTCGCGCGACTTCTGGACGCGCCTGGCCGCGATCGAGTCGGTGGTGGGCATCAAGGTCGCCCCGTTCGACCGCTACCGGACGCTCGACGTCCTGCACGGCGTGGTGCGCGCCGGGCGCGCGGGCGACGTCGCCCTCTACACCGGCAACGACGACCACATCCTGGCCGACCTCATCACCAGCCACCGCGTGGTGGTGGACGGGCGCGAGGTGGACATCGAGTTCGTCGGCGGCCTCCTCGGTCAGTGGGCGGTATGGGTGCGGCGGGCCGTGGACCTGCTGGAGGAGGCGAAGCTCGCCCGCGCCGGCGACGACGCGGCGGTGCGGCGGCTGCTCACCCTGGACGGTCACCTGACCGACGCGAACGCCGCCATCTTCGACACCGCCAACGGCTTCCACGGGTGCATCCCGGGCATCCACGAGGTGCTGCGCCGGCAGGGACTGCTGGCCGGCCGCTGGTGCCTGGACCCCGCCGAGGAGCTGTCGCCCAGGCAGCTCGCGGAGCTCGACCGGATCTGGGCCGCCTACCCGTGGCTGCGCGACGACGACTTCGTCGCCGCCGGCCTGGACCGCTGGCTGTCCTGACATGCCCGCCCGCCGGCCACCGCACGAGACCCGCCCGCCCCATGCCCTGCCCCATGCCCGGCCCCATGCCCGCCGGCCGGGCGGGTCAGAGGGTGAGGCGGTAGAGCGTGAGCGGGCGGCCGCTGGAGCCGCTGGTCAGGTTGCCGGTGCGCTCGGCCAGCCCGGCCAGCTCCAGCCGGTGCAGCATGCGGCGCGCGGTCCGCTGCTGCACCGCCAGGCGGTCGGCGATCTCCCGGGTGGTCAGCGGCTCCTCCCCGGCGGCGGCCCGCGCCTCCAGGAGCTTCTCCAGCGTGGACACCGACAGGCCCACCCGCCGGGCGATGACCGACAGGTTGTGCTCGGCCGCCGGGGCGGCGGGCACCGACTCCAGCACGATGTCGGTGTCGGCCCGCAACGACAGCACGGCCGCCACGTCCCCGATGCGCCGGGCCCGGGCCAGCGCGCGGCGGGCCAGGCTCTCGGCCTCGGCCGCGCTGCGCCCCAGGCCGAACCCGATGCGGACCACCTCGTTCTGACCGGCCAGCCGCCCCAGCATGGGCAGGCAGGTGAACCCGCCGGTGGCGTCGTGCAGCGGCCCCCGGGTGGTCACCAGCAGGTGCGTGCCGCCGCGGAAGGCGGCGACGGTGCCGCCCAGCGCGGCGGCCTCGCGCAGCAGGCCCTCCTCGTTGGCCACCTCGATCAGCCCGAGCGCGATCTGCGCGTCCTCCTGAGCCTGGCCCTCGGCCGTCAGCAGCAGCTGGCGCAGCGCCACGCGGACCGAATGGACCGAGGGCACCAGCCGCAGCACCTGCATCTCGTCCCGCAGCGCCTCATGGACGCTGCTCAGGCACGTGATCACCGGGTGGCCGGGGTCGCGGCGGTGGAAGGCGATCGCGCTCCTGGAGGTCATCTCGGGCCGGTAGGGGAGCGTGCGCAGCGCCTGCGTGGGCAGCCCGGCCTCGGCGAACGTGGCCGTCACGTCGGCCGCCGACAGCGTGTCGATGGACAGCCGGGTCACGTCCACGCCGTCGCGCTGGAGCCGTACGAGGGCGCTGAGCAGGGTCGCGCCCGAGTAGTCGACGAACGCGGCGGGACGCGTCAGCACGTCGGCGTCGCGGGCCAGCATGTACGGGACGATGCCGGTGAACAGCCACCCCTCGACGCCCGAGGCGTGCGCCTCGGCGATCGCCGGCGCCTGGGACTCGTGGTCGTAGTCCAGGCGCAGCGCGGTGACGCCGGGCTGGTCCTCGCACGTGGCCGCGACGTCGTCGACCAGATCATGCGGGCCGACGACCCCGATGACGATTCCCACCCACGTCTCCCTCTCCGCTCTTTTCGGTCAAGACCGCAATCATATCCTTGTGAGGTGTCCCGGTGAAGTTCCCGTCCATGGCCGAGGCGGCGGGCCGAACGCTCGGCGACGAGGAGGTCGCCGCCGCCGAGCGGGTGATCCGCTCCGGCATGCTCAACTCCGTCTGGGGCACCGAGGCCAGGCGGCTCGAAGAGGAGATCGCGCGGATGTACGGCCTGCGCCATGCGATCTCCTGCAGCTCGGGCACCGCGGCCCTCCATCTGTCGGTCGTGGCGGCGGCGCCGGACCCCGGAGACGAGATCATCACGACGCCGATCACGGACTTCGGGACTGTGGCCCCCATCTTGGCGCAGAACGCCGTCCCTGTCTTCGCGGACGTGGACCCTGCGGACGGCAATCTCGACCCCGCCGCCGTCGCCGCACTGATCGGGCCGCGCACCCGGGCGATCATGGCGGTCCACCTGTTCGGCGCGCCGGCCCGGGTCGACGAGCTGCGCGCCCTGGCCGACGCCCACGGCCTGACGCTGATCGAGGACTGCGCCCAGGCGTGGCTCACCGAGCTGCCCGCGCCGGAAGGAGCGGGCGGCGCGCCCCGGCCGGCGGGGACCGTGGGCGATGTCACCTGCCTCAGCCTCCAGCAGTGGAAGCACATCACCTGCGGCGACGGCGGGGTGGCGCTCACCTCGGACGACACGCTGGCCAGGCGGATGCGGCTGTTCGCGGACAAGGGCTGGGACCGCGCGGCCGGGCGCTCGCACGCCTCCTACGGGCTCAACTACCGCATGACCGAGCTGCAGGCCGCGGTCGCGCGGGCGCAGCTCGCCAAGCTGCCCGGGGTGGTGAGGGCCCGGCGGCGCACCGCCCTGCTGCTGCTGGACGCGCTCAAGGGCGTGCCGGGCCTGCGGCTGCCGCGGCCGGACGGCCACGCCTGGTGGCTGTTCCCCCTCGTGCTGCCCGGCGGCGGCGCGCGGGAGCTGGCCGAGGGCCTGGGCGCGGCCGGCGTCCCGGCCCGCGCCGGATACCTCGGCGAGCCGCTGAACCGCGCGCCCGTCTGGCACGCGCCCGTCTACGGCGGCTCCCGCGGGCCCCTGGAGGGCTACACGCCGGCCGGCTGCCCCGAGGCGGAGCGGCTCGTCGCCGACACGCTGCTGGTCATCGACTGGAACGAGCACTACACCGGCGAGCACGTCGAGGTGGTGGCCCGCGAGATCGCCCGCCTCCGTGGCCGCCCGTAGTCACGGTCGGATATCGGGCGTTGACCCGGCCGGACGCCCTCATTAGATTTCGGTCAGGACCGGTATTAGGAAAGGAAGCCGCCATGAGGAAGACAGCGGCAGTCGGCATCGCCGCCGCGTTGAGCGTCGCGGCCGCCGGGTGCGGATCGAGCGGCTCGGACAAGAGCGTCGTGACTCTCTGGATGTATCCGGTGATCTCCGACCAGGCCAGGAGCCAGGCGTACTGGGGCAAGGTCGAGAAGGACTTCGAGACCCAGAACCCCACCGTCGACCTCAAGGTCGACCTCCAGCCCTGGGAGGGCCGCCAGGAGAAGGTGACCACCGCCCTCATCTCCAAGAAGGGCTTCGACCTGGTCGTGCTCGGTCCCGACCAGATCCCCCAGTACGCGCAGCAGGGCACCATCGAGCCGGTCGACGACGTGGTCTCCGCCGACAAGGCGACGTACCTGCCCAACTCGCTGAGCGCCCTGACGGTGAACGGCAAGCTCTACGGCGTGCCGATCTACCAGACGATCACCGCGCCCATCTACAACAAGAAGCTGTTCACCGAGGCCGGCATCGAGGCGCCGCGGACGCTCGCCGAGCTGAAGGCGGCCGCGCCCAAGCTGGCCGCCAAGAAGGTCGCGGTGCTCGACTACCCGGGCAAGCCCGAGGTCAGCCTCAACCAGAGCTTCTACCCGCTGCTGTGGGCCAACGGCGGCTCGGTCTTCGCCGCCGACGGCAAGCACGTCGCCTTCAACGGCCCCGAGGGCGTCGCGAGCCTCCAGCTCCTGCTCGACCTGAAGGCCGCCGGCGGCCTGCCCGAGAACACCGCCAGCAAGGGCAACGACATCGAGGGCGGCCCGCTCGCGGCCGGCAGGACCGCGATGTACCACGCCGCCACCGCCCTGCAGGCGGTCCAGCTCGGCACCGCCGTCGGCGCCGAGAACGTGGGCATCGGCCTGCCGCTGGAGGGCGCCAAGCGCGTCGCGTTCGGCATCCCCGGCGCCCTGGTGCTGGCCGGGCACTCCGGGCAGAAGGACGCGGCCAGGAAGTTCGCCTCGTTCCTCGCCTCGCCGCAGCAGGCGGCGCAGCTGGCGAAGGAGTCCGGCTTCTTCCCCGCGCGCACCGACGTGACCATGCCCGACCAGTCGTCCGAGGCCAAGGAGTTCGCCAAGTCGCTGCAGTACGCCTTCCCGGGTGACACGCACCCGAAGGCCCGCCAGGTGATGGGCGTGCTCGCCCCGCACATCCAGGCGGCCCTGCTGGGCAAGGAGGACGCAAAGACGGCGCTCGACGCCGCCGCCAAGGAGGCCGACACGCTGCTGAGCAGCGGTAGCTGACCGGAGAGGACGACGGTGCGTCATCGCTTGCGTGACCCGGTCACCGGGCTGCTGTTCGTGCTCCCGATGCTGGTGCTGTTCCTGATCTTCAAGATCTTCCCGACCCTCGGCGCGGCGGGCATGAGCCTGACGAACTGGAACATCGGAGGGCAGTGGAGCTTCGTCGGCGCCGACAACTACGCCCGGCTGCTCGACGACGTGAACTTCTGGACCAGCCTGCGGGTCACGCTGGTGTACGCGGCGATCTACGTGCCGCTCACGGTCGTCGTGGCGCTCGGCACGGCGCTGCTGCTCAACCAGGTGGTGTTCCTGCGCGGGCTGTTCCGCGGCATGCTGTTCCTGCCGTACGTGACCAGCTTCGTGCTCGCCGGCATCGTCTGGCGCTGGATCTACGAGTTCGACGGCCTCATCAACGGACTGCTGGCCAAGGCCGACCTCGGCCCGGTGGCGTTCCTGGAGCAGCCGGGGCTCGTGCTGCCGGCGCTGGCCCTGGTGTCGGTGTGGAAGGGGTTCGGCTACTCGATGCTGATCCTGCTGGCCGGGCTGAAGTCCATCCCGGGCTCCTACCTGGAGGCGGCCACCGTCGACGGGGCGAGCGCGTGGCAGCGGTTCCGCCGGATCACGCTGCCCCTGCTCAAGCCCACCCTGTTCTTCGTCATGGTGATCGAGACGATCAGCGCCTTCCAGACGTTCGACACCATCTACGTGATGACCGGCGGCGGCCCCGCGCGGGCCACGTACACGCTCATCTACGGCATCTACGAGCACGGCTTCCGGTCCTTCGACTTCGGCTACGCGGCCACCTGGGGCATGGTGCTGTTCGCGATCGTGCTGCTCGTGTCGCTGGTGCAGCGCCGCTTTCTGGACCGGGGGAACACATGACGCTGACCGCTTCCCGCCCGCTCGCCCGCGCCGCCGAGGCCGCGCGGGCGGGCCGGCCGCGGGCCAGGTGGCCGCTCGCCGCGCTGCTGGGCGTGATGGCGGTGCTGACCGTCAGCCCGTTCCTGGTGATGCTCGTCGTGGCGCTGTCGCCGGGCGGCCGGCCGACCGTGCCCGGCCGCTGGCCCGAGTCGCTCACCTTCGACAACCTGGCGCGGGTCCTGTCCTCCAGCGGCATCGCCGAGTGGACGGTCAACTCGCTGGTCTACTCCGTGGTGTCGGTGGTGGTCATCCTGCTCACCGCCTCCATGGCCGGGTACGCCTTCGCCAAGAAGCGCTTCCCCGGCCGGGACGCGATGTTCTGGACGTTCCTGGCGACCATGATGGTGCCGTTCCAGGCGACCCTCATCCCGACGTTCGTCCTGGTCAACGGCATGGGCGGGGTGGACACGTTCTGGGGCCTGATCGTGCCGACCCTGGCCAACTCGCAGGCCGTCTTCCTCATGCGCCAGTTCATCCTGGGCCTGCCGGACGAGCTGTTCGACGCGGCCAAGGTCGACGGCGCCTCCGAGCTGCGGGTCTACTGGACGATCGTGGTGCCGCTCACCAAGCCCATCCTGGCCACGCTCGGGGTGTTCGTGTTCCTGTGGCACTGGAACGACTTCCTGTGGCCGCTGGTCGTCGGGCAGAGCGACACGACCCGGACGCTGACCGTGGGGCTGACCACGCTGCGGACCGAGGAGCTGCAACTGTCGGTGCTGATGGCCTCGGCGACCGTCTCCGTGGTGCCGTGCCTGGTGGTGTTCTTCCTGCTCCAGCGCTACCTCGTCAACAGCATCGCGATGACCGGCCTGAAGTGACCGGGGCAGGCTCCCCTAAGCTCTCTGGGATGCACATCTCGGCACAGAACCTCCGGGACCGCCTGCGCGGCTCGCTCGTCGCCGCGGCCGCCACCCCCATGACGGCGGCCGGAGAGGTGGATCCCGACCTGGTCTCGCACTACCTCGCCGGGCTGGTCGCCGACGGGGCCGGCGCGCTGGCGGTGCTGGCCCACACCGGCCGGGGCCCGTTCCTGTCCGCGCAGGTGCGCGCGGGCGTGATCGAGCGGGCGGTGGCGCTCGGCGTCCCCGTGCTCGTCGGCGTCGGCGGTCACCCCCGGACTCCCGGACCGGCGGCCACCGAGGCGACGGCGGACCAGGCGCGCGTGGCGGCCGAGCTCGGGGCGGCGGGGGTCCTGGTGTTCCCCTCGGCGGGGGACCGGCCCGCGCTGCACGACGCCGTGTGGCGGGCGTCCGGACTGCCGATGATCGCCTTCGACCTCTACACCCTGCCGTGCCCGCCGGAGGTGATGGCCGAGATCCTCGCCCACCCCGGCGTGGCGGGCCTGAAGACGGCCCTGCTGTCCGACGCCATGGGCTGCCAGCGGGCCATCGCGCTCGCCCGCGAGGCGGGACGGCTGGCCATCACCGGCGAGGACCGCATGTTCGGCCCGTCCCTGCTGTGGGGCGCCGAGGCCGCGCTGGTGGGCATCGCCGCCGCCGCCGTGGAGGTAACCGCCGCCGTGCTGGACGCCTTCCGGGGCGACGACCTGCGGGCCTTCGACGAGGCGTCCGCCCGCCTGGACCGGCTGGCGCGGGTCACGTTCACCGAGCCCATGGAGGGCTACGTGCAGCGCATGCTGTGGCTGGCGGCGGCCGAGGGCCGCATCCCCGCCTCGCACGCCCACGACCCGTACGGCCCGCCGCTGCCCGCGGAGGATCGCGCGGAGGTGGTACGGCACCGCGGACGCGCCCGGACGGCGGTCCGGCCGGGCGGCGCGCCCCGCCGGGGGTAGTGGCGTGCGTCATCTCGCCGCGGCGCCAGCGCGGAACTGGCGCGTCGCTCTGCCGGCCCGTGCTTCGCTTCGTGGACACGGTAGAGCGTCCACACGCGGACGTCAGCATCCGGCCGAGCGTGTTGACCGTCGCCAGGACGACCGGCAGATCGGGCGAGTCCGGTGCCAGGTTGGCGTAGCGGCCGCCGTCGATGTAGTCGAACATCTCCACACCCAGGCCGCGACCGCTCTGATGGCGCCCGGAGCCGATGTCACCGCGTTGCGTCTGCTCTTCGCGGAACTCCTCGGCCGCGCCGAGAACCTGCACATGGTCGCCGCCCTGGTGGCGGGCGCCGACGTCCGCCACGACATGGGGGAGGAACACCCCGCCGCACTCACCGGCCGGTTCGTGCCATCCCTCGACCTGACCACCGGCGACGGGCGCACACGGCGCCTCGCCGAGCTCCTGCGCGACGCCCGCCCCCTGCTCGTCGACCTCACCGGCGGCAACGACCTCGCCGTCATCGCGGAGGCCTGGAGCGACCGGGTGCGCCGCGTGACCGCGACCGCCGACGACGCCCCGGCGCCCGCGCTGCTCATCCGGCTCGACGGCTACGTCGCCTGGGCGGGCGCGGACCCCGACGGCCTGAAGGCGGCCCTCACCTGCTGGTTCAGCCCGAACTGAGGCGCCGGGCCGGTCAGGACGGTGTCGTGACCGTGGGCGAGTCGGTGGACTGTGCCCGCGGCGCGGAGGCTTCCGCAGGCTCGGACCTCACCAGCCACAGCCCGGTGAACACGGCGCAGACCAAGGTGACGACACCGGCCACGACGAAGGCGCTGTCGAGGCCGGCCTCGAAGGACGCGCCACCGGATTCCCGGGTGCGGACGACGGCTCCGAGCACCGCCACGCCGAGCACCGCGCCGATCTGCCGGGTGGTGCTGCTGATGCCCGACGCGAGGCCGCCCTCCTGCGGGCTGACCGCCTGGATGGCGGCCCCGGTCAGCGGGGACATGGTCAGGGCGAAACCGATGCCGACGAGCGCCAGCCGCCACCACACGTTCCCGTAACCGGTGTCCGCGTGCACGAAGCCCAGCGCCACCAGTCCCAGCCCGGCCAGCGCCAGGCCGACGGTGACCACGATCCGGAAGCCGTACCTGGCGGCGAGCCGCCCCGCGTACGGGCTGACGATCACCATGGCGAGGGTGGCGGGCAGGGTCTGCAGGCCGGCGCGCAGAATCGAGCTGCCCTGGACGTACACGAAGAACTGGGAGAAGAAGAAGGACGAACCCATGAGCGCGAAACCCACCACGACCATCGCCGTGTTGGACACCGTGAACAACCGCTGCCGGAACAGCCGCAGCGGCAGCATCGGCGTCGAGCCACGTCCTTCGACGACGACGAAGACGGCGAGGCTCGCCACCGCGGCGGTGAAGCTGCCCAGGATCACCGGAGAGGTCCAGCCGCGGGAACCGCCCTCGATCAGCCCGTAGGTCAGCGTCCCCACGCCCAGGACGGACAGGACCGTCCCCGGGACGTCGATCGCTGGCGCGCCCGGATTGCGGGACTCGCCCAGGACGCGCAGCCCGGCCAGCAGCAGGACCACCCCGATGGGCACGTTGACGAGGAAGATGGCGGGCCAGCCGAAGGCTTCCACCAGAATGCCGCCGGCCAGCGGTCCGGCGGCCAGGCCGATCCCGCTGAACCCGGCCCACAGCCCGATCGCCTTGACGCGTTCCTGTGGGACGGGATGCGCGGCGGCGAGCAGGGCCAGCGAGGCGGGGCTCAGCGCCGCGGCCCCGATGCCCTGCAGCACGCGTCCGGTGATCAGCCAGCCGATCGAGGGCGCGACGGAGCACACCACGGACGCGAGGGTGAACACCACGACGCCGGCCAGGAACACCCGCTTGCGGCCGAAGCGGTCGGCGAAGACGCCGCCGGACAGCAGGAGCATGGCGACCAGCAGCACGTAGGCGTCGACGATCCATTGCAGACCGGTCAGCTGGGTGTGCAATCGCTGCTGCATGTCGGGCAGTGCCGCGCCGACGATGGTGCTGTCGAGCAGCACCATGAACTGCCCGAGGCAGGCCACGGCGAGCAACGCTGCCCGGTTCGATCGAATACCTGCATTGCTTTCGTGCGCGGTCAACGCTGCTCCCTCTCCCGAGGCGGACGCTCCGCAGCAGACCATAGTTCGATAATCCCGAACTGTCGAACAATGGTATCGTCGAGGCATGCGACGGCTACCCGAGCCCGCGCGCGAGTCGCTGACGCTCGCGCCGGTGCTGCACGCGCTGAGTGATCCGGTGCGCCTGGAGCTGGTACGGCGGGCCTGGGACACCCCCGACTCGACCTGTGCCGTTCTCGCCGACGGCATGGACGTGCCGATGTCGACGCTGACCAATCACTGGCGGATCATGCGCGAGGCCGGACTGATCAGCATGTCCGTCGACGGCCGGCACCGGCGGATCCGGCCACGCGCCGACGACATGAGCGACCGCTTCCCGGGCTTGCTCGAGCCGATCCTGCGCCTCGGCGCGGCCGAGTCGCCTTACAGCGGTTCGCTGTAAGGCGGTTCCTCGACGTCCGGGAGAGGGTTTTGGCCGAAGGGAGAGTGGTGAGCTTCCGAACGGCCGTGGCGGTGGCGGCCACGGTCATCGTCGTCGCGGCGTGCAGCACCGGACCGGCGCCCCCTGCCCCTCGACGCTCACCCGCGCCCCAGGCCGCCGGGACGCCGACATCGCCGAACTCGCCGTCCGGCCGGCCGGTCGCCGCGCGTGCGGCCATGCCCGACGACTTCAACGGCGACGGTGGCGGGAGAACCTGCGCAGGTCGCGGGTCTCGCGGAGGGACCGCGCTGGCGTGCCTGTCCATTCGGCGATGAACAGCTGTCCCAGGCGGCGGCCATGCCCGGGGCGCCGCCGGCCAGCGGGACGGCCGCGATCTCCAGGATCGGTTCGTCCTGGCGGTCCTGCGCTCCCGTGCCTTCGAGGTCGAAGGCGACGAGCTCGGCGGCCGTCCACGGCTGGTCGTGCATGGCGTTGCTCCCTGATGGCCTAGTCGTCTTCGTGGCGGGCGGCGGCCGCCAGCCGGGCGCGGGCGCCGTCGAGTTCCTCCCGCTGCTCGGGGGTCAGCTCGTAGCCTTCCAGAGCGCGGCCGTGCGCGGCGTGCACGTGCGGGTGGTCGGCCTCTCAGAACTGGTAGCCGGAGAGGTGTCGATGCCGTAGTGGCCGCGGATGGTGTAGCGCGGCGCGCGGGCCGGGTCGTAGTGGCCGAGCAGGTGCCTCACCCGCTGCGGCGTGTCGTCGGAGTCGCCACGGCCGAGCGCCACGGTGACGGTCGAGCCGACGTAGTGGCCGACCATGTCGGCGCGCACGTCGAACGGGAACTGGTCCTGCAGCAGCAGCATGTCGGCGTAGTGGGCGAGGATCTGCTCCGTGGTGGGCACGACCTCGCGCGTCTGGACGATGGTGACGGTGCCGGCGATCCACTCCAGGATCGGCATGACGATGTTGCGGGCGGTGGCGTCGGGCTTGCACAGGACGACGGTCCAGTAGCCCCATCCGCCGGCCGGTGTCACGCCGCCGCCTTCGGCATGCGGCTGCGCCAGCGGCGTTCGATCAGCCACCGGTAGCCGGGGTCGAGCGCGTCCAGGACCTCGCCGGTCACCGGCTGATCGGTCTGCTTGATCTGCCGGTACACCTCGAAGATGAGCAGGACCTGCTGCCAGTACTAGTGCAGCCCGGTCGCCTCCACGAGGTCGGGCGTCTGCGCCATGTTGCCGACGCGCAGCGCCTTCTCCGCTTGGGTGACCAACCTGATCGACTCGATGAGGTCGTCGCCGGGCATGGTGGGGAAGCGGAAGGCCGGCGGCTCGTAGTCGGCCTTCCCCACCTCGGCTAACAGGCGGGCCACGTTGACCGCGTTCGCGTCGTTGACGTGCATGGACCCGACGTGGTGGGTGTAGCTGCCGAGCCGCGCCCCCAGCTCGTGCGCGGCGAGCTCCTGCAGCACGGTGAACGAGAACAGGTCGCTCGGCAGGCCCATGAAGGCGTCGTTGCCGCGCATGTAGCAGGACATGTGCAGGTGGCCGTCACGCAGCAGGAGCTGCGCGGCGATCGTGCACGACACGTCCGGGTTGTCGTCGACGGCGAGCTCGTCGCCGCTGTAGATCGACAGGACGGCGCGTTTGCTGTCGGGGTCCTTCTCCAGCAGGTCCAGGACGCGCTGCCACTGGGTGCGTCCGTCCGCGCCGGGCACGAACAGCGCCCGGCCGTAGGCGGTGCCCGTCAGCGTCCGCCCGTCTGCCGGAGTTGTCGGCCATCCTGGGCGCGTAGTAGCCGATCATCTCCAGGTCGTCGCGGCCGGCCAGGTACCACAGCACCTCCGCCCAGTTGTAGGCGATGTTGATGGGCCGGCGAGCCAGGTAGGGCACCCGCTGTCGGGGGTGGGCGATGCGGAAGGTGACGTCGAGCAGTTCGACGGAGGCGTTCCCTCGGCTGTCGATGCGGTGGCCGCTCTGGGTGACCTCGCGCAGGACGAGCGGGTAGACGTCGTGGAAGGACGGCAGCGTTTCGGGGGGTGAAGCGAAGCTCCTCTTCCAGTGGGTGGGGGGCTCCCGCGGGCGGGTCGCAGGGGAGCGGAAGGAACGCAGGCAGGGCAGGACGGGGCTCGGGCTGTGGCGGGCTCAGCTTCGGCGGAACACCGCGCCGTCGAGGTTGTGCGAGTACAGATCCATCGGCTCTCCTCTCGCTCCATCCCCGGCTCTCGGGGTAGATGGTGGCCTCGCCCCGCACGCCGTCCCCTCGACAGCCTTCGGGGACGAGGCCACCCGCCCGACCCCAGGCCACCCTCCGCGACAACGGGTCGGGCTGTCTAGGGACGCGCGCGGGTCCGGCTCACCGGCTGGGCATCATCGACCTCGCGGGAGACATCGACGTCTTCCGGCTCGTCGTCCTGGGGCTGCCGCGCTTCTTGCACGGTGACCTGATCGACGGCGGGCGAGGGCTCACTGCCCCCCATGCAGAACCGGTTGAGAAAAGCGAGAGCGACACCGGCATCCATGACACGGCCTTTGCACGAGAGATAGCCAGCGGCGTGGTCCGCCGCGGCGAGTCGAAGTGGGAGGCGGGCAGCGTTGCATGACAGGCGTGGCACCCGCCTCCCACAGCCGGGCCGTGCAGGCTCGCAGCATGCGTCTGCACGGCCGGGGGTTGAGCTCGCAGTCCACGGCTGAGCCCCTCGCCCTGTCGTGGACTGCGAGTAGGTGGCGGCGCGGGCCTCCTGGCGGTGGGGCGGTGGGCCCCGCCCCACCGCGGCCGGCGGCGGGTCCCCGGTGCCGCCGGGCCCGCGCGG
>NZ_JBFAHO010000075.1:0-18630 GCF_040654215.1 Nonomuraea sp. NPDC050733 | reverse complement strand
TCTTCTGTTCCGGAGGCGAGGGCGTCCATCTCGGCCCGGTGGAGGGCGCCGACCTGGGCCTCGCGGTCGTCGCAGATGACCACGGGTTCTGCCGCGTCGACGACGTCCAGGACGAGGACAGAGTCGGCCAGGACGAGCCATTCCAGCACGTCGCTCGTGTGCCGGAGCATGATGACGGTGGCCGAGGGAGAGCCGGGGTGGTTCAGGTCGCAGGTGCCGTCATGGAGTGAGGTCACCGTCTTGATTCCCTGGGTGAGCACTTCGGCCAAGGTTCCTGCGCCCTGGGTCATGGAGGTCAGAAGGGTCGAGCCGAGGGTGCGGGAGAACCAGGCCACGCCGTGCGAGCAGCCGGAGTCGGACCCGGCGGGAGTGCCGGCGCCGTCGAGGAGGACGGCCGCATCGGGGGTAGCGGCGACGAAGTCCTCGTTCATCCGGCCGGGTGCTGGCTCGGTGGCGAAGGTGACCCGCACGTCTCACTCCTCCTCATGCCGGTACAGGGGACTGGCTAGCTCCGCCTTGACCGGTTCCCCGCTGGCCGGGTCATATTCGACGCCCACCACGGTCGAGAAGCGCTTGTCACCCACCTGCCCCCAGAGAGTGGCGATCTCCGTCTGGAGGAGCTGCACCACGCCGAGCGTGCCTTGCGGGTGGATGCCGGTGAACACCATCAAGTTGCCCTTGCCGTCCGGTCTCCCGAGCCGTCCGAGGTAGGCGTAATCCACGGTGCGGGCGGGCTCACTGTCCGAGCCGGATCGGTACACGGTGCCGGTACGGCGGTCGCGCAGCGTCCAAGCACCGTCCTTGACCCACTCCAGGACCGGATCGGACTCGTACAGCGCGCCCATGACAGTCGAGAGCCTGGGGCCACAGACGACGATGAGGTTGGGCCGGTTGATGTCGATCTCGCCGCCGAGGGGTACGTGCTCCAACTCCACCGGCAGGTCGAAGCCGCGGGCAAGGTCCTCCAGCCGCTTGGCCGCGGTGACGTCCTCCATCGCGACCACGGGTCGTCCCTTGGTGTCCTCCCGCTTGAGTGGTGTGACTAGGGTGATCGTGCCCGTGCCCAGGAACGCCCCTTCGGGGGCTGGACCGGTGTGCCGGATCTGGTGAATACGGCCCCGAGTGAGGCCGGCTTCCTTGGCGATCTGGGCGTACGACAGCCCTTGGGCATGCAGCTCTTGAATCACTCGCCGTCGCAGCCGAGAAAGCTCGGTGACCTCCTGCTGAGCAGCGCTGAGACGCTCGGTAGCGACCCGTAGCAGTTGGAACGGGTCTTCTATCGCGGCAATGCGCTCAACGTCACTCGGCGCCATCGATCCCCCTCTGATCACTAAGGGCGAGTCTAGGCCCCTAGACGGTATGCCGTCTATCCCCCTTGACAGTACGCTTTCAACCGGTTCGCCGGTTTTTGAACTGACCGCACGGATAGCCGAACGCCGATTGGGGACGCCTCTCGGGCTCACCGCACCATGCCCGAAAGTAGCGCAGACCACGTGGCGTGAGCTTCACGCACCCGTACTCGATGAGTCTCCGCAATGCCCCGCGGGCTGACGCGTCGAATGAAGGCGAGACCGCCAGACTCGCACAGTTCGTAGTAGACGCTCCGGCAGTCGCAAGTCCAGGCGATCACTCGACATCGACCGTCCGCACGAGCGACGTGCCAGTCGAGCGCCACACATGCCGGCTGCGGCGAAGGCGGATGGGGCGACAGACAGGAGGTCATCAGCATGACGCCGTCTGCGACCCTGTGTGCAGCACGGCCCACACGGTCCGGCCGTGTTCGTCTCCCCACACGCCCCAATCGATCGCCAGGTTGGCGACGAGCAGCAGGCCGCGCCCACCTTCGCCCTCCGGATACGGCCGGAAGAGCCTGGGTGAGGAAGGTCCGCCCTCGTCGAGGACGCCGACCCAGAGACGATCCGTATGAGCTTGGACGCTCACAAGGAAGCGCCCTCCGAAGCGGCCACTCGCCGAGTGGCGTATCGCGTTGGTCGCCAACTCGCTGACGATGAGCTCTGCCTCATCGACCGCAGGCCTGCCCCGCAGGAGTGCGGTCACGAAGCGTCGTGCCTCTGTGATGGAAGGAGCGGAGCCGAGGAAGTAGCGGGAGAAGCGCCAGGCCGACATAGGAGAGCTCCGTCGTCTAGGGGGCTATACATCGGATGGCGCCAGCGTATGAGTGAGCCTAGAACTAGCTCAAGCTATTCGACGCATAAATGCGTCACTTCTCCAGACGCTCGACCAGTTGACAATAGTCGTCGGCGATGCATTCCAGCAGTTTGCGCAGCTCGTCCCCATATACGGCCACACCAGCGAAAGCGTCAAAGGTCTCGACGTGAGCCGCCAGCTCGTCGGGACCAGTCAACGTGAGATCACCCGTCAAGCTCTCGACCACGCTCACGGTGTCGTCGTAGATCGTGAACCCATGCAGCGGAAACGCCGGCACCTTCACGGCCCACGGCACCACACCCAGCTTCACGTGGGAGAGCGTGGCCACTTGGCCCAGCCGATCGAGCTGCGCCAGCATCAACGACGGAGGCCCCGGCCACGTCCGTACGGCACCCTCGGTCAGGAGGAACGAGAACTCGCGAGCGCCGTCGAAGAGCACTGCCTGCGCCTCCACCCGCACAGCCGCCGCCTTCGCCACATCGCCGGCCTCAGCTTCTCGCCCGACGGCGAGCGCCAACCGCGCATATTCGGCTGTCTGCAGAAGGGACGGAATCATGGCTGACTGGAAGCACACGATCCGATGCCCCGACCTCAACCGTGCAGCATTCGCCGCCTCACGGCCAGCCAGTCCCTGCTTCAGCCGGGAGACCTCCTCGCGAAGCCGTACGAGAAGAGCGTCCAGCTCTGCACGCCCAGCACCGTTCAAGCCGAGCGCAGCGACTAACCGCTCCACCGTGTCAGGCGTGGGAAGCAACTGCCCAGTTTCGATGCGAGAGATCGTAGGCTGCGCTACCTGCGCCCGCACTGCAAGATCATTACCAGTCAAACCGGCATCCCTGCGCAGCTTTCGCAGCAGTGCACCCAGCGTTCGCAACCGATCCCGCCGCTCATCCACACCGAGGGTTCTACCATCCATGCAGGTCGATGCGACGCAACATCAACAGATGAGAAATATCCCTGCAGCTTCATGCTGCCGCCCAGCGAATGTAGGCCCAGCGACGCACACAAGCCTGGATCACAGATAGCGCCGAAGTACGGCGAGCGCAATGATCAGCACAGACACAATCATGCCTCCAGCGGGAATCCCCAGCCCCGAAGTGATCGGTTCGCGCGAGCTGGGGCGCTGGAGCGGCTGAGGTGGAAGCCTGATCACTTCGCCAGCTATCGACCCGGGCAAGCCCAGCAGGCCGGCGCTACGCGGCGGGTCGACAGCGAATGAGATGGTCAGACAGGCATTCGTCTAGGCGCAGTGTGTGCGAACCACATCAGGACACTCCTCACGTCCAGATATGGCCATTCAAGTGAAAATAGCTCTCTGGGCATGTCACCTAAGAGTTGCCCGGTGGATGCTGGTCAGCACTGGCTACACAACATACCATCGAGCCATGGCTGGCACTCTAGTATATGATATTGAAGCATTTCATACGTACCAAAGACGCTTTGACGTAGAAGCCTTAGGTCGGGCCTTAGGCGACTGTCACTGGTACATAATATCCAGACGCCCGGCAGTGCGAATCTTGGATGCGGAGTGCGCGCCTCGCGGAACTGTGATCAATCTACTTTTGCAAACGAGCAACAGTATTGCCGGCAAGTCATTCGAAAGAAAGTTTAGAATTAGATCGGCTTCGGGCCTGGGGCTTCATGATGTAAGCATCCATGCAGATGGTGCCTATTTCTGCTTTAAGGTTGGCAACCATATTCTTCATGGTGACTCGTGGGCGCTTGCAAGCTATTTGAGTTGCGCCGAAGCAACTCTGGCCAAGCACGAAGTTCTTTACGTTGGTCAGGCATTCGGGCCTAGGGGCCGAGGCAACGCATATGAGCGGACCAAGGAGCACAAGAAACTTCAGCGAATATATGAAGACCATGTTTCTCGATCTTGGGATATATTTGTAACTCCAATTCGGCTATTTCATGGCTCCGCGATGTCTGACGATCATATCGATGATGTAGAGGCGGGATTTGATCTGGACTCCTGGCTTGAAGTTTTTTCACCAAGCAAGGGCATCAGTAAAACCGTCGTCGACCTCATAGAGCATAGCCTTATCTCCTATTTCTCGCCTCACTACAATGAAATGCTGAAAACCTGGCAGGCTGGAAATCCTACTTCTGCCATGCGGGCTATGCGTGGCGCAGGTTTTCGTCTCCTACAGGTTCATTTAGACGGATGGATGGGGCTTACGCGCTTCTATTCGGCCAAAGAGCGCGAGTTGGTCCGTAGTCATTTTATCTCGCAGGACATCCCCCCGGAGCCGCGACGTCCAGTTCTTTCAGGGATAAGCGCCCAGGACATAAGCGATTGGCGTCTTCCTGCCCAGTCTATGCGAACTTTTCCTGCCCTGCTGGCAGCCCAAGCTGAGATGTCTGGGACTGAGATCAAAATCTTTGGTGACGAAGCTCCGAAACTTCGGATTCCACCCGAAGTCGACCTTTGACGTTCGGGTAAATGGCTTGCGAGTCAGCGATTAGGCTGATCGTCGATCAGGATTCATACGCCTTGGTACAACGGTCGGGGCTTCACAGCAAATCCGTCGCGCGCTGTACACCGGGGCCGTTGGGATGAGCCAAAGAGGCTGACCCACCGTGGCTAGCCCTCCCTTGCGATCAAGTGTCGACATCACGGCACCAGGGCAGTTGGTCCGCCTGAAAGCGGACGATCGCTGAGGTGTCCAAGCCTCTGCCTACACAGCATTCGGGTTTCTCTCTGGTTGCTCCGGCCACAAGCGTCTCCGGGTAATACCTTTGCCGAATTGCGCTCATATAGATCAAGCGGCGGCGCGGCGCGCCGCCGTACCTCCGGCCCTCCGCCCGCCCGCCGTCCGGGCGTGCGGCCTGGGGGCCGGTCCCGAACGGCGGCGGGACACCGGGCCGGGCACGGCACGCCGTCCCCGCCGTACCAACCGAACGCACCGGCCGGGTTGCCGCGCCGCCGCACAGGTACAGCCCTCACGATCGCCAGTGCATGGCTGGCCGCCATACATGCTTGGGGCGATCGACGACCCAGGGTTCGTTCCTCACCCTGGCTCACCGGGCAACGCGGTTGATCGCCGGACGGCGATGCTCGCGCCTCATCCGGTGGTGTAATCCTTGAGGTCGGTGGCTGTGTCTAGCACAGGGAAGCAGGGATGCCGATTTCGCCAGCAGATTTCGATTGTGCAGGTCGCGCAAACCTCGGCACTACAGGGCATTACACGGCACTAAGGTCCAGCCGTCCCGGATGTAGGTCCTCCGGAAGGTTAGCCTGGACCTCAGCCTGGTAGAAGCCCAGCCTGACCTTCAGTTCGTCGTATGCCATCAGCAATTCAAATGCATAAGCGGCGGCCATTCTCGATCTGCCAGAAGCGATCTCCTCGAACAGTATTTCAGTGCATCCAGACACCACCAACTGACAGGATTTGGCAATTTCTTCCTGTTCTCCATAAAAGAGATTGAAGAGGACGCAGAGAAGGTGCGGTCTCCACTTCAGGGGCACTTCGCGGGCCGCGAGACTCGCAGCGATCATTGCTGCCGTAGCCACAGCAGGCTCCATCAGGTTCGACTGAATATAGGCGTGGTTATCCGCCCACCCTTCACCGATTCGATCCGGGAGGGGGCCGCGTAGGGCAGACATGAAATCCACTGGAATGTGCGCCGCAGTCTTATTGCAGCCACATTCCATGTTCTGCCATGAATGGCGCGAGATTTCCAATTCCAGCATCCTCATATACACTCACTTACCCCGACGTCCGCCTGGCTCCGCTTGCACACCATCAGTGAACCCTTTTCATTCTGCCGCAGGGTAGCCGATCACAGCGTGATCGGCGCCGTGGGTGGCTGGGGCGATCGAAGGTCCAGGGCTTCGTTCCTCAGCCCCGGCCCGCCGGGCACTGTGGCTGGCGTGCCCGTTGCGTGCCCGATAGAGCGGGGAAGCAGGGGGCAGGGAGGGGAGTCACGGGGAATGCGACATGCATGCTGAGCTGTGTCTTCGCTGGTGGACAAAGATCGGCGTGCGTCTTTGCAAGCAGAGTGTCAGGGCACGGATCTCCTAGGCTGACGCCGTGGCTTCCCAGAACTCCCCGCTTCACGAGGCTACTCGGCTCTATCTGGCAGGTGCCCGTTCTGTGGATGACACCGTCCGCGCTGCTCAGGTCATGGAGTGTCTGGGAGAGGAGGACTGGGAGACAGCCTTCATCCTTCTCGAAGAGCTCGGCGATGCTCGCCCACAACGGCCCGAGTTCTGGCGGCTTCTGGCCCACGCCGCACGGCTGGTCTGGCGTCGTGAGGATGCCGACTGGTACGAGTGGCGGAGCAGTGAGGCCCGGAACGGTGCCTTGCGGGCTGAGCTCTGCTTGGCGCGCACCGAGGAAGGTGGCCGTGCACTGCCCGTACTTCCTGGCCGGTCGCTTCGGCCTATGTGGGACATCGGCCAATGCACCCCCGAAGGAGAGCTATCGGTCAGCATTGCCTCTCTCTGGGTCGAGGGTCATGATCCACTGGAACCCGGCGAGTGCGCGCCGGTGAGGCTCATCCCCCTGACTCCTGAGCACTGGCGGCACCTCAAATCTGGTGATGTGATCATCATGTACGAGATGCGACCACCCGCCGGACACGCGCGCATCACCGAGGTCCTGCCACCCGTGATGGACGTTCCTTAGTTGCAGTTCTAGTTGCAATCCCAGGGGGTTCCATGGTGTTCCATGTCGACCGTCCGCGTCTGTTGGCCCAGGCTGAACCGATCGGAACGGTCAGGATCCGAGCTGCTAATGCGGTTCGGCTAGCATCCGTACTTGCTCAACAAATGGGAGACAGCGTGGTGATCGTGCAGCGGATCGTGATCCGGTGGACCAAGCACGCGCGTGGCGCGGATGAGGCCAAGCGCCGACGGGAGATTCCCTTGGCGTTCGAGCTGCCGCCGATGCCCGACGAGCCCCTTGTCGTTCACGATCTCCTTGCTGAGGAACGGACCGAATACGCGCCAACTGCTGTCATCGGAAGCCATCCTCTTCCAGCACAGCTCAATGGGCTGCGGTTTCACTTGTCGGAAGCAGCTGTTGCAGTGGTACGGACGCCGGTGTGGGCCGCGTACCCGACCAACCGTTTCCCCGGCCGTGTGTTCTTGCTTGAACCAGGAGAGTGTGCCCGTTACCAGGCCAATTTCCGCTTCAGCGGATACAGCACGGAATGGTACTACGAGCAATGGGTCATCAACATCGCCCATAAGCCGTGGCGACGCAGCTTGTTCCTCGCTGAGGAGCTCGACCATCACAAGGACGAGCGAGTGTCTTTGTACGGCAGTCATCGCTAACCCGCCCGCGCCATAGATCATGCTCTGAACCGGCCAGGGGAGCGGCCGGCGGTGCACGGCACACGGTGGGCATGGCTGGGCGTCGTGCCATTAGCGTGCCATTAAGGGCGGTCAGCAGCGGGCAGTCACGGTCACTCGCGGACTATCCTCCGCGCAGGTCGAGGCCGTTGTCCTCGATGATCCGGCCGTTTTGCAAGCAGGATGTCAGGAGTTCGAATCTCCTAGGCTCCACACACACGAAAGCCCAGGTCAATGGCCTGGGCTTTCGATCTTTGTAGGGGCTCTTTCAGGGCCGTGCCCGTTCCGTGCCCGATGGGTCCATGTCAAGCGCTCCGCGTGCCAGGGCGTCGAGCTTGCGGGCCACCTCGCGCTGGCGTTCGTCGGTGGAGTGCTGGTAGATGAGGGCGGCGCGAGTGCTGGAGTGGCCCATGCGGGCCATCAGCTCGCGGATCGAGGCGCCGGCGCTGGCGGCGAGGGTGTTGCCGGTGTGGCGGAGGTCGTGGAAGTGGATCTTCGGTAGGTCGGCATCCTGGAGCGCCTTCGCCCAGACGCGGCGGTTGAAGTTGGTGTTGCGGAGAGGGCCGTCGTCGGGGCCGACGAAGATCAGGCCGTCGTCGCCGTCCTGGGCGAAGTCCCCATGTGTGCCTTGAGCTCGTCGAGGATCAGGGTGGGGATGGCGGGGCAGGCCAGCGCAGCGTCTCCGACCGCTGGGTCTACGCGGGGGTCCGGTGACTGGTGCACGGGGAGCGGGTTGGGGTTCGTTCAGATGTGGCGGGATGTCGGTCATTGGAAGATGTGGATGTTCTCGGTGACCCAGGCGTGCAGGGTCAGCGGCGTCTGGCCGGTGAGCCTTTCGACGGTGTCGAAGATGTGGTGGTCCCAGGCGGCTGACTGGCGCTTGAGGTCGAGGAGGGCTTCCAGCCGGGGACCGGACCAGCCGAGGCGGTCGTATTCGGCTTGGGCCTCGGCTTGGGTGCGTTCGATGAGCTTGATGGGCTGGCCCAGGACGTGGCCGATGATGCCGGCCTGGTCCTGGGGAGAGAGGGCTTGGCCGCCGGTGAGGGTGTAGGTCTGGCTGTTGTGGTGGGGGGTGGTGAGTACGTGGGCGGCGACGGCGGCGATGTCGCGGGGGTGGATCATGGCGGAGACCGGGTCGCCTGCGGTGACGTACATCGTCTGCTCGGCGGCGATGGTGGCGGCGTAGCCGTACAGGTAGACCATGAACGTTCCGGGACGCAGGATCGTCCAGGTCAGGCCGGAGTCCTTGATGACTTGTTCGCCCAAGCGGTGGCCGGTGCTGATCGGGTCGGTGGCGTCGAAGGTGACGCCGCTGGTGGACAGCTTGACCAGGTGGGTGACACCGGCCCTGATGGCGGCGGCGACCAGGGCGCGTTCCTGGACGGGGCCTTCGGGGCCGTACCCGGGGGGCAGGACGAAGACCTTCTCGACGCCTTCGAGGGCGGCGGCGAGGGTGTCGGGCTGGTCGAAGTCGCCGGTGACGACCTCGACGCCGGCGGGGAAGGTGGCTTTGGCGGGGTTGCGGGTCATGGCCCGGACGGGGATGTCGCGGGCGGCGAGCAGGGTGACGAGTTCGGAACCGACGTTGCCGGTGGCACCGGTGATGAGAATCATGGGCTGGGCCTTTCAGGCGGAAAGTCTGGTGTTGGGGAGGAACAGGGAGAGGACCAGGCCGATCAGGGCGATCGGGATGACGGCGATGAAGACGGGCTGCAGTGCGTCGGCATAGGCGGTGGGGCTGGCCGCGCCGTAGGGGAGCCTGCTGGTCATGAGGGCGGCGAAGAACGACACGCCGAGGGCTGTGCCGCTCTGGCGGGCCAGGGTGGCGGTGCCTTGGGTGACGCCGATGTCGGTGCGGCTGGTGGTGTTGCGGGCGGCCAGGCTGAGGGCCTGGGTGTTGAGGCCGCCGGCGATGCCGAACAACGTGAGGTATACGGCAGCCAGGGCTGGGCTGGTGGTCGGACCGGCGGTGGTGAAGAGGGCGGCGGCCACGGCGAAGACGGCCATGCTGGCTACGGGGTGCCAGCGATAGGAGCCGGTACGGGCGATCAGCTTGGTGGAGGTGTAGGAGGTGGCCACGACGCCGAGCATCATGGCGGTGAGCAGATAGCCCGAGGACTGGATGCTGACCGTCAGGACGTTCTGCAGCCACAGCACCAGGTAGTTGACGATGCCGAGGCCGAGGAATCCGGCGATGAAGCCGACCGCGATGACGATGGTGAAGGTGCGGTCGCGAAACAGGCGCGGCGGGATGACCGGGTCAGCGGCGCGGCGCTGGGACAGCACGAACAGCGCCGATGACAGAGCGGCGGTGGCGGCCAGACCGATGATGATCGGGGAGGTCCAGGCGTGGGTGGTGCCGGCCCAGGTGGTGAGCAGGTTCAGCGCGACGACCGCGGTGATGAGTAGGAGCACGCCGAGGTAGTCGATGCGCGCCTTCTTCTTGGTGTGGGGCGGCAGGTGCAGCCGGATGGCGACGATGAAGATGACGAGGGCACCGATGGGCAGGTTGATCAAGAAGATCCAGCGCCAGCCGGCCAGGTCGGTGAGCAGACCGCCGAGGGTGGGGCCGGCCAGGGAGGCGGCGCCGAAGGTGAGGGAGAACCAGCCGTAGTAGCGGGCGCCCTCGCGGGGGCTGAACATCTCGCCGATGATGGCCAGCACTGAGATGAACAGGCCGCCGCTGCCGACACCTTGGATGAGGCGGAAGGCGATGAGCTGGGGCATGGTCTGGGCCAGGCTGCAGGCAGCCGATCCGGCCAGGAAGACCAGGATGGCGATGAGGAAGATGCGCTTGCGGCCGAGCAGGTCGCCAAGCTTGCCGTACACCGGGGCGGCGGCGCTGCCGGCGATGAGGTAGCCGGTGGTGACCCAGGCGAAGGCGTTGAGTCCGCCGAGATCACCGATCACGCGGGGCAGAGCGGTGGCGACGATCTGGGTGTCGAGCAGAGACAGGAAGACGGCGGCCATCAGGGTGGCAATGACGGTGGTGGCGCTGCTCGGCTTGGCCGGTGGGGCCTCGACAGCGGGCGTGGAAGGGCGGAAAGACATGAGAGGGTCCTTGCGATCGGAGAGCGGCTCTCTGGTGGAGAGCTCGCAAACGAACCGTTGAAGAACGTCACCACGGGGGGTGACGGAGAATGGATATGGCCAGGCATATGCCTGACGCGAACCGGCCTACTCGGCCTTCTCAACCCCGACCAGCCCGACGAAGGGGCTTACCAGTCAAGGTCCTTCATTTGGTCGTTTGTTCTCGAGGCTCCCGAGGGATCGCAGGTACTCAACCGCCAGCCAGTAAGTGATCAACCGGCTGAACGGGAGTGACGGTAACAGTGGACGCGACACCCGCGCAACCCGGGCACGGACGACCGCCACACGCATCCGTCACCCGTCGCGCGCCCGACCACCCCAGCGGTCGATGAGCTCGTTGAGTTCGGCGATCGACTCGACCTGCGGGACGGGGACCAACCGATTGCGGCGAAATCGGCCGTCCGATCAGGTGATGCAAGCGGATCCTGCGATGTTCGGGCGAGAAAGCTTCTGTCGATGGGAAGCACCAGGTTGTAGAGATACGGTCGTGCCCAGCGAGGCAATGCGATGAGCACCAGTTCCAGTTCCCCGCGCGGATCGTCTTCCAGCAGCCGGGGCATGTGCAGGTGGGAAGGAGCCGAGTGGAGGTGCCGGGAATCACTTCCCGCGCCCAGGCCAGCGGCACTGCAGCCACATAGCCTGGCCCCCGCCGGGTGTGTTCCAGCGCGATCACCGCAGCCATAGGGCGCGGTCCGAGACCGGGAACCTGGTGAATCGAGGGTCTGTCAGTCATGCACATGAATCGTCGCGTGGGAACCGCCGAAGGGCGCCTACGCGGCATGGCCCCTTCTTGGCCCGCTTCCCCGACGGGTGGGACGACGGCGACGGGATGCTCAGGCAGGACAGTTGCTGGCGTGTGCCAGGTCTTTCGCATGCACGTACGACCCCCCAATGTGTCGCGAGCAGAGAAGCCGGGCGATCAACACCGGAGGGTCCGATGGGGGTCTTCTACGACCACTACCGGGCGGCGCACAGGCAGGCCGCCGGAGAAGCCGGGATTACCGGTCGAGAAGCCCCTTCCTGGCATCCCGGACTTCGAACGCCGTAGAGACCAAGTGGCTCACTCCATGGGACTCGCTGGGACAACTGATCGCGTTGATCAGGAACGTGCCCTATACCGATGATCTCGTACAAACGGTTGACCTTCATCCGCCTCCCGGAGATGCGCCCAAGACCGATGAGGAGTGGGATGCGCTTCCTGAGGATTCGCCGTACTTAGTGAGGCCAGGCATCGAAGAGCTGCCAGCGGATGTCCGCGATACTCTCGTCGATGTCCCCGACGAACGGCTCATCGAACTCGGCGAGCAATGGGCAGCGGATGACAGTCAATAGAGCAACTGATCTTCGCTGCGGGAACGGCGGGCCAGGTCTCGCAGCTCCGCGATCAGTGTGGGCCACTGTCGGGGGTCAGAGACTTCGGAGCCGTGCAACATACGTGCAATGATCACTGGTCTTGTTGCTCCGACACCAGGTCATGACACAGGTCAGAGGCCATCTCCCAGCCGGGACGGCTACGAGCTGTAAAGCCGTCGGTAGCTGACTCCGTGCTCACCATATTTCCCGAATCGCCTGTTCCGCGCGGCCAAACTGTGGACCTTAGCCATAGATTGTCAGCGTTGATCCGTCTGAGAAAGCTGGTTGTCTCATGTTCGGTGAGATCGCTAAGTGTTACGGCGAGTTAGTCCACTTAATGACGCGGGAAAGCGTGGCTTACACGGTGACAGTCCCTGACTACGGCGCTTTGACGGTCGAGGACGCGGTGCGCCGGCTCGGGTGCGACGCCGCCGTCGTGCGCGCTCCGGGAGAGGTGCGGCCGGATGACCTCGCCCTTCAACAAGTCGACACTGGCGTAGTCACGTGGTCGAACAACCCTTATCCAGATGGCAAGGAGGTGACGGATCGACTCGGTGGTGAAGGATTCCGGCACTGGTATCTGGCCGGAGACATTGAAGGCAACACCACCATGTACGCCCGCTACGGAGACAGCGACGGGCAACTCGATTTCCCTGAACCTGGCTGGATCCCATTCACTCCTTGGACAGACCGGCTCGGCCCGCTGGCCCCCTATGCAGAGATATTCGCTGCTGTCTACGACACCTGGTCGGACGACCCTGAGGTGTGCATTGAGGGCACGTGTCTTGCGATGATCGAACTGGAAAGCGGCGTTCGCCTGAACGAGGATGTGCTGAATAGCCCAAAGGTATATCTACCGATTTCTGGGTGACCTTCGCCTGACCTCGGCCACCCCGTAACGCTTCAAATGGACTTCGCCGCTCCCGGAGCCACCTCGGGAGTCGCCGGGACTTACGACCTTGGACCGGCGTGTACTGATGTGCGCAGCACGCCTCTGGTTGCCGAATTCCACACGGCCTTGAGGAGTACCGTGGTGAAGCGAGCATGATCATGACTTGATCGGTTCTCCTCCTCCGGAAGGTCCCATGCGCCCCTACGTCCTGCTGAGCTGCGCCATGTCCGTGGACGGCTACATCGACGACACGACACCCGAACGGCTCCTGCTGTCCAACGTCCAGGACTTCGACCGCGTGGACCAGGTCCGGGCCGAGAGCGACGCCGTCCTCATCGGCGCAACGACAATGCGCCGCGACAGCCCCCGCCTCCTGGTCAACTCCGAAGCCCGTCGAGCCGAGCGTGCAGCACAGGGCCTTCCCCCATACCCGCTCAAGGTCACCATCACCAACAGCGGAGACCTCGACCCCGACCTGAAGTTCTGGCACCACGGCGGCGAGAAGCTCGTCTACTGTCCCGACTCCGCCGCTACAAAGCTCCGCGAAGCCCTGGGCGACCTCGCCGGCGTGGTGGGTCTTGGCCCCGCCGTGGACCTCGGCCGCATGCTTGACGATCTCGGCGAGCGCGGCATCCGCCGCCTCATGGTGGAAGGTGGTGGCACCATCCACACCCAGTTCCTCACGCAAGGTCTGGCCGACGAGATCCACCTCGCCATCGCCCCCATCTTCGTCGGCGACGGCAACGCACCCCGCTTCGTCAACCCCGGCGACTTCCCCGGAGGCGCCGGCCACCGCATGGCACTTGCCGAAGTCCGCACCGTGGACGACGTCGTACTTCTTCGCTATCTGCCGAAAGAGTCCTCGGGTAGTAAGACCTCATGACCAGCGCCAGCACCGAACAAGACCGCCGATGGCTGCTCACCGCGATCGACCTCTCCCACCAGTGCCCGCCATCGCAGACAGCCTTCTCGGTCGGCGCGGTCATCGTCGACGAGCACGGCAACGAGATCAGCCGCGGCTACTCACGCGAGACCGACGCACACGTCCACGCGGAGGAATCGGCCCTGTCCAAGCTCAATGCCGACGATCCCCGCCTCAAGACAGCCACCCTCTACAGCTCCCTGGAGCCCTGCACCCAACGCCGGTCACGGCCGCGAACCTGCACACAGCTCATCCTTGACGCCGGCATCCCCCGCGTAGTCACCGCCTGGAAAGAACCGCCCACCTTCGTCATCGACGCCAACGGCACCGAGGCCCTGACTGCCGCAGGAGTCACGGTCATCACGTTGCCGGAACTGGCAGAGGCCGCACGAGCCGCCAACATGCACCTCACCGGCCCCAGCTCGTAGCGACCGAGCGACTTGCCGAATTGTTCTTATAGGTGATCAGGCAAGAAATCGGGCACCAACCCGGCATTCCTGTAGCCGGGCTTTCGTGTGATCAGAACTCTAGTGGTAGCTGACGTGTTCGATCGGACAAGAACAAGCCGAGCTACCCTCGGGTTTCACAAAATCCGCAAGTCTCTGACCTGTGAACATGCCTATTTCCATGATCAACACAAACGGAGAAATAGGCGTTTTGCGAGAATTGCGAAGCTCCCTCGTAACCATGTTGTTATATACAAGGTCTTGAGAGACCTACCCATACGAGGGATAGAGCGGCGAATCAGCCCTTGGTAGTAAAGATCCCTACATCATGAGCACTGATCTGCGGCGGCGGACGCTGCGGCCCTCACGATCGCCAGGAGCTGGCTGATCATCGGACAGGGTTGGGGGCGATCGAAGGTCCGGGGCTTCGTTCCTCAGCCCCGGCCCACTGAGCAACCCAGTGACTCCCCGTAGCCAACTCATCGAAATACCGTCACGCGGTCATGGTGGATGGGGTTGGAGCAGGCTGACCGCGGTTGGTTGCGGTTCTGATGCCTGTCGTGGCTCCGGCATAGAACTGGCACACAAGATCAGTAACCGACCAATCTGACCACCTAAACAGCAGGTCAGCCCAGTTGAAGCCACCGCTCCAGAGCGTGGCTCTATTACTTGAGTTCCGCAAATAGTCCGTTATCAAGTACATGGGCGGCCGGAGACTATTGGGGCTGCGGCCGGGTCGTCCGGTTGGTGCCGTAGGGGAGAGCCGGGCAGGCCGTGGGTCCCAACGTTGTCGCCAGGGCATCGGCCCGGCGACCCGTGGCGGGTCGCCGGGCCGGTAACCGGTGGTCAGCTCGGGATTGCGCTACCCTCGCAACCTTTGCCGATCCGGCCCGTCTCGAAGTAGCGCACCACGTCGGTGGCGCACTCGGGCACCCGGGTGGTCGACACGTGCACGTCGTCGGCGACCGTGTAGACGGTGCCGCCGATGGCGCGCTGCGTCTGCAGCGTCCAGTCGTAGACGGACATGAACTCATACAGGTGCCCCGCCAGCACCAGCGACCCGCTACCCCGCTTCAACGTGGTCTGCTGCACCGGCAACGGCCAGCCGGAACACAGGGAAGTCAGTCCCCAGGACCGGCCGGTCGCCGGATGCCGCTTCACGAGCTGCTGATAGTCACGCCAGGCGGTGTCGAAACCGGGCCGGCTGCTGTCCTCGTTGCACGCGACGGCCAAGTTCATGGTCATGTTCTGCGTTTCGGGCGCGCCGGGCACGGGCGTCCCCATCATCGGTGCGCCGAGCAGGTCCTTGACGGTGGGCGGGGCGGTGGTGCCCGTCGCCGTCCGCAGTTCGGCCAGCGCCTTGCCCGCGCGCACCCACTCGGTCGAGTTGCGCTTGGCCAGATCGGCGACGGCCGAGCCGTCGATGGGCCGCTGCAGGTCGATGTAGGTCTTGGGGCTCTTGTCGTACGCGCGGACCAGCTTCGCCACCTCCTCGCGCACCTTCCGTGCGGTGGCGCCGAGACTGTAGGTTTCGTCGCGGTCGGCAAGCCAGGCGGCCATGCGCCCGAAGTCACGCTCGGCCGCGTCCGCGCTGTCCTTGATGTGCCGGTCGAAACGGGTCCACGGCGGGGCCGGGCTGTCCAGAAAGGCCCGTCCGGTGTGCTGGGGGAACTGGCTGCGGTACACCATGCCCAGATAAGTGCCCCAGGAGAAACCGAGCAGGTTGAGCGTGCGCTCACCCAACGCGGCCCGTACCAGGTCCAGGTCCTTGGCCACGTTCTCGGTGGTGAGCTGTCCGAGGAAGGCGGGGTCAGAGCGTCCGCAATCCTGGTTGGCGGCGACCTGCCCGTCGTATATCTTCCTGGCCGCCTCCTTGGTCAACGTGCCGGGCTCCTGCGGGCCGTTTGGCGAGAAGGTGCAGGCGACCTTGGTGCTGTAACCCACCCCGCGCGGGTCGAAGCCGATGATGTCGTATCGTTCGTTGAGCTTGGCCATCTGCTCGTTCCTGAGGACGACCCGCAGGACCGGGTCCAGGTACCCGCTGCCGCCCGGCCCTCCCGGCAGGACGGCGGTGGCGCCGAGCCGGTGGGCCTTGTCTGTGGCGGCCAGCCGGGTCACCGCGATATCGATCTTCCGTCCGGCGGGGTCGCGATGGTTCAGCGGGACGCTGACCGTGCCGCATTCCAGGCGCTTCATCAGGGTAAGGAAGGCCGGAATCTGCTCCTCCGTCACGCGCAGGCTCCGGATCACCTCGTCGGAGTAGGTCGGACAGGATGTCCACTGGACGGACGACACGCCGGAGTTCGGGCTGGAGTTCGCCGTTGCGTTCGCGCTGGCATCAGCGGTGGCGCCTGCCATGGAAGGATGCGCCACTAGCCCCGCCAGCGCCAGTGCCATCAGTGATGTTCGGTACGTCATACGGATCAGAAGTAGCGGTGGTTTTGCTAGATCAACGTAAAGAGCGGTAGGACTGCGCCGAGCGCGGAGACAAGTCCGTGCAGCCCGACAAGCGTTGATCGTTTCGTGGTGCAGCCAGATCTCGGAGTCGTCCCGGCCAGGCGTATCCACTGAACATTCTCTCCGCGCTCAACACTGCGGGTGGTGGAGAAGATCAGACGCGGTAGTGGCGGGACGCGGTGTCGGCGCTGACGCCGAGGATGGCGGAGATCTCATGCCAGGTGGCGCCCGCGGAGCGGTCTGCGGCGACGGCTGCGGCCAGGATGGTGCGGGCCTGGCTGAGCAGGGGCAGAGCTGCGGCGGTGTAGCCGGCAATGGGGCCTTTGATCCAGCCGGTCTGCTGGGTCGGGCTGGAGAGGTCTTCTTCCCGCAGGCTGAGGATGAGTTAGCTGGTGGCGTGGGTCAGGCGCTCGACTCGCTGGCGAAGGTGTCGTCGCCTGTGACGGGTGCTGCCTTGGCGTTGGTGTTGCTGGTCGACCCATCGAACGGTGTGGTTGGCGTGCCCGTTGCGTGCCCGATGAGGCGGGGAAGCGGGGGGAATGGTGGCGAGTCACGGGGAATGCCACCCGCATGCTGAGCTGCGTCTTCCCTGGTGAAGCAAGATCGGTGTGCGTCTTTGCAAGCAGGATGTCAGGAGTTCGAA
The DNA here is from genome assembly GCF_040654215.1 of Nonomuraea sp. NPDC050733. Classification (NCBI taxonomy): domain Bacteria; kingdom Bacillati; phylum Actinomycetota; class Actinomycetes; order Streptosporangiales; family Streptosporangiaceae; genus Nonomuraea; species Nonomuraea sp. NPDC050733. Next base: position 1,356 of record NZ_JBFAHO010000075.1, on the reverse strand, counting down.
CCTCCTACCCTCCACCTGCGAGACGGCCGGCAACCGATCTTGGTGCGGGGTGTTCGTGCCATCAACGCACCATTAGCCTTTGGCGATCTTCTGTTGCTCGGCTGCTACGCGAGCGCTCAGTGCGTCGGCGATTCGCTACGGGTCCATAGTGCGCGTCCGCGCCCACATACCAAGGAGGGCAGTTTCCTTCGCTGGTAAGCCCTTGGGCTGCGGCACGAGGACCCAGATGCCGCTCAGTGCCTCAACATCCCGCGTGTCGGATCAGTCGTGCAGTTCATCCGCTGGCACCGTCTCATCGGCTGGCGGCGGCTCGATGTCCGCCTTCATCCCCCAGTTCGACAGGCGGAGATCTTTTTCGAAGCCGTCGTACTGGTCTTCGCCCGCCAATCTGTTGGGGCCGTCGTTCGGCTCGCGCCAGGAGCTCCATGCTCTGCGGACGAGTTGGTCGCCACCGATCCACAACCGCCAGGACACCTTCCAGGTGCCGTATTTTCCGGTGGGCTTGCTCCGGAAGCCGATGCGCAGGCCTGGTTTGGCCTTGTCGAGCTGCGCGAAGGTGATGCTGCCCCGGTAGAGGGTGGTGCGCACCCCGTCGTACTCGCCTGCGGGCCGCTTGTCTGTGGTGGTGGCCAGTACCGCTCTGAGCGTGGCCTGGTCGGCGAGGTCGACGAAGCCGGACTTCAGCGCGAGCCGGCATGGCGGCCAGTCGTAGGAGACCCAGGTCTTCCCCGGCGGCAGGGGATCTTCAGGGTCACGCTTGACGTACGACTCGTAGCCGAGCTTGCCCACGCAGATATTGCGAGTACCGCGAAGACCCAAGTTGGGATTCTTCATGTCCGTAGCCGCAATCTTTCCCTTGCCGAACCCCACGACGCCGCGGATCGGCTTGACGGAAGACCAACTGCCGAACGAGAACATCCGGGTGTGCTCGACGACCTTGACCCCATGGCCGGGGACGAGCTGACGCTGGATGGCGCCGGCCGGATCCACCTCGGCGTCGGCGTGCACAGCCTGACCTGCGGTCAGCGTGGATACGGCCGCCAGGAGAGCCGTCGCAACCATCCGTCGCTTCATCACGTTGGGATCTTCGCAGCGGCAGGTCTCATCGTGATCACACATGCCTACCGTGCATCTTGGCCAGTCCGTTGAAGCGCTGTCAGAAACGGCAGTAGAGCGCGGTGGCATCGTCGAAGGTCTTGCCACGTGGCCAGCGCGCACCCTGTGAGTCCGACTTCTCGACTGCACGGACTTGACGGATGAGTTCGTCCGGACCGGACTGCTCCAGCAGGTCGAGGACGTGGCGCCAGGTATGCAGGTGGAAACGGTCGACGAGGCGGGATGCGCCGTCGCTGAGGA
>NZ_JBFAHO010000074.1:0-20459 GCF_040654215.1 Nonomuraea sp. NPDC050733 | reverse complement strand
CGGGGGGTGCGTCATAGCCGCCCAGCATCGACCAGCCAAATCACAACAAGATCAACGCCGTTTGGGGCTCATGACACGGTTCTTACCGGCACCCCAAGTAACGTCGGGTAGCTGAATGGGTCACCGGCGTGGCGGTGGGTGTCTACGGTCGCTGTTCCGTTTGGGCGGCGGTCAGGGTCTTGTGGACGACGCCGACGGAGACGTTGACGCCGGCGGCGATGACGACGGGTCGGCCGAACTCGCTGGGACTAACCGCTGGTTCTTGCACCCAGCCTCCTCACGGGCCGATCCGGGAGGTGGGAAGGTCGCCCCGCCTGCCGGCGTCCGGGCGTGGATGCTGGACGTCACCTCGTGGGAGGGCGCGTCGACTCCTTACGTCGATGCCATGGTCTGGCTGGTCAGCAAGATGCTCGCCGCCCCCAAGCACTCGGTCATCGCCGTGCCGCACCGCGAAGTGGGGGCTCAGCCGTAGTAGCCTCGGCGGATGCCGGGGTGGCGGTGGTCGCGCCGAAGGCGAGGAGAGGAGCGATGACGACTGCCGTGCGAAGAATGTGTGTCTTCATGTGACCCAGCGTGCGGGCGTGGGGCCGGCATGGCCTGAGTACCTCGTACTCGACCGGGGACGGAACGTCCCCCCGTCCTTCCGGACAGGAGGACGATGGACCGCCGCGCCTCACACCGGGCGCTTGGCACCCGATTCGCCATCGGCCAGCACCGTGACCCCTTGCGGTGATGGATTTTGCGGCTTGCGGATCACGGTGTCCGCATGCGCAGGAGCGATGCCCAGCGCCAGCACGGCGACCAGGCCGGCGGCCGAAGCGGCAGCACGGCGAGTCCAGGTACGGGTCTTCATACGGCTCTCCCAGTCGGCCGATGATCATGACAGTACTGTCCCCCAGCATCCGTGCTGGATCCCCGCCCGTCCACCGCGGAATGGCCGAGTGGCCACAAGCGGACAGGCCCTTGCACTGGCGGACGCTCACGACGGCTACGGGCTCGCGGCGGTCTCTGTCCAAGAGATCAAGACCGGTGTCCGATGTGGCGCAACGGTGCTCCGGCGTGGTGATGCACGGCGACCGCCCGCGCTGCAGGCGGCATCATCGCCGAGATCCTTGGCCACGCCCGCCTGGAGACCACCCGCCGATGCAGCTTGCCGTCCGACAAGGACAAGGAAGACGCCCTCACATTGAGCATCACCCGCCGTCGGGTCAAGGACTGCTCAAATCGCGTAATCCCATTGATGCGACATTGCCCTCGCCGCAGGTCAGCCCTAGTGTGAGCCGCGTGGCACCTGGCGCCATCCACCGCGAGGCCTCACGCCACTGAGGGAAGAATGTTCCCGAGCCTCCGCGGCGTCCGCCCTGAGCCTGGTCTCGATCAACCACCTCGAATGCGGACGCATTTGACGCTATCGCGCGCCTACTGGCGCCCGGAGGTCGGAATGCTTCCCACGCGACACAAGACAGCAACCGTCAAGGGGCAAGAGGTCTTCTATCGTGAGGCCGGTCCCAGCGAGGCGCCTGTCGTGCTGCTGCTGCACGGGTTCCCGAGCAGTTCGCACATGTTCCGTCATCTCGTTCCCGCGCTGGCCGACGACTATCACGTCATTGCCACCGACCACATCGGATACGGCCACTCCGCCATGCCCGAGGTGGACGCATTCGACTACACCTTCGACAACCTCGCCGCCATCACCGCCGGGCTGCTCGACCAGCTGGGCATCAACCGCTTCGCCATGTACGTGCACGACTACGGAGCACCGATCGGCCGGCGCCCTGCACTCAACCCGTCCTTCGACGTCAGCGCGATCATCTCGCAGAGCGGCAACGCCTACATGGAAGGATTCGCCAAGCCCTTTGGGACGAGACCCATTCGCGTACGCCACCGATCCAGGCCGCGACACGGAGCCGGGCGCGCGGGCCAAATTCAGCCCGAGTACGACCCGTTGGCAGTACGAGAACGGCGCCCCCGACTCCAGGCAACGACGAGATCCAGTTGGCGCTGTTCCGCGACTACCCGACGAACATCGAGGGGTACCCGAAGCTGCAGGAGTACTTCCGCACCAGCCAGGTGCCCCTGCTCGCGGTATGGGGCGAACGCGACGAGATCTTCGGGCCGGACGGCGCGCGGGCGTTCGCCCGTGGCCTGCCGGAGGCGGAAGTCCACCTACTGCCTGCCGGACACTTCGCCTTGGAGACGCACCTGGACGCCATCAGCGGATACATCCACGGGTTCCTCGGACGCGTCCTGACCTGAAGCGTGTCGAGACCCGCGCACCTCCCGCCGATCTCCGGCAATCGGCACGGCAGTCAGGGTCCCAGAACCCGATGCGACGTGCTTCCCAGGCGCAGCGGCCTGGGAGGCGCCGCAAGAGAGGTGGCATGGTGGCCACGTTGACAGCAGTGAATGTCGGGATGCCGAAAGACGTCCCCTGGCACGGAAAGACCGTACACACCGGCGTCTACAAGCAGACCGTTGCCGGGCCCCGGATGGTGCGACGGCTGAACATCGACGGGGACGGACAGGGAGATCTGAGCGGGCACGGCGGTGAGCAGCGTGCCGTGCTGGTCTACCAGACCGACTCCTACCGCTTCTGGGAGAAGAAGCTGGGCCGCGACGACCTCACCCCCGGGCAGTTCGGCGAGAACTTCACCGTGGACGGGTTGCCCGAGAATGAGGTCTGCATCGGGGACCGCTATCGCATCGGGAACGCCCTGTTCGAGGTCACCCAACCCCGGGTGACCTGCTACCGGGTGGGCCTGCGCATGGGCGAGCCACAGATGGCGGCACTGCTCGTGGCCCACCACCGCCCTGGCTTCTACCTCCGCGTCATCGAGGAAGGCGAGGTCGAGGCCGGGCAGAAGATCGTCAAGGTCTCCACCGGCCCCGAGGCGATGACCGTCGAGGAGATCGACCGCGTGCTCTACCTGCCCGGACACACCCGCGAACAGGTCGAACGGGCGCTGCGGATCCCCGCGCTCAGCCCCGGCTGGCAGGGCTCCATGCGGATCCTGCTGAACCAGGCCGACGGCGATGGTGGCGCTTCCTCGGGCAGCGCCGGGCTGACCGCCGCGGCCACCGCCCCGCCGCCTGCCTGGCCAGGCTTCCGCCCGCTGACCGTCACGCATATCCAGGCCGAGAGCCGCAGCGTGTTCTCCCTGGACCTGGCCGCCGCAGACGGCTCGGCACTGTCGGCAGCGCTGCCGGGCCAGTTCCTCACCGTCAAGGTCCAGCCCGCGGGCGGCGTGCCACCCTTGATCCGCAGTTACTCCCTGTCCGGCGAGCCGGGCACCGGCACGTACCGCATCAGCGTCAAGGTCGAACCGCACGGCGCGGCCGGCAAAGAACTGCGCGCCCACATCCGCGTCGGCGACCGCTTGGAGGCCGCAGCGCCTCGCGGCACCTTCTGCCTGGCCGACGGTGACAACCCGGTGGTGCTGCTGTCGGCCGGAGTCGGCGTCACCCCCGTACTGGCCATGCTGCACGCCCTCGCCCGTGACCGCTCCACCCGCCAGGTGTGGTGGCTGCACGGAGCCCGCGACGGCACCGAGCATCCCTTCGCCCGGGAAAGCCGCGACCTGATCGCCGCCCTCCCCGACGCACGGTCGATCGTCTACTACAGCCGCCCAGCATCGGCCGACCGCCTGGGCATCGACTACGCACAGGCCGGCCGCCTGTCGGCCGAGTGCGTCCCGGGGCTTGGCCTGCCGACCGACGCCGATGCCTACGTGTGCGGACCCGCCGCCTTCATGGACAGCCTCACCGCCGCGCTCGCCGACGCCGGTCTCGACTCCCTCCGCATCCACACCGAGGTCTTCGGCGCCGGCTCCGCCATCACCCCCGGGATCAAGGGTTCGGCGACCGTCGCCGCACCGCACCAGCCCGCAGGACCGGCCGGCACCGGACCGGAGGTTTCCTTCGCCCGCAGCGGCCTCAACGTCCCCTGGAACGACGCCCAGGACTCCCTGCTCGAACTCGCCGAAGCCTGCGACGTCCCCGTCCAGTGGTCCTGCCGCACCGGCGTCTGCCACACCTGCGAACTCGCCCTCATATCCGGCACCGTCGCCTACTCTCCCGACCCCGTCGAACCCCCCGCCGACGGCAACATCCTCATCTGCTGCGCCAAACCCGCTGGAGCCGAAGGGGTTGTCCTGGACCTGTGACGGTAGTCCCGTAAAAGCGGAAGCGACGATGTAGGCGCCGGCCAACGGGGCGTAACCCAGCGCATCCTCACCGACACCCCCCACACCCACGCCACACGGGCTCTCTAACGGTCTCTAGCGCCCTCTACCAGGCACTACCTGAGCACATGGCAGGATTTCTCCGGTATCCCGGGGGTCCCCCGAAAGTTTCTCGAAGAAGTCCGGGAGGAGGTGTCGGATCGGGGCGGTGGTGTTCGTAGCAGGGGTGAGGCCGCCCGCAAGGGGGTGGCGCCGAGGCAAGGAATCGCGATCATGAAGCTGACGACCGTGACTCAGATCACCATCGATGGAGTGATGCAGGGAGACGGCGGTGCGTTGGGGGAGGACCGCAGGAACGGATTCGATCGCGGCGGTTGGTCCTCGCGGCGGCCATCGGTGAGCTGAAGGCCGAGCCCGGGGGTGAGCTGCAGGTGCACGGCAGCGGCGCCCTGACCCGTGGCTGCTGGAGAACGATCTGGCCGACGAGATGATTCTGATCATGATCCCGGTGATCCTCGGCCAGGGCGCGAGACTGTTCCCGGAGACCGGTCCGGATCTCGCGCTCGACCTGGCCGAGTCGCGGGTCGATTCGAAGGGCGTGACGATCCAGGACTACCGGCCGGCCGGGTGCCCGCGGTATGCAAGGGCCTGAGGCCCCTACCACCGAACCACGCTGTCTTGACACCACAGGAGATGATCTTCAGATGCGGTACCTGGTATCCGTGATCGACGACAAGAGCAATCCCGGCAGCACGGACAGGCAACCTGCCATCAGCGCGTTCAACGAACGACTGATCGCCGAGGGCTACTGGGTTTTCGCGGGCGGACTCGCGGACACCGACGCGGCCACGGTCATCGACAACCGAGGCGAGCAGGTGGTGTTCAGCGACGGGCCATTCGTGGAGTCGAAGGAGTACCTCGCCGGCGTCTGGGTGTGGGAGGCCCCCGATCTGGATGTGGCGCTCAAGCTCGCCGCCGAGGCGTCGAAGGTCTGCGATCGGAAGATCGAGGTGCGGCCGTTCCTGTGAGCGACGTCGAAGAGGCGGTCACTCGGGCCCACCACGACGAGTGGGCGCGGGTGGTGGCCGCCCTGACCAGGCGCTTCGGTGACCTCGACATCGCCGAGGAGGCAGCGGCCGAGGCGTTCGCGACCGCCGTCGAGCGGTGGCGGGCCAACGGCCTGCCACCCAACCCGGGCGCGTGGCTGACCACCACCGCCAACCGCAAGGCCATCGACCGGATTCGGCGCGAGAACAAACGCGACGACAAGCACAAGGAGGCTCAGATGCTGCACGACAATGCCCCACCCGGGCCGCTGGGCGCCATCGACGACGACCGGCTCCGGCTGATCTTCATCTGCTGTCACCCGGCGCTGGCGGTGGAAGCGCGCGTGGCGTTGACGCTGCGCATGGTCGGCGGTCTGACCGTGCCCGAGATCGCCCGTGCCTTCCTCGTGCGGGGGACCACCATGGAGCAGCGGATCACCCGCGCGAAAGCCAAGATCAAGGCGGCGCGCATCCCCTATCGGATGCCGTCCGCCGACGACCTGCCGGCTCGTGTCTCCGGAGTCCTGGCCGTCCTGTTCCTCGTCTTCAACGAGGGCTACCTGGCCACCGGCCCCGACACCGATCCCGTACGACACGACCTGACCACCGAGGCGATCCGGCTCACCCGCCTGATCCGCGCGCTCCTGCCGCAGGACGGAGAAGTGGCCGGCCTGCTGGCGCTGATGCTGCTCATCGAGGCCCGCCGCCCCGCCCGGGTCTCGGCGAACGGCGAACTGGTCGCGCTCGACGAGCAGGACCGCGGCGCCTGGGACGGGGAACTGGTCGCCGAAGGTCATCGGCTGGTGCGCGAGCGCCTGGCCGCTGCCGCTGCCGGGGTGGCCCCGGGTCGCTACCAGATCCTCGCCGCGATCAACGCGGTGCACACCTCCGCCCGCGACATCCGCGACACCGACTGGTCGCAGGTCCTCGCCCTCTACGACCAGCTCGTCCGCCTCGACCCCTCGCCGATCATCGCCCTCAACCGAGCCATCGCCGTGGCCGAGCTCGACGGGCCGGAGGTGGCACTGGCCATCGTTGACCGCCTCGCCGAGGCGTTGGCCGGCTATCACGCCTACCACGCCACCCGCGCCGACCTGCTGCGCCGGCTGGGCCAGAGTCAGGAGTCACGCGCGGCCTACGACCGGGCCATCGAGCTGGCCGGCAACACCGGCGAGACCGCCTACCTCACCCGCCGCCGCGACCAACTGCAATAACGCCCGCGTTAGAAGAGCGCACTTGATCCAGCGCTGCCTGGAACCAAGGCACGATCGCGATGAGGTCTGACGGAGCGGCCGAGCCGGTCCGGCAACGGGACGATGAGCGGGTCGCCCTCGCGGAACTGTCCTTTGGCGGAGACGCGAGCGTATCCCACGAGGCCACCGGTCCGTACGGCCGTGCCGATCTCGCTTGTCAATCGGTCGATAGATCAACGTGCGTGCACGCCTGGTGCCGTGGCGTCTTCGGATTGGGAGGCGCAGGGTTTGTTCGAGGGTCTCTCTGCTCTGGAAGTGGAGGGCGGTCCGGGTGGGCGCCCAGTTGTTTCGCGGCTGCGGCCAGGCGTTGCAGGCGATGGGCGTGGTCGACGTGGAACAGCACGCCGTCGAGGTCGAAGACCAGGTATTGATGACTCATGTGGTGACCTCCCGTGCCGCGGCTCGGATTTCGTCGAGCAGGACGGTCAAGTCGTCGTTCGTGGTGCCTGGGTGCAGGACACAGGCGCGCAGAGCCGCGGCACCCGAGATCCGCGTGCCGGTGAGGAAGGCGTGCCCACGGCGCTGCACGGCGGCCGGGATCGCCTCGTTCAGTGCTTCCGCGTGGTCCGTGTCCAGGTCCGGAGGGCGGTGGCGGAACGCGGTGACGGAAGTGACCGCCGGGGCGAGCAGCTCGAAGTCGTCGGAAGCTTCGATCAGCTCGGCGAGCGCGCGCGCGAGCCTGGTGGTGTGCTGTACCAGGTGAACGATGCCGTCGCGGCCGAGGTGGGCGATCGTGGCCCACACGCGCAGCGCGCGGAACGGGCGGGTCTGTTCGGTGCCGTACTCGGAGAACCAGCCCAGCTCCCCGGCGTCCTCGTCGTGCAGGTAGGGGGGAATCAGGCTGAAGGCGTCGCGCGGGCCGGCCGATTCACGGAAGAGGATGCAGCCGGCATCAATGGGGACGCCGAGCCACTTGTGCGGGTCCAGAGCCAACGAGTCCGCCCGTTCCAATCCGGCATAGCCAGGGGCGTCGTCGGCGAGGATGCCGAGCGCGCCGTAGGCGCCGTCGATGTGGAACCACAGTCCGTGCTCGCGGGCGATCGCGGCGATGTCATCCAGGGGGTCGACGGCTCCGGTGTTGACCGTTCCCGCGCTGGCGGCGACGAAGAACGGCTGCACCCCGGCTCGCTGGTCGGCCGCGATCATACGGCGCAGCTCGCCGGTGTCCATGCGGAAAGCGGAGTCGACCGGGACGGTTCGGAGGTACCGGATGCCCAGACCGAGAAGTTCTGCCGCCTTGCGCAGGCAGCTGTGCGCCTCGGCGGACATGTAGAGCGCCATCGGGCGGAGCCCGTACAGGCCCGTCTCGCGCACGTCGTGGCCCTGGTCGCGGAACGCCTGGTGGCGGGCGGTCGCCAGTGCCACGACGGTGGCCATGGAGGCTCCGCTGGTCAGCAGCCCCGCCCCCGGGGAGTGGGGAAATCCCACCAGCTCCGCCAGCCACCGCACGGCGGTGCGCTCCAGCAGAACGCCGGCGTGGTCTCCGCCCGCGCAGCTGGGGTTCATGGCCGCGGCCAGGGAGGCCACCAGGACGCCGGCGGGAGACGGCGGGGAGTTGACCCAGCCGAAGAACCTGGGATGCCCGTTGCCCATGGGATACGGCAGGATCCGGTCGCGCACCTCGTCCAGCAGGTCCGCCAGCGGGCGGCCGTCGGCGGGCAGTGGCTGCCGGGTGAGCCACGTGCGGTCCGCCTCGGACACCGGCCGCCACACCGGCCCCTCGGCCACACCCGCCAGGTGATCGGCTGCGAGGTCCGCCGCCGACTGGGCCGCTCTCCGCAAGTCATGCATCGTGTCCTCCCGACACGCGGTGGATCCGGGAGTCGACTGCCGGGGCCAGTGCCATGGCCAGGTAGTACACGCACGCACCGGCACAGTCGTTGGCGAAGGCGTGCCGGCGGTTGCCGGGGAAATAGGCCGCGTCCCCGGCCTCAAGCCGGTGGGTCACACCGTCGATGGTCAGGCGCAGACACCCTTGTTCCACTGCCACGTACTCGTGCGATCCCGGCGCGTGCGGGGAGAACTCTCCTGCGTCGACGCCCGGGGCCAGGGTGGTGCGCATGAACTCGAAGTCGATGTCCGGCAGGACCGGGGAAAGGATCCGCCGCTCCCACCCGGCGGGGTCCCGTACCACCTGCTGCCGGTCACCGGCCAGAACCACGACGTCCGGACGCACCGGTTCGTCCAGGAGCCGAGCGATCGAGGTGCCCAGTGCGGTCGCCAGGCGGTCGAGAACCGCCGCCGCGACCAACTGCAATAACGCCCGCGTTTGAAGAGCGCACTTGATACGGCGGCGAAAGGCGACGCTGAACGCTGCAGTGACGACCTCACAGGTACGCCGAGCGCGCCCGGTGGTCCACGTGCTCAGCGTTCCGTTGGATCAGCGCCATATTGCTAGGCCTACACCCCTTGCACAATGGTCAAGAATCGTTGACCATTGTCCGCATGCCTGCCGATGATCTCCCCGAGACGTTTCACGTCACCACTGACGAGCAACTACGTGCCGTCTCCAATCTCACGCGTCACCGGATCATGGCCGTGCTCCGCTTCGAACCGGCGACGATCACGCAGATCGCCCAGCGGGTGGGCCTTGCGAAGGGGAGTTCCAGCTATCACGTGCGGCTGCTGGAGCGGGCCGGCCTGGTGAAGGTGGTGCGGACGCGGAAAGTGAGAGGGGTCACCGAGCGGTACTACGCGATGGCCGCGCGGTCGATCGAGCTGCCGGATCCAGGGCCGGGGCAGCCGGACGTGCTGCTGCGGAATGCGGTGGCGGACCTGGAGGCGTCGCCGGTGGATGGTGAGCGGCACGTACGAATGGCACATCTGCGACTCACCGAGGAGCAGTTCACGGAGCTGGGGGCGCGCCTGCAGGCTCTGGCGGATGAGTACCGGGCGCTGTCTGATCCATCGCTTCCAGACGTGTCGCTGGTCTTCGCGCTGTTCCGGCCGGCGCCGCGCCAGCAGGTCGAGGAGGACGCCAAATGACCCGAAATCCGATGAAGCTGCCGGCTGGTTTCGGGCGACTGTGGACCGCGCAGACGGTGTCCTCGCTCGGTGACGGCGTGACGCATGCCGCGCTGCCGCTGCTGGCATTGACGTTGACCCGGGATCCGATGGCGCTGGCCATCGTCACGGCCGCAGGGACGCTGCCCTGGCTGCTGTTCGGGGTGCTCGGCGGCGCGCTGGTGGACCGCTGGGACCGCCGCCGCACGATGTGGGTCACGGACGCCGCGCGTGCGGTGCTGCTCGCCATACCCGCTGCTGCGGCGGCGCTCGACGTGCTGAGCATCCCGCTGCTGGCGGCCCTCGCGTTCCTGCTCGCCCTCGGCGGGCTGTTCTTCGACACGGCCGCCACGGCCTACCTGCCGGATCTGCTCGGCCGCGACCCCGCCCAGCTGGAACGCGCCAACGCTCGCCTGCGCGGCGCCCAGACCGCGGCGTCCGGCTTCGCCGGGCCACCTGCGGGCAGTGCGCTGCTCTCGCTCGGACGTTCGGTTCCACTGCTCGCCGACGCGGTGTCGTTCGCGCTGTCCGCACTGCTCGTCCGGTCGCTGCCCGCCATGCCGCGGCCGGCCGCAAGCGCCCGCGAGTCGCTGCTCCGGCAGGCGCGGGCCGGGGCCTCCTACGTCTTCCAGGACCGGCTGCTGCTCGGGCTCGCGCTCCGTCCGGCGGTCGGGAACGTCGCCTTCCTCGCCGTGGAGACCGTCCTGGCCCTGTTCGCCCGCGAACGTCTCGGCGTCGGCGCCTTCGGCTTCGGTCTGCTCCTCACCGCCGAGGCCACCGGCGGCCTGCTCGGCGCGGGCATCGCCTCCGTCCTCGGCCGGCGCCTGGGCACCGGCACCGCACTGACCTGCACCGCCGCAATCGAGGGCCTCGCCATCCTGGGGCTCGCCTTTGCCCCGAACCCGTACGTGGCCGGGCTCGCGCTCGCCGTCTGCGGGGCGGGCATGGGCGCCACAATGGTGCTCGGCCCCTCTCTCCGGCAGGCCATCGTCCCGGCGCACCTGATGGGCCGCGTCGCCTCCACCTCCCGCATGCTCGCCATGTGCGCCGCCCCGTTCGGCGCCTTCCTCGGCGGCTGGCTGGCCACCACCTACGACCTGCGCACCCCGCTCTACGCCGCCGCCGGCCTCCTCCTCACCATGACCGCCGTCACCGCGACCATGACCAGCAATCGCCGCGTCGAGGCCGCACTGCGCAGCGCGCGCCCGCAAGCCGGCCCGGACCCCGCCAAAGAGATCGCTGTGCAAACCACATCCGGGTGACGGCGCCAGATCGCGGAGAGCCTCGGCAGCCCGGACGCGGGACAGCCCTGCCGAAGGTCGCTCGGCCGCCGGCAGGGCCGACGTGGGCAAGGCGTGCGCACGTCTCATTGCTCATGAGGCGGAGCTGCGGATGCCTCGGCCCGGCTGGATCGGGAAGCGGCCGCGGCGCCAGTGCCAGTGGCGGCCGGCCTTCAAATGGTCGACGATCGCGCGCTGGAGCACGGTGCGGCGCGGCAGCTGGTCGAGCGGTGTGGTCAGGCTGCGGAACACGAACCGCAGCACCTCGACGTCGGCGTCCAGCCCTTCCGGCTCCTCGTACGGCTCCAGCTCGAACCTCCGCTGGAACCGGACGATGTTGGAGTCCTCGGGCAGGTACTCCAGCAGCTGCGGGTCGAGCAGCCACGAGCCGCAGGAGAACGCCGTGTAGTGCTCGTCGGGAAAGTGGCGCGGGAAGAACGCGCGGGCCTCGTCGAGCGACGCCTCGACCGCCTCCGGTGTCATCGGCCCCGACTCGGGGATGTGCAGATCGATGGCGGTGTCGCCGCGCTGGTGCTGCAGCCGGCCCAGCTCGTAGACGCCGCCGCGCGCGTGCAGCGTCAGCCAGCTCTGCATGACCGGCCAGCCCTCGCGGTGCATCCGCCGGTCGATCGCGAGGTTGCGGCCCAGGTCCGCGAGGGTCATCCACGACGCGGCATCGGCGATGCCGTGGTCGCGGTGGTACCCCGTGACGACGCCGACCAGGGCCAGGTACGCGTACACGTAGAGATGCCGCCAGGCGGGGCCCCGTTCGCGCGGCAGCTCCGGACCGGGCGACAGCCAGCCGTGGCCCCCGAGATCGGCGCGGACCAGGGCGATCGAGCGGTCGAGCAGCCAGCACAGCTCCGGAGTCCACAGGGGAGAGCCGGGGTCGGGCCAGCCCGCCATGATCTCGGCGGCGTCGTCCGGCCGCACCCCGAGCCGGTCGAGCATCGCCGGCGCGTCGGCCTTGGCGGGCAGCGGAGCGGACGGCCCGTCACCGGCGAGCCGGTGCACGCGATCGACGTCCCCGACGGATACCCCGAGCCGGGCGGCGGTGTCGTCCAGATCCACGCGGACGATCCTACGCACTCGCGTCCTGGATGATCTCCTGCTCACTTCGGCGCGAGAGGACGGCGAACACGGGGTCACCACCTGCCTCACGTCGGTGAGACGGCCGACAACGCGGACTCCAGCCTCCGGCCACGACCACGCCGAGCTGGAACGGCCTCCGAGGAGGATCGGACCGGATTGTGGCGCTACCGGGCGGCGAGAATCACAGCATGAGGGTCCCGCTCGGGTCGCTGTGATCGAAGGCAACGTGGCGTCCAGTGGTCGGCATGGGCGTACGTGAGTCGGCTTCGGTCTCCCCGGCGACCATTTCGGGAGTGTCCCGTCGGTCGCCGGTCACGCCGCGGAGATGCTCCAGACTCGGATGGTGCCGTCGTCGTGACCGGTCACGACGACGGGCTCGCCGTTGATCTCGGTGGCGGTCACGGCCGTCGGAGCTTGCTCATCAGGGACGGTCAGCGTGCCGCCGAGCTGCTCGGCACGGGCGAGGTCCCAGATCCGGGGCGGCTCCTCCCTGGCCTTGCTGACGGCAACCGGACGCCCGCCGAGCCGGGTCAGGGTGATCTCCTGGATGGCGTCGGCATGCCCGGACAGCGGCACCCCGACCGGCCGGCCGGTGGTCAGGTCCCAGATCCGCAGCGTGTTGTCGTCGCCGCCGGTGAGAATGACTGCCCGGTCGGCCAACTCGGTCACCGCGATGGCGGAGACGTAGTCGCCGATCTGCCTGGGTCCGCCCACGGGCTCCCCGGTGAGCGCGTCCCAGACCTCGACGTGGGGGTCGTGACCGCCGGTGATGGCAAGCGGGCGGCCATCCACCACGGCGGCGGCCATCGCGCCGTCGTAGCTGCCCCGGATCTCCGTGACGCGCTCGCCGGACGCGAGCGCCGAGACGAGCAGCACGCCCTCCTCGCTGCTGCTGAGCACCAGCGGTCCGCGCTCGGAGGGGAGGATGGCCAGGGCGGTGACGCCGAGGCCGTGCCCGGTCATGGTCCTGCCGATCTTCTCACCCGTGGCCAAGTCCCAGCAGCGGACCGCGCCGCCCATGTAGTCCTCACCGAGCAGAGAGGTCAGGTCGAACCGGCCGCCGCCGGTCACGATCACCGGGCGGCCGTCGAGGGTCGCCACAGTCAACCGGGAGACGACCTCGTACGCATCCGCCTCGCCCTTCTCGTCTTCGAGTTCCTCGTCCTCGGCGTCCCGGTCCCAGATGGTCCCCTCGGCGTCGGGGACCGGGTCCTCGGGCGCGGCGCTGTCGAGATCGACAGGGCGTGCGACGCGTTCACCCGTGGTCAGGTCGCAGGTCCACAGGGCGCCGTCGTGTTGGCCGAGCACCGCCGGAGCGCCGTCCAGGACAAGGGGGGCGAGGGCGTGGACGGCGCCGCCCTCCGGGTCGAGGAAGGTACGCAAGACTCGATGATCACTCATGTGTAGGACCGTAGTTCATGACACCGACATGGACAGCGGAATGCGGACACGCGCCGACAACCACGCAGTCGACATCCTGTCCGCCCCCGACCGGCTCGCCCGGCTCGACCTCACCCCTGTGAATAGACCGATGTTCTACCAGGCGATGGGGCCGAGGCGATCGATGAAGGTCCCGGTCGGCCCGTCAGGGGCGAGCGTCGCGAGCTCGATGATCGGATCACTGCCCTCGGTGACCGTCAGCACGCCCGCGCGGTTCATGTCGGTGGCGGGAAACCTGCCGGTGGCGACCTCGCCGGGGGTCACGGCGTTGAACTTGACGGCCGGCAGCGCCTGGGCGTATCGGACGGTGATCATGTTCAGTGCCGCCTTCGACGAGGTGTAGGCGAGTTCGTACATCGTCGAGACGGCTTGCCCGGGGTCGGTCACGAACGCAATGGACCCCCCGGCGCCGGTGACCATCACCACCCGCGGGTTGTCGGCCGCCTGCAACAGCGGCAGGAACGCGTGCGTGACCCGGACCGGCCCGTACACATTGGTGTCGTAAACGGCGTGGATGTCTTTGGCCGTCGCGTCCGCCGGGTTGACACCGCCGCCCGGCGTGCCGGCGTTGTTGACCAGCACGTCCATCCGGTCGGTGTGCTCCCGGACCAGCCGCAAAGCCCCGGCCACCGACTCTTCCGAGGTCACGTCCAGGGGAACCATGATGACGTGTGCGCCGTCGGCGGCCAGCTTCTGCGCGGCGGCCCTTCCCCGGCCCTCGTCGCGTGAGCCGAGGAAGACCCTCCAGCCCAGCTCCCCGAGCCTACGCGCCGTCTCGTAGCCCAGGCCTTTGTTCGCTCCGGTGATCAATACTGAGGTCATGTTCTCTCCTGACATGGTGGTACCTGCGGCTGTACGGCGGTGCCGACCCGATTCCTGGGACACTGCCGAGGTGTGATGCAAGCGGCCGGCGGCGGTTCACCGTGACCGGCATGGGCATCCGACCCCGGCAGGCCGGTGAGGCCGGCGGTTCGGGCCTCGCCTCACGGGCCTACCGGCTGGTGTCGAAGCGATCAGTGGCGGTGTTGTCCACGCGGACCACCCTGGGCGGCTACGCGATCGCCTTCATGGCGGTCGCGTCCGGCGCGGCGGCCAGGCGGTGCTTGCGCTTGGGCACGCCGAAGGTCGGGTGCGAGTTGGCCCACAGCGACATCTTGAGGATGCCCGCCTTGACCCGCGCGGCCTTCCGGCCGCCCTGGTACGTCGGCTTGGCCCGCCCTTCGTCGTCGATCGTCTGCAGGATCCCGTCCCGCCGCCCGAGGCTGATGTGGTTGTAGGTGTAGACCAGCTTGGTGTGCGCGATCTCGCGGCCGGTCAGCCGTCCCACGATCGCCTCGATGGCCTGCCTGCCGGTGTAGCCGGCCGAGGCGCAGGACATCGGCAGCGGCCGGCCGTTGTCGCCGATGGCGTAGGCGCTGTCGCCGATGGCGTAGACGTTCGGATGCGTGACCGAGCGCATGGTGCGGTCGACGACGATCTGGCAGTTCTCGGTGACCTGCAGCCCGCTGGCGGCGGCGATGGGGCCGACCGCGAACCCGGCCGTCCACACGGTCGCGTCGGAGGCCAGGGCGGTGCCGTCGGCGCACAGTACCCGCGTCGCTTCGACGGCTTCGACGCTGGTGTGCTCCAGGACGGTGATGCCCAGCCGGTCGCAGGCCTGGCGCAGGTGGCCGCGGGCTCCGGCGGACAGGCGGGCGCCCAGCTCGCCGCGGGCGACCAGCGTCAGCGACAGGCCGCGCCGGGATTCGGCGATCTCGGTGGCGGCCTCGATGCCGGTCAGCCCGTCGCCGACGACCACCACGCTCCCGCCTCCGCCCCGCCGGTCCAGGCCGGCCAGGCGCTCGCGCAGGCGGAGCGCCGCGGGCCGGGAGGCGACGTCGAAGGCGTGTTCGGCCACGCCGGGTACGCCGTGATCGGCGCCGTGGCTGCCGAGCGCGTGGACAAGGGTGTCGTACCCGATCTCGCCGTCGGTGTCGGTGACGACCTGGCGCGCGGGGTCGATGGCGGTGACCCGGGCCAGGCGCAGCCGTATCCCCGTGCCCGCGAAGACGTCGGCGAGCTTCGGAGCCTCGATGTCCCGGCCGGCCGCGAGCTGGTGCAGCCGCATGCGCTGGACGAAGTCCGGCACGGCGTTGACCACGGTGATCTCGGTGTCCTTCGGGGACAGCCGGCGGGCCAGGTTCCCGGCCACGTAGGCCCCGGCGTAGCCGGCGCCGAGGACGACGATGCGGTGCTTCATGTGCTGCTCCTGTCGGTTCGCTTGCTCTCGGTGAGTTGGTCCGGCCCTGGGTCACCGATTTTCTTGATCGGGGTTGCCGTGAGCCTCCGCCGAAAGGTCCTGCCAGTCGGCCCAGGTCTTGAGCCGGTCGGCGTAGACCTGCTGGAGCATCGGGTAGAAGCCCTGCCCGAAGAGCACCCGCAGGGGCGGGGTGTCGGAGTCGACCAGCTTGAGGAGTGCCTGGGCCGCGGCGGCCGGGTCGCCTGCGGGCTGCTTGCCCGCGAACGCGGCGATGCGCCGGCGAAGGTTGTCGTAGATCGGGTTGGGCTCGGACAAGTGGCCGTTGTCGAGGGGGTCGGGGTTCTTGCCGGACCTGGTGGCGAAGCCGCCGGGCTCGATGACGGTCACCTTGATGCCGAAGTCGGCGACCTCCTGGGCGAGGGATTCGTTCAGGGCCTCCAGCGCCCACTTGGAGGCGCTGTAGGCGCCGCTGAGCGGCATGGCGATGAGCCCGGCCGCCGAGGACAGTTGGATGATGTGCCCCGAGCGCTGCTCGCGCAGGTGGGGCAGCGCGGCCTGGATCACCCACAGCGCGCCGAACAGGTTGGTCTCCAGCTGGTCGCGCAGGTCCTGCTCGGTCAGCTCCTCGACCGTGCCGACCTGGGCGTAGCCGGCGTTGTTCACGATGACGTCGAGCCGGCCGAAGTGCTCCCTCGCCCGCTTCACACTCTCGAAGACGGCGGTCTTGTCGGTCACATCCAGCTCCAGCGGAAGCACCGCCTCGCCGTAGACGGCGACCAGCTCGTCGAAGCTTGCGGCGGTTCGGGCGGTAGCGGCTACCTTGTCACCGCGGGACAGGGCGGCCTCGACGAAGTTGCGGCCCAGGCCGCGCGACGAACCAGTGACGAACCAGACCTTGCTCATCATGTCTTTCCGTTCTTTCTGCGGTGGCGGTTGCGCGGCGGTCTCCACGCAACGGGGCCAAGGTGATCGCTCGGGGAGTTGTGTGCCGCGCGTATCGTTCGCGCGGCGTCCTGACGACCATGCGGCGTCGGCGCCCCGAGATTTGTGACAGTGCGGTCATGTGACGTGTGTCACCGATCACGGGTGTCACACAGCGGTGGGCGTCGGCGCCTTGTGCATGGACCACGATGTGCGGGTGCAGAGGCAGGAGCCAGGTATGAACGAGCGCAGGGATGCAACGATGGGCACAGCCGAGCCGATGGCTGGTGGCGGGCGGATGGACCAGGCGACAGAGGCATTCCTCGCCCACCGCAACCTGCTGTTCACGGTCGCCTACGAGATGCTCGGCTCGGCCGCCGACGCTGAGGACGCCCTGCAGGAGACCTGGCTGCGGTGGATGAAGATCGACCTGGAGCAGGTGCTCGACCAGCGCGCCTACCTGGTGCGGATCGCCACCCGGCGCTCGCTGGACCGGCTGCGCACGATGAAGCGCCGTAAGGAGGCGTACGTCGGCCCGTGGCTGCCCGAGCCGCTGCTCACCGCGCCGGACGTGGCCGAGGACGTCGAGCTCGCCGAGAGCGTGTCGATGGCGCTGATGCTCGTCCTGGAGACGCTGTCGCCGACCGAGCGCGCCGTCTTCGTGCTGCGCGAGGTCTTCGACGTGGACTACGAGGAGATCGCGGAAGCCGTCGGCAAGACCCCGGCGACCGTACGCCAGATCGCGCACCGGGCCCGCAAGCACGTCGATGCCCGCCGCCCGCGCGAGACGGTCTCCCCGGCCGAGACCCGGGCGGCTCTGGAGTCTTTCCAGCGCGCGCTGGAAACCAGGGACCTGCAGGGCCTCCTCGATGTACTCGCCCCTGAGGTCGTTCTCATGAGCGACGGCGGCGGCGTCAAGCAGGCCGCGCTGCGGCCGATCGTCGGCGCCGACAAGGTGGCCCGCATGATCGTCGACGGCCTCGGCAAGGCCCAACTCGCGCTCACCAGCGAGTCCACCGTGGTCAACGGCAACCCGGCACTCCTCCTCCGTGTGGACGACGAGATCGACGGCGTCATGGCGGTGGGTGTCGAGGACGCCCGCATCACCGGCCTCTACTACGTCCGCAACCCGCGGAAGCTGACCCGCATCGCCTCGGAGACCCCACTCACCCTGAAGTGATCCGTCAGCCGCCGTGCCCTGATCACGGCATCGCGACAGTGCGCAGCATCCCGAGCGAAGGCATCCGCTCATCGGCGCACGTGCGTACCGGCCCACCCGTCACCACGTCAATCACGCAAACGTTGTATTCGAGGAGTGGACATGGCCGTTCAGGCCCCGCTGGCAGCCGACACATCACCGTCACCCTGGTCAACGGTGGTCAGGGCGGTCGTCCTGCTCACGGTGGGCATCTCCGTGCTGCTCACCGCCTTCGCCTGGCCGTCGGTGCGCTCGTCGGTACATGATGTGCCGATCGCCGTCGCCGGGCCGGCCGCCGCGGTCGAGCAGGTCAGCGCCGCTCTCCGCCAACGTCTGCCGGGCGGCTTCGAGATCACCGAGGTCGCCGACGCCGCGGCCGCCGAACGGTTGATCCGCGACCGGGAGGTGTACGGGGCGATCGACGTGAGCTCCGGCACCCCGCAGGTCATCATGGCCTCCGCCGCCGGCACAGCGGTCGCCCAGACCCTGCAGAGCATCGCGACCGCGCTCAGCCCGGCGCAGGCGCAGGGCACCCGTACGGCGGTCGTCGTCCGCGACCTCGTCGCCTTGCCGGCCGACGACCCGCGCGGCGCCGGCCTGGCCGCCGGAGCCCTTCCCCTGGCCATGGGTGGCCTGCTCACCGCGCTGCTGCTGACCAGACTGGTCCGTGGCACCGCCCGCCGGGTCACCGGAGCGCTCGCCTTCGCGATCACCGGTGGCCTGGCCGTGGCGGCGATCCTGCAGTTCTGGCTCGGCTCGCTCAACGGCGTGTACTGGGTCAACACCGGCGCGGTCACCCTGACCATCGCGGCCACCTCTCTGAGCATCCTCGGGCTGGAGTCACTGCTCGGGTTCGTTGGCTTCGGTCTCGGCGCCGTCGCCATGATGCTCATCGGCAATCCCCTTTCAGGTGCCGCGACCGCACCTGAAATGCTGCCTGGCTGGTCCGGCATCATCGGCCGGCTGCTGCCGCCTGGGGCGGGTGGCCAGTTGCTGCGCTCCACTGCCTTCTTCGACGGCCACGGCGCCACCCACCCGGTCATCGTCCTGGTCACCTGGCTCACGATCGGTGTCGTGCTGTGCCTGGCCGGCGGCCTGCGCGCGCGCCGTGCCGCCTCTGCCGCCGCGGGATCCTGGAGGACGCCCTCATCACCGGCCTCTACGACGTTCGCGTAGGACCGTACGAACCGTAGCGGAAGTGATCAACAACCGGAACAGCGCCGCATCAGTGCAGGTCAGGCAAATTTCCTGGAACCGGCGGCGGCGCTCTCCGCATCTGCTGGACGACCACACGGTCGAGCGGATCAAGCAGGTGTCCGGGGTTCAGCGCGACGACATGTGGCTGTGGGTCGAGACCGGCGAGCGCTGGCAGACTCAGGACCTGACCGCGGTCGAGGCCGCGAAGGTCGATCAGTGCGTGGCCGCGGTGGAGGCGTTCGCGGCGAGCAACGCGGTCATCTTGGCGCTGGCCGATGAGCCGGCCGCGGGCACGATCGAGGCGACGCTGGCCAGGTCGGACCTGGAGTTGGGCGTGGAGAGCCTGGGGGAGGCGGTGTCCCGGTCTGCTACCGCGCGGCCGAGACGATCCCTCTGCGGTAGAGCCTGGCTGCACCTCACCACCGGTTCCGGCGAACCAGAACGTGAAGCCCGTGGGTTCATTTTGAAGTGCCCCTGGGGGGCCACCGGGTGCGGCCAGGGTAAGCCCCGAACACACAATCGCGATCTTGGTTGAGTGAGCCGGGGCAGGTCAGCCGCTGGTCCTGGGGGCGAGCGGGCTGGTGATCTCGGCGATGGCCTGCGGTGAGGGGCTGAAAGTAGCGGCGCAGGTTCTCCGGTTTCTTGTGCCGGGATCTGGCCATCAGCATCAGCAGGCTCGCGCCCGCCTCGCCCAGATGGGTCAGCGCCGAATGGCGGAATTCGTGCAGGTCCCAGCCCGTGCCGGGGCCGTTGAGCGCGGTGTGCTGGTCCAACAGGGCGCGGGCCTGGCCGTAGGACAGGCGGGCCAGGCCGGTGTCGGGGCACAGGTCGCGGGGGCTGACGACCTTGCCGGGGCCGGGGCCGGGGCGGCGGTGGGTGAGGAAGACCGGGCCGCGGGTGCGGCCTTTGAGCAGGCGGGGCAGCAGCCGGGCGGTACCGGCGTCCCAGTAGACGGTCTCCAGCTCAGGTGGGGGACGAGGTCGGCGATGTCCTGCCATATGACGCAGCTCCCAGCCGCCGAGGTCGCCGGCACGCCGCCGACCCTGCGCACCAGCAGCGACCGAATGAAGGCCGCCCGGCATCTTCCAGGCCGGGCACCCCATCCTGGCCGCCGTCGCCGGCCGAGCCCGCGAGGTGATCGACGCGCTGTTCGCCGCACTGCAGCGCGTCCGCGAACACCACGTGCTCCGCAAACCTGCCGGCGCTCTGGAACGCCAGGCCGACAGGGCACTCCGCTCCCGAAGATGTCCCTAAGCCGCAGCTAGAGGAACATTTGTCCAATCCACCGGCGCGCTCCGGCGGCGACAGTGGGCCCATGACCATTCCTGACGGCACCACGGAGAGTTCGATCCTGGCCCTGGACGACGGGGACGTCTACGTATGCCAGAGAAGATTCACGGACTCCGGCTAGGACAGCTGGCAGCTGATGGCCTTCCACGCGAAGACCGATGCCGACGTCCATGCCGACCGCTGGGAAGTCCACCCTGCGGCCGAGGAGATCGTGTCCTGCCCCTTCATCCACCGCCGCCCCCTCATCCACCATCGGCTCGGCCACGGGCCGGGTCGTGACGAGATCGACGAAGACCGGAGAACGATGACCACCACCACC
>NZ_JBFAHO010000073.1:0-20911 GCF_040654215.1 Nonomuraea sp. NPDC050733 | reverse complement strand
GACGGCGCGGCGCGGCGGGCCCGTACCCGCCGGGACGCCGCGGGAGCTGGCCGCGCACGTCGCCCGCACCCTCGCCGGGACGCGCGGCGACGAGGCCCTGGGCCGCCTGACCGAGCTGCTGGCGTACGGCGGGGCCGACCCCGCCGACCCGGCCTGCGCCGCGCACCTGCACTGCCCGCCGCTGGCCGTCGCCGTGGCCGCCGACCTGGCCGTGTCCGCGCTGAACCCGTCCCTCGACTCCTGGGACCAGGCCCCGGCGGCGACCGAGCTGGAGACGCTGCTGTTGAGGGAGCTGGCCGGGCTCGTCGGCTACCCGGGCACCGCCGCGGGCGTGCTGACCTCCGGCGGCACCGAGTCCAACGTCATGGGGCTGATGCTGGCCAGGGACCGCGTCCTGAGCCGCGCGACGGGGAGCCGGATCGAGCTGGCCGGGGTGCCCGGGGACGGGCCGCGCCCAAGGATCTTCGCCTCGGCCGCCGCGCACTTCTCCGTGCGGAGGGCCGCCGCCCTGCTCGGGCTCGGCGAGGACGCGGTCGTCGCCGTCCCCGTGGACCGGGCGCTGCGGATGGACCCCCAGGCGCTGGCGAGCGCCCTGCGGGACCGGGCCGGGCGCGGCGAGCTGCCGGTGGCGGTGGTGGCCACGGCCGGCACCACCGACACCGGGGCGATCGACCCGCTGCCCGAGTGCGCCGCCCTGGCCGCCGAGCACGGCGCGTGGCTGCACGTGGACGCCGCCTACGGAGGCGGGGCGCTGCTGTCGGACCGGCTCGCGCCGCTGCTGGCGGGCATCGAGCTGGCCGACTCGGTGTCCCTGGACTGGCACAAGCTGGGCTGGCAGCCCGCCGCCGCGGGTGTCTTCCTGGTACGGCGGGAGGAGACGTACGCCTCGCTGGCCCGGCGCGCCGCCTACCTCAACCCGGCCGACGACGAGGACGCCGGGTACCCCAGCCTGCTGGGACGGTCGCTGCGCACCACGCGCCGGGCCGACGCGTTCAAGATCGCTGTGACGTTGCGGACCCTGGGGCGGGACGGCCTGGGCCGCCTGGTCGACGCCTGCCACGACCTGGCCCTGGCCGGGGCTGCGGCGGTGCGCGCCCATCCGCGCCTGGAGCTGCACGCCGAGCCGGTGCTGACGGCCTTCCTGTTCCGCTACCTGCCCGCGGACCCGGCGCGGGCGGACCAGGTCAACGCCGCCCTGCGCCGCCGGCTCCTGCGCGAGGGACGCGCGGTGATCGGCCGCACCGAGCTGCCACCTGACGGGCTGCCACCTGACGGGCTGCCACCTGACGGGCTGCCACCTGACGGGCTGCCTGGTGACGGAACGTCCGGCGACGGGCCGGGGCGCGTCCGGCTCAAGCTGACGCTGCTGAACCCGTACACGACGGCCGCCGAGGTGGAGCGGCTGGCGCACGTGGTGGCCGCGGCCGGCGAGGCCGAGGAGGGGCTGCTGTGAGCGCCGCCGACCCGCTCGACCACCCCGACCCGTCGCGGGCCGGGGAGGCGGCGGCGACGGAGAGCCTGCTGAGGGCGTACGTGCGCGACCTGGCGATCCCGGTGCCCGCCGCCGGGGAGGAGCTGATCCTGGACTTCCCGGCGACCGGGGTGCGGCTGCGCGTCCCCGTGCGGCACCGCTCCACGACCGGCTGGCACCGCTTCGGCGAGCCGCTCCTGGCCGGCGGCGCCCCTGAGACCGCGGCCACCGAAACCGCGGCACCAGAGACGACGGCCCAGGCCGGGGTGGCGCCGGCCGGGGTCGCGCTGGTGGCGGCCGTCGTGGTGCGGGAGACGGCCCTCCGCGCGGGGCTGCCCGCGCACCGGGTGTCCGACGCCACCGCCCGCGTGCTGGACTCCGCGCGCCGCACCACCGCCCACCTGGCCGCGCGCCGCACCGAGCGGCCGGACGCGCCGGAGGCGGCCGGGTTCCTCGACGCCGAGCAGGCGCTGCTGCTGGGCCACCCGTTCCATCCCGCGCCCAAGAGCCGCGAGGAGGCGTCCGCCGGCGACCTGGCCGTGTACTCGCCCGAGCTGCGCGGCTCGTTCCCGCTGCACTGGTTCGCCGCCGCGCCCGGCGTCGTGACCGGCGAGAGCGCGGGCGGCAGGACCGATGAGAGCAGGGGCGCCCCGGCCGAGCTGTGCCAGCGGATCGCCCCGGCCGGGCTCGACCTGCCGGAGGGCTGGGTGCCCGTGCCCGCCCACCCGTGGCAGGCGCGCGAGGTGCTGCGCCGCCCGCGGATCGCGGCCCTGGTGGAGGCGGGGCTGCTGCGGCCGCTCGGGCCGGCCGGTCCGGCCTGGCATCCGACCTCCTCGGTCCGGACGGTGTACCGGGCGGACGCGCAGGTGATGCTGAAGCTGTCGCTCGGCATGCGGATCACCAACTCCCGCCGCGAGAACCTGCGCGGTGAGCTGCGGCTTGGCGTCCGGGCCGCCCGCCTGCTGGCGGCCGGGCCGGCGCAGTGGCTGCGCGCCGAGCACCCCGCGTTCGGCGTCCTGCGCGACTTCGCCTGGGTGTCGGTGGGGACGGACGACTCGGACGCGGAGAGCGGGCTGGAGACGGCGATCCGCGACAACCCCTTCCGAACCGGCGCGGAGCGGGCGCTGTGCGTGGCCGGGCTGATCGCCGAGCGCACCGGGCCGGGCGACGGCTCGCCGCCCCGCCACCGCGCGCTGCTGTCCGCCGCCGTCGGCCGCGCCGCCCGCGCGCTCGGCCTGTCCGGCGCCGAGGCGTCCGCGCTCTGGCTGGCCCGCTACCTCGACGTGCTGGCCGTCCCTCTCATCCGGCTCCAGGCCAGGTACGGCGTCGCCCTGGAGCCGCACCACCAGAACACCCTGGTGGCGCTCGACGCCGACGGCCTGCCCCGTGCCGGCTGGTACCGCGACAGCCAGGGCTACTACGTGGCCGCCTCCCGCGCCGGCGAGCTGGAGCGGCTGATGCCGGGCCTGGCCGACGGCGTGGACCTGGTCTTCGACGACGCGTTCGTGGACGAGCGGGTCGCCTACTACCTGGGCATCGGCAACCTGCTGGGCCTGGTCGGCGCGTTCGGCGCGCTGGGCCTGGCCGCCGAGGAGGACCTGCTGCGGGTGCTGCGCGCGGCGCTGGAGCGGCTGCGCGCGGCCGAGCCCGGCGCCAAGGGCCTGCTCGGGCTGCTGCTGGACGCGCCGTCGCTGCGCTGCAAGGCCAACCACCTCACCTGCGTGGACGGCCGGGACGAGCTCACCGGCGACGTCCGCTCCCAGTCCGTCTACATCGACCTTCCCAACCCCCTCTCGGAGGTGCAGCGGTGACCGCCCCCTACGACCTGGCCGGTGTCGGCATAGGCCCGTTCAACCTGTCGCTGGCCGCCCTGTGCGACGGCGTGCCCGGCATGCGGACCCTCTTCCTCGACGCCAAGCCGGCCTTCTCGTGGCACCCCGGCCTGCTGGTGGAGGGGACGGTCCTCCAGGTGCCGTTCCTGGCGGACCTGGTCACCATGGCCGACCCGACGAGCCCCTGGTCGTACCTGAACTACCTGCGCCGGCACGACCGGATGTTCCCGTTCTTCTTCTCCGAGCGCTTCCACATCCCGCGCCGCGAGTACGACCACTACTGCCGGTGGGTGGCCGATCGGCTGCCGTCGTGCCGGTTCGACGCCGAGGTCACCGCCGTGGAGTGGGACGGGACGGCCGGGGCGTTCGCGCTGACGTACCGGTCGGCCGCGGGGGCGGTCTCCCGCGTGCTGGCCCGGCAGGTGGTGCTGGGCGTGGGCACGTCCCCGGTCGTGCCGGAGCCGCTGCGCCCGCTGCTGGGCGAGGCCCACGCCGGGCGGGTGCTGCACAGCGCCGACTACCGGGCCCACCGCTCCCGGCTGGCCGCCGCGCCCGACGTCACCGTGGTCGGCGCCGGGCAGTCGGGCGCCGAGGTCGTGCTCGACCTGCTGCGCCACCAGGACGGCGATGGACGAGGCGGGCCGTACGTGCGCTGGCTGGCCCGTACCCCGGCGTTCGCCCCCATGGAGTACTCGAAGCTGGGCCTGGAGCACTTCACCCCCGACTACGTGCGCTACTTCCGCCACCTGCCCGAGGCGGACCGCGAGCGGCTCGTCCGCGAGCAGTGGCAGCTCTACAAGGGCGTCAGCGCGGAGACGCTCGGCGACATCCACGACGAGCTGTACGAGCGGACCATCGGCGGCGCCGAGCCCCGCGCGGCGCTCCACCCGGGAGTCGAGGTGGTCGAGGCGTCCGAACGTGACGGCGGCTACGTGCTCGGCTGCCGGCACGCGGAGCAGGGCACGTCGTTCGAGGTGCGGACGTCGGCCGTGGTGCTGGCCACCGGGTACGCGGCGGCCCGGCCCGCGTTCCTGGAGCCGATGGCCGAGCTGGTCGACTGGGACGGCCGCGGCCGTTACCAGGTGGACGGCGACCACCGGGTGGCGCTCGACCCGAGGGTGCCGGGGGCGCTGTACGTCCAGAACGCGGAGCTGCACACGCACGGGGTCGGCACGCCCGACCTGACCCTGGGAGCGTGGCGGGCGGCGACGATCCTCAACGCGGCGGCCGGGCGGACCGTGGTGCCGCTGCCCTCCCGGACCGCCTGGACCACCTTCGGCGCGCCGGAGCCCGCTCCCCCGGCGGGGTCCGCGGTGCCGGTGCTCGCCCGGTCCGAGGAGGGCGGCCGATGAGCGGGGACGCGGGCGGAGCCTGGCGGGAGGCGTGGGCGGAGGCCGGACGCCGGCTGCTGGTCAAGGCGGTCGAGGAGTTCGCGTACGAGGAGCTGCTGGTGCCGCTGGCGGGGCCCGCTCCGGAGGAGTACCGGCTGGAGCTGGGAGGCGGGGTCCGGTGGACGTTCCGGGCGGCGCGCGGGTCGTTCGGCTCCTGGCGGGTCGAGCCCGGCACGCTGCGCCGCCACCCCGCGGGCGACGGCGCGGCCGGGCCCGAGCTGCTGCTGCTCGACGCCCGCGCCGTCCTCGGCTGGGACGGGCCCACCACCGCCGAGGCGCTGCGCGAGCTGACCGCCACCCGCCGGGCCGAGGCGGAGATCCTGTCCCGCGCGCTGCCCGCCGCCGAGCTGGCCGACCTGGACCACCTCGACCTGGAGGCGCACCAGCACGGGCATCCCTGCATGCTGCTCAACAAGGGCCGGCTCGGGTTCGCCGCCTCCGACGCCGCCGCCTACGCCCCCGAGGCCGCCGGGGCGGTGCGGCTGAGGTGGGCGGCCGTGCACTCCTCGCTCGCCGCGTACTCCGGCGTGCCGGGGCTGGACGCGGCGACGCTGCTGGCGGAGGAGCTGGACGAGGCGGTCCGCAAGGAGTTCGCCGTGGCGCTGGAGGAGGCGGCGGCGCGCGGCGGGCTGGACCCGGCCGCGTTCACCTGGCTGCCCGTCCACCCGTTCCACTGGGACGAGGCGGTCGAGCCGCTGTTCGCCCCGTACCTGGCGGACGGCCGGATCGTGCCGCTGGGCGAGGGCCCGGACCGTTACCGGCCGCTCCAGTCCATCCGGACGCTCGCCAACCTGGACCGTCCCGAGCGGCGCAACGTCAAGGTGCCGCTGCTCATCCGCAACACGCTGGTCTGGCGCGGCCTGTCCACCGAGCCGACCCGGGCCGCGCCCGACGTCAGCGCCTGGCTGCTGGCGCTGCGCGACGCCGACCCGTACCTGCGTGACGAGCTGCGCTTCCACCCGCTGGGCGAGGTCGCGTCCGTGGCCGTGCGCCACCCGCTGTACGCGGCCGTGCCCGACGCCCCGTACCGCTACCACGAGCTGCTCGGCGCGGTGTGGCGCGAGCCGGTGACCGGGCTGCTGCGCGACGGCGAGCGGGCGCGGACCATGGCGGCGCTGCTCACGGTCGGCTCGGACGGCCGCGCGCTGGCCGCCGAGCTGGCCGCGCGCTCCGGCCTCGCGCCGCGCGACTGGCTGGCCCGGCTCTTCTCGGCGCTGCTGCCCGGCCTGCTCCATCACCTCTACCGGTACGGCGTGGCGTTCTGCCCGCACGGCGAGAACACGGTGATCCTCTACGACGCCGCCGACGTGCCCGTGGGGGTCGCGGTGAAGGACTTCGCCGAGGACGTGAACCTGCTGCCGGAGGACCTGCCCGCCTACGCCGGTCTGTCCGCGCGGGCCCGGGAGGTGCTGCTGCGCTGGCCCGCGGGCGAGCTGGCGCACTCGCTGCTCAGCGCCGTGTTCGCCGGGCACTTCCGGTTCTTCGCGCCGCTGGCCGAGGAGCACCTGGGCGTTCCGGAGCGGGAGTTCTGGCGGATGGCGCGGCAGGAGATCGAGCGCCACCACGCGCACTTCCCCGAGGACGCCGGCCGGGCCGAGGCGTTCGGGCTGCTGGCGCCCGCCTTCGACCGGGTGGCGCTCAACCGCGAGCAGCTCCTCGGCGGCGGCTTCCACGACCGGGCCGAGCGCGACGAGGGCTTCGACGTAGTCCACGGCACGGTCCCCAACCCCCTCGCCGCTCCTGCCTCCGCGTCTACCTCTGGGGAGGACCGATGACCACGCTCACGTACGAACGGCTGCGCCAGGAGGCCGAGGCCGGGCGCGTGGAGGAGGTGATCGTCGCCGTCCCCGACCTCCAGGGGCGGCTGCAGGGCAGCCGGCTGTCGGTGCCGTACTTCCTGGACGAGGCGGCGCGGGACGGTTTCGGGGCGTGCGTCTACCTGCTGGCCGCCGACGTGGAGATGAACACCGGGCCGGGGTACGCGATCGACGCCTGGGACTCGGGCTTCGGCGACCTCGTCCTGCGGCCCGATCCGGGGACGCTGCGTCTCCTGCCGTGGGACCCCGGCACGGCGCTGGTCGTCGCCGACGCCGTCTGGCCGGGCGGGGAGCCGGTCGAGGTGGCGCCCCGCCGGGTGCTCCGGGCACAGCTCGACCGGCTCGCCGAGCACGGCCTGGTCGCGCTGGCCGGCACCGAGCTGGAGTTCCTCGTGTTCCGCGGCTCGTACCGCGACGCCTGGGAGCGCCGCTACCACGGCCTGGAGACCGGCACCCGCTACAACGTCGACTACGCGCTGCACGGGCTGTCCGACGTCGAGCCGGTGGTGCGCCGGATCCGCCGCGAGATGGTCCGCGCCGGGCTGCCGATGGAGACGGCCCGCGGCGAGTGCCACGCCGGGCAGTACGAGATCGTGTTCCGCTACGACGAGGCGATGGCCACCTGCGACAAGCACGTCCTGTTCAAGAACGGCGCCAGGCGCATCGCTGAGCAGGAGGGGGTGGCGCTCACGTTCATGCCCAAGTTCGACGAGGGCGAGGGCAACTCCTGCCACGTGCACCTGTCGCTGCGCGGGACGGACGGCTCACCGGTGTTCGCGGACGAGAGCGCCGGCGACGGCGGCATGTCGGCGCTGTTCCGGCACTTCGTCGCCGGGCAGCTCGCCTGCCTGCCCGAGCTGACGCTGCTCATGGCGCCGAACGTCAACTCCTACAAGCGGCTGCGGCCCGGCGCGTTCGCCCCCACCGGGATCGCGTGGGGCAGGGACAACCGGACGTGCCCGATCCGGGTCGTCGGCTCCGGCCACGCGCTGCGCGTCGAGCACCGGGTGCCCGGCGGCGACGCCAACCCGTACCTCGCCGTGGCCGCCGTGATCGCGGCCGGCCTGTACGGGATCGAGAACCGGCTGCCGCTCCCCGCCCCGCACGCCGGCAACGCGCTGGCCGACCCGTCGGTGCCGCGCCTGCCCGCCACGCTGGGCGAGGCGCTGCGCCGCTGGGAGGAGGGCGGCCTGGCGGCCAAGGTGTTCGGCGACGCGGTGGCCGGCCACTACGCCGCGGCGGCGCGGGCCGAGCTGGCCGCGTTCGAGTCGGCGGTCACCGACTGGGAGCGGGTGCGCGGCTTCGAACGCCTGTGACCACGACCTGAGGGCTCGGCGGCTCAGCGCTCGGCGGCCAGGCGCACGCCCAGGCCGATGATCAGGCCGCCCGTGGCCACGTCGATCCGGCGGCGGGCGGCGCAGCGGGCGCGCAGACATCCGACGATCCGGCCCGCGAGCACGCCGACCGCCCCCAGGAACTATGACATATCCCCTCCGCCTGTTCCTCAGGCGTGAGAGGCGACGACCTCGGAAGCACTGTGACGATCACGATCGACGCGAGCGCCCGGCACCATCGGGCGGGACCACACTCGAGGCAATGTATGCTTTCACTATTGGAGTAGTGAAAGGGTGGTTACGACGTGATCGAGTTTCACCTCGACCGGGGATCGGGGGTATCGACATACCTGCAGCTCGTTCATCAGGTCAAGGCCGCCATGCGGCTCGGTGTGCTCAAGCCCGGCGACCAGTTGCCGACGGCCCGTGAAGTGGTCGACAAGCTCGCGATCAACCCCAACACGGTCCTCAAGGCCTACCGCGAACTGGAGCGTGAGGGCCTGGTCGTGGCACGCCCAGGCATGGGCACGTTCGTACAGCGGGCCATCGGCGGGGCCACGTTCGCCGAGCATGCCCGCCTGCGTGGCGGCCTGGCGGCCTGGGTGCGCGAATGCCGGCAGGCGGGACTGGACGAGGACGACATGAAGGCCCTGTTCGACTCGGTGCTCATGGAGGCGGTCGCGTGAACGCACTGGAGGCGATGGGACTCAGCGTCCGGGCGCTGCGCGACTGCTCGTTCGCCATCCCGCGGGGGCGGGTCGCCGCACTCGTGGGGCCCAACGGCGCCGGCAAGACCACGTTGATGCATGTGCTGGTCGGCCTGCTCGCGCCCGCCGAGGGCGCCGTCCGAACGCCGGGAGACGTCGCGTTCATGGCGCAGGACAGGCCGCTCTATCACGGGTTCACCGTGGCCGACCTGCTCACGTTCGGACGCAGGACCAACCCGGCCTGGGACGATGCGGCCGCGCGGTCCCGGCTGCGGGGACTCGGCATCCCGCTGGACAGGAAGGCACGCAAGCTGTCAGGCGGGCAGCAGGCACAGGTCGCGCTCACGCTGGCGCTGGCGCGGCGGCCGTCGGTGCTGGTTCTTGACGAGCCGCTGGCCAATCTCGATCCCCTGGCCCGACATGACGTGATGCGGGCGCTGATGGCCGAGGCCGCCGAGCGCGAGCTGACCGTGCTGATCTCCTCCCACGTGATCTCCGATCTGCAGGAGACCTGTGACTGGCTGGTCGTGCTCAACGGCGGGCGCGTGCAGGTCAGCGGGGACATCGACGAGCTGATGGAACGACATCTGCTGCTGTCCGGGCCGCCCGGCCTCGCCGTGCCGGGGCAGGTGGTCGCCGCCGGCCGTACAGACAGGCATGTCACGTTGCTGGTGAAGGATACGGGCGTGCTCGACCCCCGCTGGTCGGTGCGGAAGGCAGGGCTGGACGAGCTCGTCATGGCCTACCTGCGCAGCCCCGAATCGGCCGCGCTCCCGAAACTTACGGAGGTGCCGAGATGATGTGGCTCACGTGGCGTCAGCACCGCACCCAATTGCTGATCACCCTGGGGCTGCTCCTCGCGCTCGCCCTGATGTTCCTCATCTCCGGCGCCGAGGCCAGTGCCTTCCGCGCTGACCACGCCACCCTGCCCCCGGGTGACCTGCAAGCCGCGCTCAACGAGCGTTACGAGAAGGTCTACACCGTTTTCGGATGGCTGCCCATCGTGGCGCCCGCCCTGGTCGGCGCGTTCTGGGGCGCGCCTTTGCTGGGTGGGGAGTACGAGCACGGCACCCACCAACTGGCCTGGACGCAGTCCGTGCCGATCAGGAAGTGGCTGGCGGTCAAGCTCGTCCTGCTCGCCGCCGCCGTCGTCATGGGCGGCCTCGCACTGTCGGCCATGGTCACCCTGTGGCGGCCGATCTTCGGCAGGCAGGACGTCTTCAGCAACGTCGGCGTGTTCAACATGGTCGGGCTCATGCCCGCGGCCTGGTGGCTGTTCGCCTTCGCCCTGGGCACGGCCGCCGGGGCACTGCTGCGCAGGACTCTGCCGGCGATGGCGGTCGTGGTCGCTGCAGTCTCACTAGTCACGTTCGGGCTGTTCAGTCTGAGCGATCACTACGCCGCACCCTCCCGCGTGGTGACCTCAGACTACGTGTCCGTGATCGAGCAGGACGCGAGGCTGGTGGACCGGGCGTGGCTCGATCCGGCCGGCCAGGAGACGGCCGAGGCGCCGCAGGGAGTATGCCCCCGCGGCAACAGCGCCCGCCAGCAGGAGGCATTCGAGAGCTGCCTGCTGGACAAGGGCTACCGGTATGTCGTCTACGTTCATCCCGCCGATCGGTTCTGGCGGTTCCAGCTCACCGAGGCGGTGATCCTCCTGACCGGGACCCTCCTGCTGGGCGGGATGACGGTCCGGAGGACCCTCAGCACATTGAGGTACGGCGGCAAACGCCCCATGCGACTGGGCGGGCGGCTTCCCACGGCCGCGTGAAAGGCGGCTCTAGGCCTCGCCCGCTCCGGGTGCTTGGTTCTGCAGGCTGTGGGCGAGGTCGGTGAGGGTTGTGATACATGATCGCGAGCGCTTGGTGAGGGCGCCGGTTCTTCGGTGAGGGGGTGTCGGGCCGCGTGGACGGGCTCCCTAGGATCACCCGTATGGAAGCAACGATCACGTACCTGGAGATGACCGCTCCCGACCAGCTCGTGCCCGGCCGCGAGGTGGACGATCTCACCCTGGAGCGGGTGGACCGCACCTGCCGCGACCTCGCGCCCGTCCAGACGCGGATCGGCGCCCCGTACGGCTGGCGGGCGGCCCGGCTCACGCCGGAGGAGTGGCGGCGCAAGCTGGAGAGCGACCCGTTCGACTACTACCTGATCCACCACAAGGGCGAGATCGCGGGCATGCTGGCGGTGCACCCGCAGGAGGGGGGCGACATCGAGATCGAGACGTTCGGGCTGGTCCCGGAGTTCGTGGGCCGGGGGCTCGGCGGGCACGCGCTGACGCTGTGCGTGCGGCAGGCGTGGGCGACCGCGCCGCGCGACGGCGGGCCGGCGCGGCGCGTGTGGCTGCACACCTCCAGCGCCGACAACCCGGCCGCCCTCCCGAACTACCGGGCCCGCGGTTTTCGCCCGTACCGCACGGAGACCCAGCGCACCTGACCCGCGGAGATCCGCACCGGCGGCGTCGCGGTCACGGTCCGGCTCGACCGACGGACTGGCCGCTCCGCGTCAGCCCCGTCCGAGGACGCAGAACTCGTTGCCCTCCGGGTCGGCCAGGACCTTCCACGGAACGTCGCCCTGGCCGACGTCGGCGGCGGTGGCGCCCAGAGCCAGCAGCCGGGCCACCTCCGCCTTCTGATCCTCGATGGGGTCCGGCAGCAGGTCGAGATGGACGCGGTTCCACACGGTCGTCACGGGCGTGCGAAGGAACTCCAGATACGGGCCGACGCCCTTGGCGGAGCGCAGCCGCGCGTGATCGTCGGTGACCTCGTGCAGGGTCCAGTCCATCGCCTCGTCCCAGAACCGGGCCATGGCCCGCGGATCGGCGCAGTCGACCACCACCGCGGCGATCGGGCCGGTGTCCCGGTAGATCGGCCGAGGCTCCAGCACGCAGAACACGTTGCCCTCCGGGTCGGCCAGGACCTTCCACGGGACGTCGCCCTGGCCCACGTCGGCGGGCGTCGCACCGAGCTCCTTCAGGCGCGCCACCAGCTCCGCCTGATGGGCGGCGGAGGTGGTGGCGAGGTCGAGGTGCACGCGGTACTTCACCGTCTCGGGGTCCGGGACGGTGACGAGATCGACGTAGAAGGCGTCGGGGTCCGGCCAGGCGAAGCCCTCGGGCTGGAGGTTGGTCACGCCGGGTCCCTCGCTGGAGACACTCCAGCCGAGCGCCTCCGCCCAGAACCGGCCGAGCTCCGCGTCATCCCGGGCCTTGAAGTTCACCTGGACAAGTCGCAGCGCCATGCCGCCGATCATATGCCCGGGACAATGGTGGGCGGCCGTTCCCGGGAGGTGCGGGAACGGCCGCCGGCGGGCTCGGTCAGGGAGTCACGACGGCGAGCTGGGAGACGTAGTCCTCGGTGAGCCACAGGTTGTCGTCGGGCCCGTCGGTGATGTCGAACGGCCCCGCGACATTGGTCGGCATCGCGTACTCATTGATCGTCCCGGAGGTGGTGACGCTGGCGACGTTGCCGGCGCTCTGCTCGGTGAACCACAGATTGTTGTCCGCTCCGACGGTGATGCCCCACGGCAAGCTGTTGGGGTCGGAGAGCGCGTAGTCGGTGAAGGTGCCCGTGGTGGTGACGTTGCCGACCGTGCCGTTGGCATCGGTGTACCACAGGTTGCCGTCCGGGCCCGTGGTGATCCCGATGGGTATCGTGGTGGACGGGGTGGTGAACTCGGTGACCGTCCCGCTGGTGGTGATCTGTCCGATGGCGCTGGTGAACGATTCGGTGAACCACAGGTTGTCGTCCGGGCCGGCGGTGATGCGCATCGGGTAGATGCCGGTGGGCAGCGGGTATTCGGTGATCGTTCCGCTGGTGGTGATGCGGCCGACCTGGTTGGCGATCGTCTCGACGAACCACAGGGCGCCGTCCGACCCGACGGTGATACCCCAGGGGTAGGCGTCGCTGGTCGGCAGCGAGTACTCGGTGATCGTCCCGCTGGTGGTGATGCGGCCGATCTTGTTGGCGTTCGCCTCGGTGAACCACACCGCGCCGTCCGGGCCGGTGACGAGGTGCGCCGGCTGGGAGTCGGTGGTGGGGATGGAATACTCGGTGAACAGCCCCGCTGTCGTGACTTTTCCGATCTTGTTGGCGTAGTTCTCGGCGAACCACAGGTTGCCGTCCGGACCGGTCGTGATCCCGATCGGGGCCGAGGGGTTGGTCGGGATCGCGATTTCGCTGACCGACGTCGCCCGCCGGGCGTCGGGTGCGAGCCTGCTCGGGGCGGCGTGGCGGAGGGCCGGAGGGAAGTGGCATTTGATGCGCCGGTGCTGCGGCATCTGCTTGAGCTTGAGGCAGATCGTCACCCAGGGCCGCGGAGGCGACGACGGGCGCGGCGGGGCGGTGGACGCGGATACGTCCATGGGCGCGCTTGCCGCCAGGGCCAGAGCCATGACCGCGAGCGGGTAGCCCAGGCGTCGAGTCAGACGAGGCATGACATTCCTTCCAGAACAGGAACGAACCGAGAATGCGGGTGGACCGCCGGGCACCGTTGAGTCGTTGAGGCCTGCGGCATCGGGCCGCCGTCGGCGGGTGCGTGCGGCATCGGCGCGCATGCTTGTCCGGGCCCTGGTCCGGGCCGTGGTGTCGCCTCAGGTGGGGCCCCCGCGACCCCAATATCTCCTACGGCCGCCGATCCGCTTCGGCCTTCTGCGTCTGTGGCCGGTCATGGAAGCGCCAACTCGGAGTGGAGAGCGCCGTGACCGGTTCAAGGCCGCTGCCGGTGCGGCTGCGGTATGGGGCGGAAAGGGACGCGCCGCTCAGGCGACCGAGTGGGTGACGGTGCCGGTGTAGGCACCCGGGACGGCGGAGGCCGGGACGGTGATGACGAGCGTCGGCTGCCAGCTCGTGGTTTGAGTGAGTGCTGCCGTCTTGCGTCCGGTGAACGCGGTCACCGGCGCCGTCAGGGGGGCCTTCTGAGCGGCGGTGGCCTGGCCGGGGCTGCGGCTGCCGCTGCCCGATGCGCCGGTTGCGGGGCCGGACCAGTAGGAGACGTTGGCGGTCGTGATGGTCTCCGCCGGTGTTCCGGATCCGGTGGTGAAGTTCGTGGCCGAGACGGTCGCCGTCCAGGGCGGAATCCCTGCCCGGCTGTCGGACACGGTCACCGTTCCCAGAGTGGCGTTGATGGTGGCTCCCTGGGAGGCGCTGCCGAGATTCACCGAGGCGGGCACGGTGATCGACAACGGGTCCGCGCGCCAGGCGACCGTCGCGAGGGACACGGACCCGGAGGCCGAGGCGGCCGCGGAGGCCGGGAGCGCGGGCGCGTCGAGGGCGAGCAGCACGACGATCGACGTCGTCAGCGGCAGGAGCGTCTGCTCGACGCCGCGTTTCGCACGGCTCGTCTTCATGTCGATTCCTCACACATCCCTCGGGGCGCCCGGGTGGGGCATCTCTGCGACGGGCGGAAAGACCGATGGCAGCTTAGATCACATGATCCACGTCGCGTCCCGCGCCCGTCGTCCATGGATGGCAAATCCGGGGTAAAGACCACGACATGCACCACTCGCGCCCAGTCGCCTGACCTCGCCGCGCCGGCCTCCTCCCAGCCGCTCCGGCTGATGGGCCGTGCGCCGGGCTCGCGCATGCACTGCTTGTGCCGGACTGAGCAGGTCCGCGCCTTCCGCCGGATATCGCCAACCACGATGACTGGCAAAAAGTCACCATATGGTCGCCAAGAGTTGCCTCATGTCTCCTCGGGAACGCCTCCCCTCAGTGATCGCTACCGACAATGTGTGCTCATAGAGCCGGCCACAAGGCAGGCGCTCAATGAGGGAGATCACCCATGTCCAAGAGCCGTCTCGGCATCGTCCTGACAGGTGCTGCCAGCGTCGCGGCGGCCCTGACGGTGGCCCCGGCCGCACAGGCCACCACCTGTCCCGCGTCGACGACCTGCCCCACGACGGTGACCTTCACCGTGACCAGCGCGGACGGGCTGACGATCACCGTGCCGACCCCCACGGTCAACATCGGGAGCGGCACACCGGGCACCCAGATCAGTGGCAGCCTCGGCACGGTCACGGTGTCCGACCAGCGCGCCGCGCTCAACGCCACCTGGGTGGCGTCGGTGATCGCCGGGTCGGGCGGCTTCACCACCGGCGGCGGCACCACCCCCGAGACCATCCCCACCAGTGCCGTCCTGTACTGGTCCGGCCCGGCGACCGCCGCCACCGGCGGGGTCCCCACCCCCGGCCAGCTCAACGCGGCCGCCGCGCAGTCGCTGGACGTCTCCCGCACCGCATTCAGCAAGACGAGCGGCTCCGGTGACAACTCCGCCGCCTGGAACCCGACCATCGTGATCAACGTCCCGGCTCAAGCGGTGGCGGGCACCTACACCGGCACGGTCAGCCACTCCGTCGCCTAGCTCGCATGCCCACCACCCTGCTCCCCCGGCCCGTCTGCGCGATGCTGCTCGTGCTCGTCGCACACGCGATGCTCGGCACTCCGGCGATCGCGCGGACAGGCCCAGGGGAAACGCGCCCCAGCGGTAAGAGCAGCATCGGCATCAGGTTGCTGGAGATTCCGGCCAACCGGGTGGACGACCCGCGCTCGCACGCCTACATCGTCGACCACGTCAACCCCGGCACCACCTTCACCCGGCACGTCGAGGTCTACAACACCTCACGCGAACCCCAGCGGGTGCGGCTGTACGCGGCCGGCGCCGGCATCGACCACGGCCGCTTCACCTTCGCGCCGGAGCGAACCGCCAACGAGCTGAGCTCATGGATCACGCTCAACCACTCCACCGCCGTCCTGCCCCCACACGGCAGGACACCGATCAAGGCCACCATCGCCGTGCCCACATGGGCGCCCGAAGAAGAGCGATACGCCGTCATCTGGGCAGAAGCCTCCGCCCCCGGAGCAAGCCGGCAGGAGGGCATCACCCTCGTCAACCGCGTCGGGATCCGTGTCTATCTCGACGTCGGTCCCGGCGGGGAGCCGCCCACAGATTTCAAGATCGGCGAGATCGTGCCCCAGCGGACGGACGACGGGCAGCCGAGAATCGAGGCCACCGTCGCCAACACCGGCCAGCGGGCCATCGACCTCGAAGGCCGGCTGACCATGTCGGACGGGCCGAGCTCACTGAGCGCCGGCCCCTTCCCCGTGGAGCGCGGCACCACTCTGGCCCCCGGCCAGCAGGGAAGCGTCTCGATCCTGCTGGGCCGAGACCTGCCCGACGGGCCGTGGAAGTTCAGCCTCACCCTCAGGAGCGGCCGGATCGACCACACCCACACCGGAACGCTCACCTTCCCGCGGAAGCCGGGAACGTGGGGCCTGGCGGCCTCGGTGGACTCCCCGCTGTCCCTTCTCCTCGCGCTCGCCGGCCTGGTGACCCTCATCACCGCGGCGACCCTGCTCGTCGGCTTCCGCCGTTTCCGCGCGCGCCGGAAGACCGCGGCCGCGCCTTCCCTCCGTGGCGACTTCGCCTGATGACCACCGAGATCGCCTCCAACTGAGCCATGTCGCGCCTCCAGGCCGTTCACGGATTTGCCTTCAAGTGAGCATGGAGCTAACCTATAAGTGAAGTTACAAGTTAGCTCTCACTCCACCGCTCACCAAGGAGGTTCGGAAAGATGCTGCTCACCTCGATCGACCCGTTCTTCCAGGAGTTCGAGCGCCAGTTCAACCGTCTCACCCAGCAGGCGTTCGACCAGGGCGGCGCCGTCATGCCCATGGACGGGCTGCGGCGCGACGACGACGTGGTTCTCCGGTTCGACCTGCCGGGCATCGACCCGGACTCCATCGAGGTCACCGTGGACCGCGGCGTGCTGAGCGTCAGCGCCGGCCGCGAGGAGGAGATCGGCGAGAACGAGCGCCTGTTCGTGCGGGAGCGCCCGATGGGCACCTTCACCCGGCGCGTCTACCTGTCCGAGCACCTCGACAGCGACAAGATCGACGCAGGCTACGCCAACGGCGTCCTGACCGTCCGCATCCCGGTTCTCGAGCGCGCCAAGCCGCGCAAGGTGGAGATCCAGCGCGGCGAGGCGGGCGAGGCGAAGGCCATCAGGGCCTGACGCGCCGCGTCCGGGGACGGCCCCCGAAGACCTGAGGTCCCACATCCTCCCCTCAGCACGAGGGGCCGCCCCCGGACGACGAGGAGCCACGGTGCCCGAACTGCCCATCGACGACGAGCACGCGCCGCTCTACTCCCTGGGCCAGGTGGCCGAGATGCTGCAGGTGCAACAGGCGTACCTGCGCCGGCTCGACCAGCACGACGTTCTCAGCCCGAGCCGTTCGACGGGCGGGCAGCGGCGCTACTCGCGCCACGACATCCTGACACTCCAGCACGTCACGCGGATGGCCGACGAGGGCATGACGCTCATCGCCATCCGCCGCATCCTCCAGCTCGAACGCGAGCTCGCCCAGGTACGCGAAGAGCTGAGGCAGGCCCGCGCCGGCCTGACCGAGCACGACCGGCCCTGAAGGACCCCGCGCGGGCGGCGGCGAGGGGCGGCCCGCGCCCTCGTGCCCATGACGCGCGAAAGCCGAGGCCCACGGGCCGCGCAGGGTCCTTCAGCCTGCCGGCGCTCGGGTCAGCTCTCCGGGTGCACCATGAGAAGGACGGCGCGACTGTTCGCGGCGTGACCTCGGTACAGGTGCGGGCGAGCGGCATCGAACCGGATGGAATCGCCTTCGGCCAGATCGATGGGAGAATCGGCCGGGCCGGTGGTGACGCGTCCGCTGGTGAGCACGAGGCATTCCTCGACGCCGGCCAGGTGGGCGTCGGAGTGCTGTGTGCTCTCGGCGATGGCGATGTCGTAGACCTCCACGGTGCCGCGCAGTCTGATGCGGTGGAGCAGCCGCGCGCTGACCGCGTCGCCCTCGACCTGCGGCCGCCTGTCACCGGCGCGTACCACCTCGACTGCCGAGGCGGGCGCCTCCAGCAGCTCGCCGAGGGACGCCCGCAGCGCGGTGGCCAAGGCCCACAGGGTGCTCAGGGTCGGATTGCCGTGGCCCTGTTCGATCCCATGCAGTGTGGTCTTGCTGATGCCGCCGGCGGACGCCAGGTCGGCCAGCGATATCCCGGCCGCCGTCCGCAGCCGGTGCACGTTCCGCCCCACCACTTGCGCAAGTTCCATGCGTATCAGCATAGTGATATGCCTGTACCAGTGAAATGGTTTCGGCCTTGGAGGCGACATGACGGTGACGCGGCTGCGCGACATCCCGGGCATCGGTGTGGACGCCGTTGGTGACGCGGCCGACGCCGTGGCCGACCCGGAGTTCCTGCGCCTGGAGAATCTGGACACCGACCTGCGTCCGCCCGCCGTCGCCATCGCCGCCACACATGCCGCCGTCGACGACGACGCGGCCAACAGCTACCTGCCGTTCCAGGGGCGTCGCTCCCTTCGCGAGGCCGCCGCGGCGCACGTCGGGCGCCTCTCAGGGCGCCACTACGACGCCGGCACCCAATGCGTCAGCGTGGCCGGCGGGCTCAACGGCATCCTCAACACGCTGTTCGCCACCGTAGAGCCCGGACAGGAGGTCGTGCTGTGCGACCCCGTCTACGCCGGCCTGGCCAACCGGGTCCGGCTCGCCGGCGGCATCCCCCGGTTCGTCCCCGCACAGCCCACCACGAGCGGCTGGACCGTCGATCCCGAACGACTCGCCGCCGCCGTCGGACCCGACACGGCGGCGGTCCTGATGATGGGGCCCGCGATGCCGACCGGCCTCGTCCTGGACGACCGCCACTGGTCCGCCCTCGCTGACGACTGCGAACGCCACGACGCTTGGTTGATCTACGACGCGGCCATGGAACGCATCCGCTTCGACGGCCACCCACCCAGCCACCCGGCGGCCCACGAGGGCCTGGCACGGCGCACCATCACCGTCGGTTCGGCCTCGAAGGAACTGCGGCTCATCGGCTGGCGCGTCGGCTGGGTCGTCGGCCCTGCCCCCGTCGTGGCCGACATCCGCCTCGTCGGCCTGACCAATGTCGTCTGCCAGGTCGGCCTGGCCCAGCAGGCCGTGGCCGCCGCGCTGGACGCACCCGACGCCGACGCCGACGTCGCCGCCGCCACCGCCGAATGGCAACGGCGCTGCGAGACGGTCCTGCACCAGCTCAGCGCATACCCGGTCATCCGGCCACACGGCGGCTGGTCACTCCTCATCGACACCAGACCCCTGGAACTGACCGCTGTCGAACTGTCCCAGCGCCTGTTCGACCGGGCCAAGGTCGCCGCCACCCCCATGGACGGCTGGGGTCCCAGCGGAAGGCACTACCTGCGGCTCGTGTTCGCCAACGAGCCCGTCGAACGCCTCACCAGCCTCGGCGAGCGTTTCCGCCTGGCCATCCGATGACAGGCCGGCGTGTCCGCTCGCTCGCCCAACGGAAGGGGGTCCTCGACATGGCCGCCGTCCACTGCACCGCCCTCAAGCCGGCCAAGCCTGAACCGCTCGCCTCCTGGCCGTGGCACCTCGGCGGCGCAGGGCGGAATCGAGTTCATGGCGGTCACCGACACCTCGGCCACTCAGCCGACCACCTACCTGGTACCGCTCTCCTACAGCGGATGTTGGGACCCGTCTTCCTAGAGAGTTTTGAATATGGGGGTTACGTTATGTAGATGTCTCTGGCTGGTTGCGTGACGAGTGTTCGTCGTGGTCCATGCCGGAGGCATGAGGTATCCCGATGGTGCCGGGTTGACCGCGCAGGCGCGGGCCCGCCGGGAGCAGGTGCGCGATGCGGGCAGCGGACCGCTTCGCCGAGGGTGCCACGGATGCGCAGGTGGCGGCCGAGTTCCGCATCAGCCGGATGTCGGCCAACCGCTGGCGCCGAGCCTTTGACACCGGAGGCCGGGAGGCGCCGCTGTCCAAGGGGGCGGGTGGCGAGAAATGCAAGCTGAGCCAGGCGCAGGTGGAGAGGCTGCAGGCGGCGTTGGACGAAGGGCCGGCCGCCTACGGCTGGGATGAGGATCAGTGCTGGACCTTGGTTCGGATCGCCGAGCTGGTCTGGGAGCTGTTTCGGGTTCGCTACACCCTGAGCGGGTTGGACTATCTGCTACATCGGCTGGGTTGGAGCTGGCAGGTGCCGACCCGGCGGGCGGTCGAGCGCGACGAAGCAGCGATCGCCGCCTGGCGCAACGATGTCTGGCCGGAGGGAAAAGAACCGCGGCTGACCTGGACGCCTGGCTCTGTTTCCAAGACGAGGCCGGTCAAGGTCTGAGACCCCCGAAAGGACGCAGCTGGGGGCGGCGTGGGGTGACGCCGGTGGTCACGGTGTCGGGCAGCGGGTCGGGCACGGTGATGATCGCCGGGTTGATCGCCACCAAGCCCGGCCACGTGCCGCGGCTGATCTACCGGATCCGGCTGCGGCGGGGCCGCAAGGGCGAGCGCAAGTCCTTCTCCGAGACCGACTACGCAGGCCTGCTCGATGCTGCCCACCAGCAACTGGGCGGCCCGATCGTGCTCGTGTGGGACAACTTGAACACCCACCTCAGCGCGCGGATGCGTGAGCTGGTTGAGCGTCGTGCCTGGCTGACGGTCATCCAGTTACCCTTCTACGCCCCCGAGCTCAACCCCGTCGAGGCGGTCTGGGCCCATCTGAAACGGTCCCGG
Source organism: Nonomuraea sp. NPDC050733 (assembly GCF_040654215.1). Taxonomy (NCBI): domain Bacteria; kingdom Bacillati; phylum Actinomycetota; class Actinomycetes; order Streptosporangiales; family Streptosporangiaceae; genus Nonomuraea; species Nonomuraea sp. NPDC050733. Next base: position 810 of record NZ_JBFAHO010000073.1, on the reverse strand, counting down.
GCCAAGAAGACACTGAACGAACTCGCCCGGCTGATCAAGACACGGCTGAAGGAGGTACAGTACCGCCCCGAGCTGATCAGCGGCTTCATCGCCAAGACCGGCCTCGACCTCAAGCCGCCATAACCTCAGCCTTTGAAGCTCTCTAGTCTGGTGACGCACACGAAAACGCGGCCCGGCTCGGTAGCCCGGGCGACCACGCGCACTGCAAGGGCTCACCCGATCAGGCACTTCGCGCCCAGGGGCCTCGGCGTGCTCCCCGGGGCCTTCGACCCCTCCCATGCGAGATCGTCTCGCTGGCAGTAGGAGCGGAGCGGTATGTGATGGAACGGGCGTTCAGCGACCTGACGGCCTAATCACACCGTTCAATCCGAAGACGCAGGAAATCGGGGCTTATGTCGGCGGAACCTCGGGGCTATGATCACTGATCATGGCGCGTAACTCGTCGCGCACCGCCCTTCATTCTATCGAGGAGGCACCGTGGAGAAGTCAAGCCAGGCAACCGAGGACAAGAAGCCCACGAAGAAGATCGACCTCAAGATCAAGCGGCTGGAGAAGGTGGAGACCACCCAGCTCCGTCTGGTCGGCTGACCCCTACGGATATCCGGCCGGTCAGGCACGACCTGGCCGGTCCGCTGTGTTCTCGGCGTGATCTGGAAGGTTCTCGTGCCTTCCCCCGTATCATGAGTGTCCATCAGCCCGTGGCCCTGCCGGATGGTCGTCATAGGCCTCATGCAGCAGGGCATTTCCTCTGAGATCCAGGACAATGAGGACGGCGCGATCGCTCAGCTGATCGTCCTTATGGACGGCACC
>NZ_JBFAHO010000072.1:0-21668 GCF_040654215.1 Nonomuraea sp. NPDC050733 | reverse complement strand
CCCGGCAATCTCACCCCGCGTGAGGCGACGAGATACGAACCGGCCAGGAACTTCTTCGCGTGGATCGACTCCACTCCGCGCAGCTCTCCGTACGACATCCGGTCCAAGATCAAAGCTGCCAAGGTATGCCTTGCTCGGCATCGGCGGCACGGGCTCCGCGGTGGCGGCCGGACTGGTCTCCAGCGGTATCGGAGCTCTGCACATCGCCGACTTCGACACCGTCGAGGAACCGAACCTCACGCGCCAGCTCCTGTACACCGAGCAGGGTTCGTCCGTTCGGTCAACGGACAGCCACTACCGGATCCGGAGGCGAGCACTCCGCGCAGCCCGGGTCGGCCGCGCTCGAGCCGCACTCGGGCACCGTCGAGCCGGACATTTACATTCGGCATTGATGTGATCTGTTCAGGGTTCAGCACCGGCCCCTCGTGCCTGAGGAGGGCCGCGATCCGCCGCGGTCACGTGTGCCGTTCGCACACCGGTCTGCGCGTCACCGGCCAGTACGGAGAGTTACCGTTCGGCTGGTGCCGCGGGCCGGAGTGGGGTCTTCTTCGCGGCATGGGACCTACCGGGCGGGCAGAATCGGGGACGTGCGGATCGGGATGCTGGGGCCGTTGGAGCTCCGGGCGGATGACGGAACCCCTGTCGAGGTGGGCGGGGCGCGGCTGCGGGCGGCGCTGATCGTCCTGGCGCTCTCCCCCGGGCAGGTGGTGCCCATGGCGCGGCTGGTCGACGGGGTGTGGGGTGAGCGCCCGCCCGCCGGAGCGGTCAACGCGGTGCAGGCGCTGGTGTCGCGGCTGCGCCGGGCGCTGCCCTCGGTCCCGATCGAGTCCCACCCGGCCGGCTACTTCCTGGATGTCGAGCCGGACACGGTGGACGTCGTGCGGTTCGAGCGGCTGGCCGCGGCCGGGCGTTCCACGGCGGCGGGCGACCCGGCCGGCGGAGCGCGGATCCTGCGGGAGGCGCTGGCGCTGTGGCGCGGACCGGCGCTGGTGGACGTGGCGGGGGCGGACTTCTTCGCCGCACCGGTCGCCCGGCTGTCGGAGCTGCGGCTGTCGGTGCTGGAGGATCGGGTCGAGGCGGATCTCCGCGCGCTGTCGCTCGACGGGACGGGTGCCGCGTTGGTGGTGGAGCTGACGTCGCTGGTCGCCGAGCACCCGCTGCGTGAACGGCTGGCGGGGGCGCTGATGCGCGCGCTGTGCGCGGCCGGGCGCCGGGCGGAGGCGCTCGCCGTCTACGAGCGGGCACGTCGGGCCCTCGCCGAGACCCTGGGCGCGGATCCGTCGCCCGAGCTGTCAGCGCTGCACACCGCGATCCTGCGCGGCGAGGTGGCCGCCGCGCCCAGAGCCCCTGTTGCGGCGCGCGCGGCGGGCGCCGCAGCGAGTGCTCCCGGTGATGCGGTCCGGACGAATCTGCGGGTGCCGCTGACCGGGCTCGTCGGGCGGAGGCACGACCTGAAGCGGGTCGGCGACCTGCTGGACGGGCATCGGCTGGCCACGCTCACCGGTCCCGGCGGGTCCGGCAAGACACGGCTGGCCGGTGAGGCGGCCCGCGCGTTCCTCGGCCGGCGGCCTGGCGGGGTGTGGCTGGTGGAGCTGGCTCCGGTGCGGGAGGCGGCCGAGGTTCCGCGGGCGGTGCTGGCCGCGCTGCGGATCGGTGAGCAGGCGTGGGGAGGGCCCATACCCGAGGGCGACCCGGCCGACCGGCTCGTGGCCGCACTCCGGACCCGGGACCTGCTGCTTGTCCTGGACAACTGCGAGCATCTCGCCGACGCGGTGGCGGCGCTCGCCGACCGGCTGCTCGGCGAGTGCCCCGAGCTGCGGATCCTGGCCACGAGCCGCGAGCCCCTGGGTCTGACCGGCGAGGCGCTGTGGCCGGTCGAGCCGCTCGCCCTGCCGCCGGAGGGCGCGGGCGCCGCCGAGGCGATGACGTACCCGGCGGTCAGGCTGCTGGCTGAGCGGGCGCGGGCGGCGAACCCCGGGTTCGAGGTGAACGAGGGCACGGCGGCGGCCGTGGTGCGGATCTGCCGGGCGCTGGACGGCATGCCGCTGGCCATCGAGCTGGCGGCGGCACGGCTGCGCACGATGACCGCCGAGCGGCTGGCCGAACGGCTGGGCGACCGGTTCCGGCTGCTCACCGGCGGCAGCCGGGTCGCGCTGGCCCGGCACCGTACCCTGCGGGCGGTGGTCGACTGGAGCTGGGACCTGCTCTCGGACGAGGAGCGGGCGCTGCTACGGCGGCTCGCCGTCTTCTCCGGCGGCGCGACACCGGAGGCCGCCGAGCGGGTCTGCACGGACGAGGGCGCGACAGCGGAGGCCGCCGGGCAGGTCTGCCCGGACGGCGGGGCCACAGCCGAGGTCGCCGAGCGGGTCCGCGCGGACGGCGGCGTCGTCATCGGACGGGCGGTGGGCGAGGCCGGGAGTGGTGAGCGGGTGCTCGCGCTGCTGTTCGGGCTGGCCGACAAGTCGCTGCTGGTGGTCTCCGACGACGAGGGGCCGCGGTTCGGGATGCTGGAGACGATCCGGGAGTACGCCCTGGAGCGGCTGCGCGAGGCCGGCGAGCTGGAGCGGGTGCGCCGCGCCCACGCGGCCTGGTTCGCCGCGTTCGCCGAGGCCGCCGACCCGGAGCTGCGCCGCGCCGGCCAGGCCGTGTGGCTGCGGCGGCTCGCCGCCGAGCGCGCGAACGTGGACGCCGCCGTGCGCGACGCCCTCGCCGCCCGCGACCGCGCGACCGCGGTACGGCTGGTGGCGGCGATGGGCTGGTGCTGGTTCCTCGACTGGTCGCTGAGCGGCCACAAGGCGGAGGGGGCACGGCTGGCCGCCGAGGTGCTGGCCATGCCCGGCGTGGGCCTCCCGCACGAGGGCCCAGCGGAAGGAGCGGTGGACGGCAGGGTCGTGGCGGCGGCGTGTGCCGTCGCCGCGCTGTTCGAGCTGAACGGGCACGGCGACGAGCGGCGGGCCGGGGAGTGGATCCGGGCGGCCGAGGGGATCGCGGCGCGGACCTGGTGTCCCCACCCGCTGGCCCGCCTGATCGGACCGCTCAGCCGCATGCCGGCCGACTCCGGCGCGATGCAGGCCGGGGCGGTGCAGGCCGGGGCGGTGCAGGCCGGGGCGGTGCAGGCCGGGGCGGTGCAGGCCGGGGCGGTGCAGGCCGGGGCGGTGGAGGCCGGGGCGGTGGAGGGGCTGTTCGCCGATGAGGACCCGTGGGTGCGGGCCATGGCGCGGATGAACCAGGCCCTCAGCTGGGTCGAGGCCGGGCGCCGGCACGGTGAGGCGGAGGCGGCTCTGGAGAGCGCCCTGGCCGGGTTCCGGGCGATCGGGGAGCGGTGGGGCGTCTCCTCCGCGCTCACGGCGCTGGGCGGGCTGGCCTCCTGGCGGGGTGACCTGGAAGGGGCGGCGGGTCGTTACGAGGAGGCGATCGCCGTGGTCACCGAGGTGGTGCCCGGCGAGGACGTGTGGCAGCTGCGGCTGAAGCTGGCCCACCTGCGGTGGCTGGGCGGCGACGCGGACGGCTGCGCGGCGGCCCTGGCGCGGGCCGAGCGGGACACCGAGCGGATCGGCCTGCCCGACGGGCGGGTGGCGGTCGCGTACACCAGGGCGGAGCTGGCCCGCTGGGCCGGTGACCCCGGCGCGGCCCGCGCGTACCTGGGCCGGGCCGAGGAGCTGGCGCGGGACATCCCGGTGAGCTGGGGGTTCCGGGCGATGGTGCTGGACTCGCTGGCGTACCTGGACGCGCTGGCCGGTGACCTGGAGGCTGCGCGCGCCCGTCGCGCCGCCGCGCTGCCCTGGGCGTTGCGGTCGATGAGCGCCCCGGCGGTCGGGCTGCTGCTGGTGGGCGTCGCCGACCTGGCCCTGCGGCGCGGGCGGCCGCGCGAGGCGGCGCGGCTGCTGGGAGCGAGCCGCGCCGTACGGGGCACACCGGATCTGTCGCAGCCCGACGCGGCGCGCGTGGAGGCGGCCGCCCGGGACGCGCTCGGCGACGAGGGGTACGCCGAGGCCGAACGGGACGGCCGGGACGCGACGTTCGCGACGGTGCGGGAGCTTGTCGCGCCCACCCTGGCGCCCTGAAGCTACATGCCCGGGGGCACCGGGGTGAGGAGGTGGTCCCGCGGCGGCTCGACGCCGAGCAGGTGCCGTACGAGGAAGTCCCACTTGCGGCGGTTGACGTAGTGCTCGTAGCCGGCGAACACGTGGTCCGCCCCCGGCACCACCAGCAGCTCGAAATCCTTGTCCGCGGCGATGAGCCGCTCGGCCAGGCGCAGCGTCTGGTGCGGCGAGACCTGCGTGTCGAGGCCGCCGTGGACGAGCAGCAGCCTCCCGGCGAGCCGGTCGGCGAGGTCCACGTTGGACGCGGCGGCGTACGTCTCCTCGTCGTACGGCCCGTTGTACGCCTCGGTCGTGCCCGGATCGCCGAACCGGGGGTCGTGCGGGCCGGCCTCGGCCACCCCCACCGTGAAGACGTCCGGATGGTCGAGCATGGCCCGGACGGCGGCGTGACCGCCCGCGGAGATGCCGAACACCCCGACCCGATCGAGGTCCATCCACGGCCGGTCCGCGCCGAGCTGACGGAGGGCGGCGACGTGGTCGGCCAGACCGCCGTCGCCGAGCCGCCGGTACGACGCGTCGTGGAACTCCTTGCTGCGCCCCGGCGTCCCGCGCCCGTCGAGGGCGATCACGACGAACCCGAGCGCCGCCACCGCCTCGGCGTCGTAGCCGTGCCAGCCCGGGTCGAACGAGGGGCTCACCCGGGTCACCGCCGGGAAGGGGTACAGGTGGTGGAGCACCGGATAGCGCCGGGCGGGGTCGAACCCGTGCGGCCGGTACAGCACCCCGTACACGTCGGTCCGCCCGTCCGCCGCCTTGACGCGGAACCGCTCCGGGGCGCTCCAGCCGGCCGCGACGAGCCCCGTGATGTCGGCGCGCTCCAGCTCGACCAGCACGCTCCCGTCCCGGCCGAGCACGCGGGTCACGGGGGGCGTGCCGGTGGTGGAGGCGGTGTCCACGACGTACCCGCCGCCGGGCGGCACGACGGCCGCGTGGTCCAGGTCATCGCCGGTGATCCGCTCCACGCCGGAGCCGTCCAGCCCGGCCCGGCACACGGTACGGCGGTACGGGTCGCCGGGGACGAGCCCGGAGGCGGTGAAGGTGACGACCCGGCGCGCCTCGTCCACGTGCAGGATCTCCTGGACCGCCCACTCCCCCGACGTCACCTGGTGACGGAGCTCGCCGGTGCGCGCGTCGTACAGGTAGAGGTGGCCCCAGCCGTCACGCTGCGAGTACCACAGCACCTCGTCCCCGCCGAAGTCCCCGTTGAAGTCCCCGTTGAAGTCCCCGTTGAAGTCCCCGTTGAAGTCACTGCCGGAGCCGCTGCCGGACAGGACGCGCACGAGGTGGGGCCGGTCGAGCCGCTGCGACGGCTCCACCCGCGTGGCCCCGCTCTCCTCCACCAGGGTCGTCACCTCGCCGGTGGCCGGGTCGAGCCGGCGCAGCCGCAGGGTCCGCGCGTCGCGGGAGCGGCTCAGGTAGTGGACGGCCGAGCCGTCCTCCGACCACCACGCCCATCTCAGCAGGATCGGCGACATCGTCGGCATGGCCTCCGGCTCCGCGCGGGCGGGCACGGCCGCGCCCGAGGCCACGTCGAGCACGACCAGCTCGGCCTCCGGAAGCCTCTCGTCACCGGGGTACGGCTGGCGCAGCGTCACCAGTCGCGGCTCGCCGCCGTCCGCCGGCATGGCCTCCGTCAGGTGCGTGAGCCGTACGCCGTCCTGGACGGTGCGGTGCGTCAGCACGCGGGTGGAGTCGGGGGACCAGGCCACCGCGGGAGGCGCGTGCGGCAGGCCGAGGCGCTTCAGGAACGGGGAGTACATGAAGAAGTCGGGGCTCGCGCCGTAGTCGTGGTCCGCGTCGCCGTCGGCGGTCAGCGGCCGTTCCCCGCCGTCCTCCAGGGACCGGACCCACAGGTCGTGGCCGCGGCGGAACACCGCGAGCCGCCCGTCGGGCGAGCGCGCCTCCAGGGGGCCGGTCGGCGGCGGGCCGGGGACGCGCTCGCACGCCGAGCCGTCGGCCCGGCACCGCCAGCGCTCCCCGAACGCGTCGAACTCCACCTCGCCGCTCTCCGCGCCCGGCGGACCGGTGAGGAAGTCGAGGGCGGCGATCGGCAGCGCGCGGGCGTCCACCTGCCGTCCCGACGCCTCCGCGAGCGCGGCCGCGACCTTGTCGTGGTCGAACGCGGGCTCCCGCGTGCCCGCCTCCGGGTCCACGAGGACGAACCGCGTGCCCTCGGCGGCGTCCACCGCGTACCAGAAGCGGGCTCCCCCGTCGATCCACCGGGGCGTGATCTCGCCGCCGCGGACGAGCCGGCGGCGGTTGTGGCGGAGCAGCAGCTCGGCGGCCTGGTAGGCGGACGCGTCCAGGCGTGCCGGCGTGTGGGGGAGGGTCGGCGTGTGGGGCAGGGTCATGGCGGGGCTTCCTCTCCTGCGGGGACCGCGTCCTGTCCGCGGCCCTCTCCGTCGGGTCACCGTGATGCTCGCGGGGGCCGCCGACAGCCGCTTGAGCGATCGTTGACAGATCGCTGACACGCCCGCGCGGAGGGCGGGTGGAGGCCGTCACATCCGCCCGTGCGGAGGGCGAGTGGCGGTGGTCACATCAGCCCGCGCGGACGGCGGGCGGGGGCCGTCACATCCGCCCGCCCGGATGTGTCAGAGTCATGACGGCACACACACATGAAGGAGAAGACCCCGATGACCCCGGCCCCGCCGCCCCGTACCGCACTCCGGCGCAAGCAGGACGTCCTCGACCGGCTCGCCGGTGACGTCGACGCCTGGGTGTCCACCGCCGGCCCCGACGGCTGGCAGCCGCACCTGGTGCCGCTGTCGTTCCTGTGGGACGGCGCCACCCTGCTCCTGTCCACGGGGGCGGACAGCCCCACGGGCCGCAACCTGCGGGACGGCGGGCAGGTCCGGCTCGGGCTCGGCCACACCCGCGACGTGACCGTGATCGAGGGGTCCGTCGAGACCGTGCCGCCCGCCGGGCTGCGGGAGGGGGAGGGCGACGCCTTCGCCGTCAAGACCGGCTTCGACCCGCGCGCGCTCTCGACGCCGTACCTCTACTTCCGCGTCACGCCGCTGCGGATCCTGGCGTGGCGGGAGGAGAACGAGCTGAAGGGCCGCGAGCTGATGCGCGACGGCCGCTGGACCGTGGCCTGAGGCATGGTGCCCGCGTCTGCGGGGCGGCGGCCTCCAGGATGGCGCGTCATGACCGTTCCAGCCGTCTCCCGGCTGCGCAGGGACTCGGCCCTGCGGGCGGCCCGGCGTCCCCGGCGGCCGGAGCTGGCCGCCGTCGGCGACGTGGAGGGGCCGGGCGGGCTCCGGCTCCGCCACTACCGGCCCTCCCCCGAGGCGCGGCCGCTGGTGGTGTTCCTGCACGGCGGGGCCTGGGTGATCGGCGACCTGGACACCCACGACCCCACCTGCCGGCGCCTCGCCGCGCGCTGCGACGTCGAGGTGCTGGCCGTGGACTACCGGCGCGCCCCCGAGCACCCCTACCCCGCGGCCGTCGACGACGCGGTCGCGGTCCTGCGGTGGGCCCGGCCGGCGGCGGTGGCCGGTGACAGCGCGGGCGGGTACCTGGCGACGATGGCGTGCCTGCGGCTGCGGGACGAGGGCGGGCCGCTGCCGGCCGCGCAGATCCTCCTCTGCCCGAACACCGACCTGACGCTGTCGATGCCCAGCGTCGCGGAGAAGGGGTCCGGGTACGGGCTCGACGCCGGTTTCCTGTCCTGGGCCGTGAGCCGGTGGACGTCCGGCCCGGCGGTCCGTGACGACCCGCGGGCGAGCCCTCTGACGGCGGCGGACCTGCGCGGCATGCCGGACAGCATCGTCGTTACGGCGGAGCACGACCCGCTGCGCGACGAGGGCGACGCGTACGCGCGGCGGCTGGCCGAGGCGGGGGTGCGGGTGACGCACCGGCAGGAGCCGGGGCTCGTCCACGGCTTCATCCAGAACATGGACCTCACCTCGCCCGAGGCCGCCGCCGCCCACGAGCGGCTCTTCCGCGACATCGCCGGTGTGCTGGGCGGCCGGGCGGGTCACTCGGCCCCGCGATAGGCGTACAGGTCGTCGACGAACTTGCGCTTGAGCGCCGGCACACGCGGTCCACGACGGTGAATTGACGCGCTCTCCGGGCTGAAGCCCGGAGATTCTCGCCCGTGCCGTATGGGTTCATGCGGCACCTCGAAGGCTTCCTCGTTCATCGGGCCGCGCCACCACACCTGGTGGTCTTACCTGCCCTCCGGAGGCGTTTAGCCTCTCCGCCCGTCCGGCGGCGAGGATGTTGATCGCGGCGTTGACGTCCCGGTCGTGGTGTGCCCCACACGAGCAGTCCCACTCCCGTACAGCCAGCGGCATCTGCCCGGCGAGCGTCCCGCAGACCGAGCAGAGCTTGGAGGAAGGAAACCATCGGCTGACCTTGGCGAAGGTCCTGCCGTACAGTTTCGCTTTGTACTCCAGCATGTTCACGAACGCCGACCACCCGGCATCGTGCACGCTCTTGGCCAGCCTCGTGCGCGCCAGTCCGCCTACCGCCAGGTCCTCCACGAACACCGCTTGATTCTCGCCGATGATCCGCGTGGAGAGCTGGTGGTGGAACTCGCGCCGCGCGTCGGCGACCTTGACATGCTGGCGGGCGACCTTGATCCGGGCCTTGTCGCGGTTCTTGCTGCCCTTGTCTTTGCGCGACAGTGCCTTGTGCAGCTTGCGGAGTTTCTTCTCCGCCCGGCGCAGGAACCGGGGCGAGTCGATCTTCCGCCCGTCGGCCAGCACGGCGAAGTGCCCCAGCCCCAGATCGAGCCCGGTCTCGGCCTCCACCGGCGGCAAGGGGCGTTCGGTGACCTCGACGACGAACGAGGCGAAGTACCGGCCCGCCGCGTCCTTGATCACCGTCACGCTGGACGGGACCGACGGCAGGCGCCGCGACCAGCGCACCGCGACCTCGCCGATCTTCGGCAAGGTCAGCTTCTCCCCCACCTTGAACCGGGCGTTCCTGGTGAACCGGATCGCCTGCCGATTGTCCTTCTTGGACCGGTACCGGGGCGCGGCGACCTTCGGCCCCTTGCGCTTGCCGCTGAGACTGGCGAAGAAGTTGCGGTAGGACATGCAGGCGTCAGCCAGGGCCTGCTGGAGCACGACCGCCGACACCTCCCCCAGCCACGCCCGATCCGGGCGCTGCTTGGCCTCGGTGATGACGCGCTTGGACAGTTCGCCGTCGCTGATGAACGGCAGGCCGTCGGCGTGCGCTTGACGGCGGGCCGTGAGCGCGTCGTTGAACACCACCCGTGCGCACCCGAACGCCCGTGCCAGCGCGATTCGCTGTATCGGGGTCGGGTCCAGCCGGAAGGAGTAACGAAGCCGCACGAGGCGCATCCTACAGTTGGCCTATGACCGAACACAGCGAGATCCGGACCGGCAGACACTGCGTCTTCCTGCTCCACGCCCATTTGGTTTTCATGACGAAGTCCCTCGGCACCGAGTCTTCACCGCCACCCACCTGACCCGCATGGAAGAGATCATGAGATCGGTGTGCGCCGACTTCGAAACCCAGCTGACCGAGTTCAACGGCGGCAACAACCACGTACACCTGCTGGTCGACTTCCCACCCAAGATCGCCATCTCGAAGCTGGTCAACAGCCTCAAAGGGGTGTCCTCACGACGGATGCGTCAAGAGCTCCCCGAACTCGCCCGCCACTACTACCGGGCCAACAAACTGTGGTCGGGCTCCTACTTCGCCGGGTCAGTGGGCGGCGCACCCCTGCCCCTCCTACGCCAGTACATCGAGCAACAGAACCGGCCCACCTGAACGGGTGGACGCCGATTCACCTGACGGCGAATCAGCTGTTCCTGCCCCGCTACACGGGCTTGTCGGCTCCACCCCTGGCCCGAAGGCCGGAGCACCACCGACGACTCCGGTAGCCGCGCATCCCGGCCAGCAGGGCGCGTCCGATGACCGGCTTGTGCGCGGCGCCGTCGCCGTCCATGGGGCTCAGCGAGTCCTTCACGCGGGCGAAGCCGTACGGGTTCATCTCCCGCTCGTAGGCGGCGACGGCGTCGAGCGCCGGCTTGCCGCAGGTCAGCTCCCGGCACAGCAGCATGGCGTCGCGCAGCGCGGTGTTGGCGCCGACGCTCTGGCCGAGGGTCATCGTGTGGATCGCGTTCAAGAGAATTCCGGGCGAGCTCCGCGACGCCATGGACGAGGAGATGCGGCTGATGCAGGCCGCGGTCGACTCCTTCGACGAGGCGGCCGCCGATGTCCTCGGCGTGAACCGTACGGACCTGAGGTGCCTGGACATCCTCGCCCAGGGCCCGGTCACCCCGAGCGTGCTAGAGCCGGCGCTCGGCCTGACCACGGGCAGCGTCACCGCGATGCTCGACCGGCTGGAGAAGCTCGTCGTCGGCCAGGCGTCGGGGCGCGCGCCGGTAGCCGCGCCCACGCGGAGCGGGCGCGGCCACCGTCGTCGCCGGGCTGCTCGCCGCCGCCCTCTGGTGACGAAGGTCTCAGGGCAGCGGGAACCTCAGGACACGTAGAGCCGCAGGTGATCGGCCGTCAGGGAGGTGCCCGTGGCCACCAGGTCGGCCGGGGTCCCCGCGAAGACCACCCGGCCGCCGTCGTGGCCGGCTCCCGGTCCCAGGTCCACGATCCAGTCGGCGTGGGCCATCACCGCCTGGTGGTGCTCGATGACGATCACCGAGTTGCCGTCGTCCACCAGCCGGTCCAGCAGCCCGAGCAGCTGGTCCACGTCCGCCAGGTGCAGTCCGGTGGTCGGCTCGTCCAGGACGTACGTCGTGCCGTTGCGGGCCATGTTGATGGCCAGCTTGAGCCGCTGCCGCTCGCCGCCCGACAGAGTGGTGAGCGGCTGCCCGAGCGTGAGATAGCCGAGGCCGGCGGCGGCGAGCCGGTCGAGGATCGTCCGCGCCTGGCCGGAGCCGAAGAACTCGAGCGCCTCCGCCACCGGCATGGCCAGCACCTCGCTGATGTCGCGGCCCCGCAGCCGGTACGCGAGGACCTCCGGCGTGAACCGCCTGCCCTCACACTCCTCGCACACCGACGCCACCTCGGCCATCATGGCCAGGTCCGTGTAGACGAGGCCGATGCCCTTGCAGGCCGGGCAGGCGCCCTCGGAGTTGGCGCTGAACAGGCTCGCCTTCACCCCGTTGGCCTTGGCGAACGCCGTCCGGATCGGGTCGAGCAGCCCGGTGTAGGTGGCCGGGTTGCTGCGGCGCGACCCGCGGATCGGCGACTGGTCGGCGACCACGACACCCTCGCGTCCCGCGACGTACCCGTGGATGAGCGAGCTCTTGCCCGAGCCGGCGACGCCCGTGACGACGGTGAGGACGCCGAGCGGAAGGTCCACGCTCACGTCGCGCAGGTTGTGCCGCGTGGCGCCGCGGACGGGCAGGTGGCCGGTGGGGCGGCGGGTGTCCTGGCGCAGCTTGACGCGGTGGCTGAGGTAGCGGCCGGTCAGCGTGCCGGAGGCGCGCAGCCCGTCGAGGTCGCCGGCGTAGCAGACGTGGCCGCCCTGGGAGCCGGCGCCGGGGCCGAGGTCCACGACGTGGTCGGCGATGGCGATGGTCTCCGGCTTGTGCTCGACGACGAGCACCGTGTTGCCCTTGTCGCGCAGCCGCAGCAGCAGGCCGTTCATGCGCTGGATGTCGTGCGGATGCAGCCCCGCGGTCGGCTCGTCGAAGACGTACGTGACGTCGGTGAGGCTGGAGGTGAGGTGCCGCACCATCTTGACGCGCTGGGCCTCGCCGCCGGACAGGGTGGCGGACTTGCGGTCCAGGCTCAGGTAGCCGAGACCGATCTCGACGAGCGAGTCCAGCGTCTCCAGCAGCGTGTCGAGCAGCGGCTTGACCGAGGCGTCCCCGATGCCGCGGACGAACGCGGCCAGCTCGTCGATCTGCATGGCCGAGCAGTCGGCGATGCTGCGGCCGGCGACGAGGCTGGCGCGGGCGGCGTCGTTGAGCCGGGTGCCGTCGCAGGCGGAGCAGGGGGCGAGCTTGACCGCCCGGTCGGCGAAGGCGCGCGCCGCCGTCTGCATCGACTCGCGGTCCTTGGCGAGGTACAGGCGCCGGATCTTGGTGACGAGCCCCTCGTAGGTGAACGTGTTGGAGCCCATTTTGATCTTGGTTGCGGGCTTGTGGAGGAAGTCCTCCCACTGCTCCGGGGTGTAGTCGCGCAGCCGGGCGTCCGGGTTGAACAGGCCGGCGTTGGCGTAGAGCTGCCAGTACCACGTGTCCCTGGCGAAGCCCGGGGCCTTGATGGCGCCCTCGTTCAGGGACAGGTCGCGGTCGACCAGCTCGTCCACGTCGATCTCGGACGTCTTGCCGAGCCCCTCGCACACGGGGCACATGCCCTCGGCCCGGTTGAAGCTGAAGGCGAAGGGCGGGCCGGCGTGCGGCGCGCCGAGACGGCTGAACATGATCCGCAGCATGGTGTGGCAGTCGGTGGCGGTGCCGACGGTCGATCGGGCGTTGGCGCCCATCCGCTCCTGGTCCACGATGATCGCGGCGCTGAGGTTGCGCAGCGCGTCGACGTCCGGCCGGGCCTGGGAGGGCATGAAGTTCTGCAGGAACGCGGTGTAGGTCTCGTTGATGAGCCGGCGGGACTCCGCGGCGATCGTGTCGAAGACGAGCGACGACTTGCCGGAGCCGGAGACGCCGGTGAACACCGTCAGGCGCCGCTTGGGGATGTCGAGGGAGACACCCGCCAGGTTGTTCTCCCTGGCGCCGCGTACCTGGATGACGTCGTGGCTGTCGGCGGCCAGCTTGCTGGGGAGGGAGGAAGGCATGCCTGCAAGTGTGTCATTGACCTGCCGGTTGAGAGTTTCGGCGCGGTCACCGGGAGGGATGGGTGCCGAACCTTCAAACCGAGGGTCGGAGGCGGGCCAGGGAGTCGGGGGTGAGGCGGGCGGCGAGGGCCTCCAGCAGGGCGGTGACCTCCGTGACCTCGTCGTGGCCGGCGGGCTCGGCGCCGCCCAGCGCGAGCGCCAGCGCGGGCTCGATCGGCGCCGCGCGCACCTCGGCCACCCGGTCGGACAGCTTGGGCGCGTGCCTGATCACGGTCCTGCGCCGGTCCCGGGGGTCGGGCTCGGTCACCACGGCGCCCGCCTCGCGCAGGCGGGCCACGGAGGCCGACACGGCGCTCTGCGGCAGGCCGGTGCGGGCGACGATCTCGCCCACCGAGGTGTCGGGGTGGCTCCGGACGTCGCTGACGACGATGAGGACGGTGCGCACGCTCGTGGTCTGCGGCCCGATGCCCTCCGTCGGCATGGCCTCCTCGCCGATCTTCATCAGCGTGCGCCCCAGCAGGAACAGGTCCACAGCGTTCATGACCCCACAATACATCGAATTTGATGAGTTACGCCTCAGCTCGGCGAGGGGCCGGGAGAGCGAGCGGGCGGCGGGTCGATGCCGAGCTGCTCGGCGCGGACGAGCCCGGCAGCGGCGTCGGGGACCAGGCCGAGGCTGACCGTGTTGCGGCCGAGCAGGGCGTTGAGCGCCCAGCCGGCGCGCGACGTACTCCGTCCCGGCCAGCCCCGCGCCGACCACGACGAACGTGGGGCACGCCTGCCGCTCCGGCCCGTCGGGCAGGCCATCGGCCCGCTCCAGCTGGGCCAGGACGCGGTCGCGCAGGTACACCGCCTCGATGACGGTCTTGAAGCCGTGGGCGTACTCGCGCAGCCCCGGGACGTCGCGGACGCGGGTGACGCTGCCCGGGGCGAGCACCAGGCGGTCCCAGGAGAGGGTGGACAGGCCGCCGTCGTGGTGGCGGACGGTCACCGTGCGGCTGCCCAGGTCGGCGCCGGTGACCTGGCCGGTCCGCAGGCGGGTGCGCCGCAGCGACCGCAGCGGCACGGCGACGTCGGCCGGGTTGACGGTGCCGGCGGCGACCTGCGGCAGCAGCGGCGTGTACAGGTGGTAGTCGGTACGGCTGACCAGGACCAGCTCGGCCGCGCCGGGCGGGAGCAGCCGCTCCAGGCCGCGCAGGCAGTGGTAGCCGCCGAACCCCGCTCCGACGACCACGATCCTGGGCTTGGGCATCGTTTCCTCCCTCCAGGTGCCTGGCCGTCCCGTGGCCGGTTCAATCCCGGCTTTGAGGCATCCATGGCGGCCGTTGGCGTTTCCGGGGCCACCCGCGGGAGGTGACGGCGGGAGGGGTTCTAGGCTGGAAGACATCGGCCGGTCTCCTCGGTGGGAGACCTTCCTCCGGAGGCGCCGGCCGGTGGAGCAGTCATGGCCGTGGTGAGCGAGTCCACGTTCGTCGGCCGCAGGCACGAGGTGGCCGCGGCTCGGAAGGCCCTTGCCCGGGCCAGGCTGCTCACGCTGACCGGCACGGGAGGCGTCGGCAAGAGCCGCCTGGCGCTCAGGGTCGCCGCCACCCTTCGCGGCGCCTTCCGCGACGGGATCGAGGTCGTGCAGCTCTCCTCCCTGGAGGCCGGCGAGCTGCTGGCGCCGACGGTCGCCGCGGCGCTGGGGCTGCGCGACTGCGAGTCCGACCCCATGGCGCTGCTGGAGGACCACCTGGCCGGGCGGCGGATGCTGCTCGTGCTCGACAACTGCGAGCACCTGCTGGAGGCGTGCGCCCGCTTCGCGGCCCGGGTCCTGCGCGAGGCGCCGAGGCTGCGGATCCTCACCACGAGCAGGCAGAGGCTGGGCGTGTACGGCGAGCACGTGCTCCCCGTGCCGTCCCTGCCGGTTCCGGACCAGGGGCTGCCGCCGCACGTCATAGCCCGGCACGACGCCGTGCGGCTGTTCGCCGACCGGGCGGCCGACGCCTCGCCGGGGTTCCGGCTGACCCGGGAGAACGCCGCGGACGTGGCCATGCTCGCCCGGCGCCTCGACGGGCTGCCGCTGGCGATCGAGCTGGCGGCGGCCCGGCTGCGCACGGTGCCGCTCGAACGGCTGGCGCGTGAGCTGGACGAGCACCTGCAGGCCGTGACGTCGCCGGCCACGCTGCCGCCGCGGCAGCGGACGCTGCGCGCGACCATGGAGTGGAGCTACCGCCTGTGCTCGGCCGGCGAGCAGCGGCTCTGGGCCCGGCTCTCGATGTTCCCCGCGGGGGCCGGCCTGGAGACGGCCGAGGCGGTGTGCGCCGGCGGCGAGGTGGACCGGAGCGAGGTGCTCGACCTGGTGGCGGGGCTGGTCGACAAGTCGGTCCTCGTCGGCGAGCAGGCGGAGGGCGGCGTCAGGTACCGGATGCTGGACACCATCCGCGCGTACGGCTACGAGCGGCTGGCCGGCGAGGAGGAGCGGGAGCTGCGTGAGCGCTACCTCGGCCACCACCGGGACCTCGTGGCCCGCAACCGGATCCACGAGACGGTCCCCGACCAGCCGGAGCGCTACCGGCTGCTGCGGCGGGAGCTGCCCAACCTGCGCGCCGCGATCGAGCCGTGCTTCGGCGGGCCGGGGCCGCCCGCTGTGGGGCTGGAGATGGCCGCGGCGCTGTGGTCGTTCTGGCTGCTGTCCGGCTCCGCCACGGAAGGGCGGTACTGGCTGGAACGCGGCCTGGACCGGGTGACCGCGCCGGGCCGGGACCGGGCGACGGCGCTGTGGGTGTACAGCATGCTGGCGCTGCGCCAGGGCGACCCCGCCGCGGCGGCCCCCCGGCTGGAGGAGTGCAGGGCGCTGGTCCGGCGCGAGGGGTTCGCGGACGTGCTCCCGTACGCGGTGCGGACCAGCGGCGTGGCCGCGTTCTCCACCGGCGAGCCGGGGCGCGGGCTCGCGCTGCTGGAGGAGTCGCTGGCGCTGCACCGAGCGGCGGGCGACCTCGACGGGGTGGTGTTCAACCTGTACTACGTGGCGGCGTACGGGGCGAGCCAGAGCCCCGGGCGGGCGGCGGAGTGCGGCGAGGAGATGCTGGCGCTCTGCGAGGAGCACGGGGCGCCCGTGACCCGCTCGTACGCGCAGCTCGTGCTGGGCATCGTGCTGTGGAACCTCGGCGACCTGCGGCGGGCCGAGGAGCTGGTGGGCGAGGCGGCGGGGTTCACCCGCGACATCGACGACAAGTGGTGCCTGACGCAGTGCGTGGAGGTGCTGGCGTGGGCGGCGGGCGCCCACGGCGACCACGGGCGGGCGGCCCGGCTGCTGGGCGCCGCGCACGCCCTGTGGCAGTCCGTGGACGCCTCCCCGATCCGGCTGTCGTACCACGCGCCGTGGCACGAGCGGTGCGCGGCGCGGGCCCGGTGCGCCCTCGGGGTACGGGCGTACGAGGCGGCGTTCCGGGAGGGCGTCCGGCTGGGCCTCGATCCGCGGCTTCTCACAGGTTCCGGCAGGCAGGGGGCTCATCACGCGTCCGGGAGGGTATGACTGAACCTGACATGGCCACGGGGGCGACGACTCCACGGGCAACGGGAAACCTGCCCGTCGAGTTGACCAGTTTCGTGGGGCGCCGGCAGGAGCTGACCGAGGCGCGGCGCCTGCTCTGCGCTGGGCGGTTGCTGACGCTGAGCGGCGTGGGCGGTGTCGGGAAGACGAGGCTGGCGCTGCGGCTGGCCGCCGAGACGGCGCGGAGCTTCCCGCACGGGGTCTGGCTGGCCGACCTCGCCCCGCTCGCCGCCGGGGAGCTGCTCGGCGAGACGGTCGCCCAGGCCATAGGCTGCCCCCGCAACGACCTGGAGGGGCTGCGCGAGCATCTGCGCGGCCGGCGGACGCTGCTGGTGCTCGACAACTGCGAGCACCTGCTGCCCGAGTGCGCCGCCCTGGTGGGCGAGCTGCTCGCGGCCGGGCCCGGCGTGCGGATCCTCACCACCAGCCGGCAGCCGCTGCACGTGGCCGGCGAGAGTGTGCTGGAGGTACCGCCGCTGACGGTGCCGGGCGCCCCGGGGACCGTACCGGCTCCTGCCGGGACCGCGCCGGGCGCGCTGGAGACCGTGCCGGACGGGCGGCCTGGCCCGGCGCTCACACCCGTCCCGGGACCGGCGTCCGCAGCGGCTCCGGGACCCGCGTCCGGACCGGCGGCCGACGCGGCGTCCGGTGGGCCCGAGGTGGCCGCGGCCGTCGCCGGGACGGACGCGGAGGCGGGCCCCGGGCCGGCGCCGGAGGTGCTGTCGGAGGCGGTCAGCCTGTTCGCCGACCGGGTGACGGCCGTGCTGCCGGACTTCACGGTCGACGCGGGCAACAGCGTGGCGGTGACCCGGCTGTGCCGGCGGCTCGACGGCATCCCGCTGGCCATCGAGCTGGCGGCGGTCCGGATGCGCGTGCTGTCGGTCGAGCAGATCCTCGACCGGCTCAACGACCGGTTCCGGCTGCTCACCCAGGGCAGCCGGGGGGCGATGCCGCGCCAGCGGACGCTGCGGGCGCTCGTCGACTGGAGCTACGACCTGTGCACGCCCGCGGAGCGCGCCCTGTGGCAGGGGCTGTCGGTCTTCTCCGGGGGCTGGGACCTGGAGGCGGCGCAGCGGGTCTGCGCCTCGGACGAGATCGCCGGGGCTGCCGTGTCCGACGTGCTGACCGAGCTGGTCGACAAGTCGATCGTGATCCGCAGGGAGGACGCGGCCATGCCGCCCGGCGACGGGTACGGTGTCCGCTACGACATGCTGGAGACGCTGCGCCAGTACGGCGAGGAGCGGCTGGCCGAGTCGGGCCGGCGCACGGCGCTGCGGCTGCGCCACCGCGACTGGTGCCGCGAGCTGGCCGAGCGGGCCGAGGCCGAGTGGTTCGGCGAGCACCAGATGCGCTGGCTGGCCCGGCTCCGCCTCGAACAGGCCAACGTGCGCGCCACCCTCGAGTTCTGCCTGAGCGAGCCGGGGCAGGCGTGGGCCGCGCTGGAGATCGGCGCGGCGATGTGGAGCCACCGGCTGTCGTGGACGTCGCCGAGCGAGGGACACCACTGGCTGGAGCGGGCACTGGCCGCCGAGACCCCGGCCGGCTCCGAGCGGGCCAAGGCGCTCTGGGTGGACGCCTGGCTGGTGCTGCTGCGGGGCGACGCCGCGGCCGCGCGGCCGTTGCTGGAGGAGTGCCGGGCGCTGTCCGAGCGGCTCGGCGACGAGGCCCAGCTCGCCGGGGCGGTGCACATCACCGGCTTCGCGGCGCTGCTCGCCGGTGCCTTCCCGCGCGCCTTCACGCTGCTGGAGGAGGCGCTGGAGCGGCGGCGGGCGCTCGGCCACCGGGGCCACGCCTGGGTCGCGCTGCTCCAGCTCGCGATGGCCGCCGTGTTCATGAACTCGCCCCGCTCGTCCGCGCTGTGCGAGGAGGTCCTGGAGACGGCCCGGCGTGAGCGCGCGGAGTGGTCGGTGTCGTACGGCCTGTGGATCGTGGCCCTGGACCGGTGGCGGCGGGGCGACGCGCAGGCGGCCGCCGCCATGATGCGTGACGCGATCCGCGTCAAGGTGCGCTGCCACGACCACCTCGGTCTCGCCCAGTGCCTGGAGGGGCTGGCGTGGATCCTGACCGGCGAGGGGGCTCGGCCGCGCGCCGCCGAGCTGCTCGGCGCCGCCCACATGGTGTGGCGGTCGATCGGGACGTCGCTGTCGGGGCTCGGTCACCTGGCGGGCCTGCACGACCGGTGCGAGGAGCTGCTGCGGCGCGGGCTGGGCGACGAGGAGTTCACCGCGGGCTTCCTGCGCGGCTCGGAGCTCACGCTGGACGCCGCGGCGGCGTACGCGCTGGAGGGCGGGCCCCCGCTCGACGCCGGTGACGCCGAGCAGGAGCCCGGTGTCGCGGCCGTGCTGACCCGCAGGGAGCGGGAGATCGCCGAGCTGGTGGCGCGGGGGCTGAGCAACCGGCAGATCGCCGAGACGCTGGTGATCGCGCAACGCACCGCCGAGAACCACGTCGAGAACATCCTGCGCAAGCTGGGCTTCACCTCGCGCGCGCAGATCGTCCGCGCCTGGAACACTCGTCAAGCCGGCTGAACAAGCCCTTGACCTTTGGTTCTGTACGATGAACGGAACATCGGACGGGCCGTCGGAGCTTGCCCGCCGGGCGATCCGAGCCCCGCGGAGGGGCCTGTGCACGACTGCGCCAGCCACGATCTCGGCAGGGCCGAGCCGGAGCCGCTTGTCCGCGTCCGCGGGGTGCGCAAGCGGTTCGGCGGCATCCCCGCGCTCGACGGCGTCGATCTCGACCTGGCCCGCGGCAGCGTCCTGGCGCTGGTCGGCCGGAACGGCGCGGGCAAGTCCACCCTGATCAAGATCCTGGCCGGCGTGCACCGCGCCGACGCCGGGGAGGTGACGGTGGCCGGGCACCCGCTCGGCGGCCGGGCCGCGGCCGGCCGGATGTCGTTCGTCCACCAGGACCCCGGCCTGGTCGACTGGATGACCGTCGCGGAGAACGTCGCCCTGGGCGCCGGTTACCCCCGGCGCGGCGGCCTCATCTCCGCGCGCGGGACGCGTGCGCGCTGCGCGGCGGCGCTCGACGCGGTCGGCGCCCGGGTGGACCCCGGCGAGCGGGTGGGCGATCTCACCCGTGCCGAGCGGGCGCTGGTCGCCGTGGCCCGCGCGCTGGCCCGCGACACCGAGGTGATCGTGCTGGACGAGCCGACGGCGAGCCTGGGCGCGGCCGACCGCGACCGGTTGTTCGGCGTGCTGCGCGGGCTGCGCGCCCGTGGCCGCGGCGTCGTGTACGTGAGTCACCGGCTCGCCGAGGTGCGCGAGCTGGCCGACAGCGTGGCCGTCCTGCGCGACGGGCGCCTGGAGCGCTCCATCGTGGCGGGCGAACCCATCGACCACGACGACCTGGTGCGCGCCATCGTGGGAGGCGAGCCCGCCGTTCACCGCCGGCCGCGCCGGGAGCCGGGTGAGGTGGTGCTGAGCGTGCGCGGCCTGCGTACCGCGCTGGCCGGTCCGGTCGGCTTCGACCTGCGGGCCGGCGAGGCGATCGGCCTGACCGGGCTCGCCGGCGCGGGACACGTGGACGTGGGGCGGGCGCTGGCCGGCGTGCGGCCCGTCCTGGCCGGCCGGGTGCTGCTGGACGGGCGGCCCCATCTGCCGAAGTCGGCGCCGGAGGCCGTGGAGGCGGGTGCCGGCCTGGTCGCGGGCGACCGGCTGGAGGAGGGCGCCGCCCCCGGCCTCACCGTCCGGGAGAACGTCCTGGCCAACCCGCGCCTGCGCGGCGGCTCGCCGCTGACCTGGCTCGGGCCTCGCGAGGAGCGGGCGCGGGCCGCGGGCCTGCTGGCGCGCCTCGGGGTCTGTCCCGCCGACACGGAGCTGCCGTTCACCGCCCTGTCGGGTGGCAACCAGCAGAAGGCGCTGATCGGCCGCTGGCTGTGGACCGGACGGCGGGTGCTGATCCTGGAGGAGCCGACGGCCGGGGTGGACGTCGCGGCCCGGCCGGAGATCTACCGGCTGCTGGACGCCGCCCTGAGCGACGGCCTGGCGGCCGTGCTGGTCTCGGCCGACGCCGAGGAGATCACGCACGTCTGCGACCGCGCGCTCGTCCTGACGCGTGGCGCGGTGACCGCCGAGCTGGCCGGTGCCGCCCTGACCGTCACCGGGCTCACCCGCGCCGTCACCGGGACGGGCCGCTGATGGCCGCCGGAGGCCCGGCACCCCGGCGCCGGTCCGCACCCGGCCGGCTCGTCGGCGCCTACGGGCTGCTGATGCTGGCGGCCCTGCTGTTCGCGGTGTTCTCCCTGGTGCTGCCCGAGACCTTCCCCACCCTGGCCAACCTGCGGGTGGTGCTGTCCACGAACGCGATCACCGCGATCCTGGCGCTGGGCGCGATGGTGCCGATCGTCACGGGCAAGTTCGACCTGTCCATCGGGTACGGGATCGGCCTCTGGCACGTCGTGACGCTGAGCCTCGTCGTGTCGGCCGGCTGGCCGTGGCCGCTGACCTGCCTCGGCGTCCTGGCGGGCGGGGCGCTGGCGGGGGCGGTCAACGGGCTGCTCGTCGAGTTCGCCCGCATCGACTCGTTCATCGCCACCCTCGGCACCGGCAGCGTGCTGTACGCGATCACGGGGTGGGTGACCGGGGGCGCGCGGATCGTGCCGGGCCCCGAGGGGCTGCCCGGCGGGTTCACGAGCCTGACCGACGCGATGGCGCTGGGGCTGCCCGTGCTCGCGCTGTACGTCGTGGCGCTGACGGCGGCGCTGTGGGTGGTCCTCGAACGCCTCCCCCTCGGGCGCCACCTGTACGTCATCGGCTCCAACCCGCGGGCCGCCGAGCTGGCCGGCATCCGCACCCGCCGCCACGTCTGCGCGGCCTTCACCGTCTCGGGGGTGGTGACCGGCTTCGCGGGCGTCCTGCTCGCCGCCCAGAACCAGATCGGCAACCCGAGCGTCGGGCTGGACTACCTGCTGCCGGCGTTCACCGCGGCGCTGCTCGGCTCGTCCGTGATCCGGCCGGGCCGGCCCAACCCGCTGGGCACGGTGGTGGCGGTCGCCGTCCTGGCCGTCGGCCTGTCGGGGCTGGAGCAGCTCGGCGCGGAGTTCTGGGTGACGCCGCTGTTCAACGGGCTGACGCTGCTCGTGGCGGTGGGCCTCGTCGGCTACTCGGCCCGGCGGCGGCTGCGCGCCCGTCCTCCCGCGGAGAGCAGGGGAGCCTCATGAGCCCCGCCACGCTCGTGTGCTCCGGCCGCTTCGGGCGCGCCGCCGCCCCGCCCGTCCGCGCCACCGCCAGGCTCGTACGAGCCGTGGCCGCGCTGGTGCTCGCGGCCGGGCTGAGCGGCGGCTGCGCGGCCG
>NZ_JBFAHO010000071.1:0-24466 GCF_040654215.1 Nonomuraea sp. NPDC050733 | reverse complement strand
GGCTGAGCGGCGGCTGCGCGGCCGGCGACGCCCCCGGCTCCGACCGGCCGGCGCGGCCGTGCCCCGGCGTGCTGGCCACGGCCCGGGAGGCCGTCGCCCGCGCCGAGCGCACCGCCCCCTGGGACGGGCCCACGAGCGGGCCCCGGGCCGTGCCCGGCCGGAGCATCGTGTACGTGGCCGCCACCATGACCAACCCCGGCGTCGCCGGCACGGCCTCCGCCGTCACCGCGGCGGCCCGCTCGATCGGCTGGAAGGTGCGGGTGATCGACGGCCAGGGCACGCCGGCCGGTGTCCGCACCGCCTTCGGCCAGGCGATCGCGCTGCGCCCGTCCGGGATCGTGATCGGCGGCTTCGACCCGGGCTCGGTCGCCCAGCAGGTGCGCCAGGCCGATCAGGCGGGCATCACGCTGGTCGGCTGGCACGCGACCCGCTCCCCCGGGCCCAGCACGAACCCGAGGCTGTTCGCCAACGTCACCACCCGGGTGGAGGACGTCGCCCGGCTCAGCGCGTACTGGATCATCGCGAGGTCGGGCGGCGGCGCGGGGGTGGTGCTGTTCACCGACTCCTCGATCCCGTTCGCGGAGTACAAGGCGCGGCTGATCGAGAGGACGCTGCTCGGCTGCTCGGGCGTCACGCTGCTCGCCCGCGAGAACATCCCGCTGCCCGACGCGGGCACCCGCACGGCGCAGGAGGCGTCGTCGCTGCTGTCGCGCCACGGCGACCGGTGGACGTACTCGGCCGCCATCAACGACCTGTACTTCGCCGACGCCGCGCCCGCGCTGCGCGCCGCGGGCCTGCCGGGCGGCGGCGCTCCGTACGCCATCGGCGCGGGCGACGGCGACCCGTCGGCCTTCGAGCGGATCCGCGCCCGCCAGTACCAGGCGGCGACCGTCCCCGAGCCGCTGGGCGCGCAGGGCCACCAGATCGTCGACGAGCTGAACCGGGCGTTCGCCGGCGCACCGCCGAGCGGCTACGTCCCGCCCGTCCACCTGACGACGGCGGCCAACGTGGGCGCCGCCACGTCCTGGGACCCGCCCGGCTACCGGGCCGCCTACGAGAGGATCTGGCGGCCCTAGCGGTAGTCTGGTGCGCCTCATGCGGCCCGTCACCCCCTTCGAAGAACGCCTGATGGCGGCGCATGAGGCGGGCGACCTGACCGCCTGCCTCGTCCTGTTGCGGGCCGCCGACCTCGCCATGCCGGTCGCGCCGGACGCCGCCGCGGGCCGGGAGCCGTACGCCTGGCCCACTCTGTCGGACGGCGGCCGAACCTGGCTGGCCGTCTACACCTCCGAGGACGCCATGCGGGCCGCCATGTCGGGGCCGGCGTGGCACTGCCGGGCGGTGTCGCTGGTGGAGCTGGCCGCCGCGTGGCCGGACCCGCGCTGGGGCCTGGCCGTCAATGCCGGGCTGGACGTGTCGTTCCTGCTGGAGTCGGGCACCGTCGCCCGGCTGGCGGTGCCGACGCTGGAGCAGGACGCCGTCGCCGAGCCCGGGGCGGGGACGCCGGTCATGCAGAAGGCGCTGCGCCCGGCCGACGTGGACGCGCTGCTGCGGGCCGCCGAGCCGCGCGTGTCCGGTTACTGCCACCACGCGCTGGACGTCGCCCACATCGCCACCCCCGCCGTGCTGGCGGACGCGCTGCTCCAGCCGGACGCGCTCACCGCGGACGGCACGGTCAACCTGCTGCGCTGGTCCGCGATCGGCCTCGGCCTCTACCGCACCCCGTACGGCGGGGTGGACGAGGAGGGGATGGCCGCGGTCGGCGGGTGGGTGGTGGAGGAGAAGCCGTTCACCGGGCTCGGCCTGGTGCCCGTCCCCGACCAGACGATCAGGGAGTACAAGGTGGACGGGGTGGTCCTGCCGCACGGCGCGGAGATCTGGGAGCTGGGGGCCGACGGGGTGGAGCGGCGGCGCGCCGTCTACGACGGCGACCTGTGCCGCTGGCACCTGGTCCCCGGCGACGACGGGGTGGGGACCGTCGCGGAGGGGGGCGGATGAGCTGGGCGGGGTACCGGGCGCGGTGGCGGGGCGGCGACTACGGCGCCAGCCCCGACCTGCGGCCCGACGGTCTGTGGCTGCGGCTGCGCTCCGGCACGCCCGCAGAGGGCTTCGAGGAGGTCGCGCCCGGCCGGTACGTCCTGCCGGTGCCCGCGGCGCGGTGCGAGGACGTCCGGTTCGCCGTCACGGTGTGCTCGTGGCGCGGTGAGCCGTTCCTCGTGCTGGACGGGCGTGGGGACGAGCTGCTGCTGGAGTACACGGGCGCGCGGGCGACCGTGGCCCGGCGGCTGGGCCTGGAGCGGGTGGAGCGCGGGGTGTACCGGCGCTGGGTGCCGCGCGACGAGATCGCGGATCTGAGGGAGGAAAGTAGTCCTCTGTGACAGATGTGACCTTGGTAAGCTTTTGGGTCTGACGTGACAGTATGACTGGGTGTGGAGATGGCGTGCGGCCTTTCGGGGAGATGGACGCGGCGGCGGCGCGGGTCTACGCCGACGAGCTCCGGCAGACGTTCATGCGGCTCCAGGAGGAGGGTCCGGACCTGCACGCTCGGGCGCTGGCCGTCCAGGTCACGGAGAGGTCACCCGACGGGCTGATCTCCGCCACCGTGGACGCGCACGGCCGGCTCGTCCTCCTC
Organism: Nonomuraea sp. NPDC050733; assembly: GCF_040654215.1. NCBI lineage: Bacteria > Bacillati > Actinomycetota > Actinomycetes > Streptosporangiales > Streptosporangiaceae > Nonomuraea > Nonomuraea sp. NPDC050733. The sequence continues at coordinate 21,834 of NZ_JBFAHO010000071.1, read as the reverse complement.
GACATCGACCCGCGCGTCTACCGGCGGCCCGACGCGCGCCTCCTCGCCGACACGATCACCGCGACGATCCACCGGGCGGCGGAGCAGGCCCAGGAGCGCATCCTGGCGATCTTCGAGCCGCTGGTGCCGCCGGAGCGGATGCGCGCCCACTTCACCGGCGACCTCGACGCCCTGACAAGCCAGCTCACCGACCAGATGACCGGAGAGGACGGCACGCGTGCCCGCGAGTGACCCCGCCGACCTGTGTCTGGGCGAGACCATCGAGTCCTGCGTCTCCATGTGGACCGCCATGGGCACCGACCTCTGCGCCGCCGTCCCGGACCGGACGACCCGGCTCAAGGAGCTGCACGCCGCCGCCCCCTGGGGCGACGGCCCCGAGGGGCAGGCGTTCGCGCAGGCGTACCTGGGCTGCGGCGCGGACCAGCTGATCGACGAGATCACCCACCTGGCCGGACGGATCAGCAAGAGCGGCACGCGGCTGCGCGTCACCATCGCCTGCTCCCGCTCCGCCGACGACCGGACAGGCGAGATCGTCGAGCGGGGCCTCGGCCGCGAGACCTGACCGCGGACCCGGAGACCCCCACCATGGCCGGCAGGCACAACGGCGACGCCGACGTCCAGACGCAGACCGGGCTGCCCGGCGGCGACGCCTTCGGCGCGGTCACCGAGTCCGATGTCCGCCCCGCCTGGGAGACCGACGGCCTGCCCGACTGGGTGGTCCACTGGCTGGTCCCCATGCTCATGGCCGGGCAGGCGTGGCCGCGGGCCAGCGAATCCGGCCTGTGGGGGATCCGGCAGGCCCAGCTGGACGTGGTGCGCGTCCTGGCGTCCTCGTTCGGGCCCGCGTCCGAGGCGGCCCGCGCCATCTCCGACGCCTGGGAGTCGCCGGCCAAGGGTCCGGCGTTCCTGCGCCTGGAGGGCCTGTTCGACGACCGGGACGGGGCGCTGGCGAAAATGACCACCGCCCACACCTTCGCCCGGCAGGCCGACGCGTTCGCGGTGAGCACGCAGCATTCGAAGCTCTCGATCAACGTGGCGTTCTGGGTGTCGGCCGTGGCCGTCTCGATCGCCCTGCTCGCCTCGGCCTACGTGTGGAGCGCCCGCATCCTCGTCGAGCGCGCCGGGCTGGCCGGCAACAGCGCCGTCTCCCGCATCCTGGCGGGCCTGGTGGAGGCGGGCGGCCGCCGGTTCGTGACCCGGCTGACCACCACCCTGGCCGGCGGCCAGGCGGGGCGGCGGCTGCTGTCGTGGGCCCTGCTGGAGGAGGTGGGTGAGGAGGTCGCCGAGGAGACGTTCATCGAGATGTGGGCCCAGGGCCAGCAGCTGAGGATGGGCACCCGCCTGCGATGGGACTGGAAGCAGATCTGGGCGGCCGGGCTGGGCGCCGCCACGGGCGCGGTGGTGGGCTACAAGCTGGCCGGCCCGATCGCCGGGCTCACCGGCCGCCTCCCGGGGGTGCGCCACCTGAACCGGGCGGCGGGCGACGCCCACGGCCTCGGGAACGCCTTGCGCCGCCTGCCCGGGCGGATGCTCAACACCGGTCTGAACAACATGGTGGCCTCGCCGGCCGGCAGCCTGCTGACGCAGGTCGCGGTCTACCATCAGCGGCCGACGCTCTCCCTGGACCAGCTCGTGGGCGGGTTCATGGGCGCCGCCGGGCGCGTCAACTCGGTCTCGCCGTTCCACGTCTCGGTGGCGCGGGCAGCGGTCCATCCGCTGGACACGCTGTCCGCCCCCTTCCTCGACGCCGCCTTCGCCGGCACGCACGGGCCGCCCGACTCCCCGGGCTCGTCGTCAGGGGGCCGCGACCCGGGCGCGGGCGGCCCGTCACAAAACGGTCACCCGCCGGCCGGTGCGGACACCGGCGGCGCGGCCGCTCCGGTGCTGCTCGACGGGAACGCGTCGATCCCCCGCCCGGTGCCGGGGAGCGTCGCGGACCCGTTCCCGGCCAAGCCGCCGTCCCCCCACACCGCTCCGGTGGTGCACGCGCCGCCGCCCGGGGGGACGCCGGCCCTTCCGGGGGCGGGACCGGATCCGGGAGGCACGCACGCGGGCACGCGAAGCGGTCACGACTCGACCGCCGCGAGCCCCGCTTCCACGGATGCCACGTCCGCGGGCGCCACGTCCACGGGCGCCGCTTCCGTGAGCCCGGCTTTCGCGAGCCCGGCGGACGGCGCGGCCCCGGAGGCCTCCCACCGGCCCGCCGCCCCGGGCGCGGACCGGCCCGCGAGCGTCCCCGTCCAGCACGCGGCCTCAGCGGCGGCCCCCGGCCACGCGGCCCCTCCCACCGCCCCCGGGCCGGGTGACGGCTCACCCGCGCCCATGGCGGGACCGCCTGCGGCCGCACCGCACGAGGCCGCACCACACGGAGCCGCACCGCACGAGGCCGGGTCGCAGCAGAACGGGTCGCACGTCGCCGGTGCGCGGGAGGCCGGTGTCGGGACAACGGCGGCCGCCGTTCATCCGCATCCCGGGGCGGGCGGCGGCATCGGCGGCGATGCCATGATCGGCGCCATGACCGCGCTCGGCCTCGACCACACGGTGGCGGACCCCCGTGCCCGCAACGCCCCCGAGGCCGCCGCCATGGTGCACCGCTTCACCCCGCCGCCGGGCCCGACCGGCACACCACGGCCGGGTCCGGCCGGATCGCCGCGCCCGGGCCCGGGGACCGGCCCGCAAGGGGGACGGCCCGACGACGCCGCCCGGCAGACCCTGACGTACCTGGTGAACGCCACGGCGTCCGCGAAGGAGCCGGACGACGCCCACCTCGTCAACACCGGCTGGAAGTCCTGGGACCGGGCCACCCAGGAACGGCTGATCCGGGAGCATCCCGAGCTGGTGGGCCGGCTCAACGGCGTGCCCGCGCTCGCCCGCCACCAGGCCAACCGCATCCTCCTGCGCCGGCGCCTGGACGAGCTGGAACGGGACTGGCAGGCCGCGGACGACGCCGAGCGCGACCGGATCGGCGACGCGTACCGCGGCCTGCGCCGGCTGGAGAGCCTCCTGGACGGCGACGCCGACCTGCGCCTCCTCGACCTGCGGCTCCCCTCGGCCCGGGGGGAGGCCGGGCACGTCGTCGTCGCCGTCGGCGACACCGACACCGCCCAGCGGGTCGAGGCGTACGTGCCACGCCGGCAGCACGGCCTGGCCAACCTGGACACCTACCTGGAGCGGGCGGAGGGGCTCCGGCCGGGCGCCGACGGGCGACAGGCGGCGGCGGTCCTCTGGCTCGGCCTCGCCCCCCGCCCCACGGCCGGCGGCGTCCCCTCCGATCCGGCGCGGCCCGCCGACGAGAACGCGGGCCTGGTCACCGGCCTGCTGGCGGGCCTGCGCGGCGCCCACGCGGGCCCGGTTCCCGCCGTGCTGAACCTGCGCGGCGACGGCTGGCTCACCGCCGCCAGAGCGCGGGAACACGGCGCCGCGGCGCTCGTGGACAACCCGGGCGACATGCGGCTCGACGAGCCGCTCCTCGCCTCGGAGCTCACCGAGGACTCACCCGGTCCCGCCCACCCGGCACGCGCCGACCTCAGGGTCGTCCGCCCGGAGGACCTCGACCACGCCACCCGCCGGCCCTCGCTCAACATGGACGCGCCCTCCGTGCTCGGCGCGCTGTACGGCACGGCGCTCGACCCCAGGGAGACGCCGCACGCCGACCAGTGGGAGGGACTGCGTCAGCAGGTGCGCCCTTGGCCGCTGCAGCCGCATGTGCTCAACCCGAGGGCCACGGCCGCCGAGGTCCGCACGTTCGCCGTGGACTGGCGGGGCAGGACCTGGCCGATCTTCGAGTACACCATGCGGATCCGCTACCGGGCCGACCCGGGGGTGAGCGCCGAGGAGATCGCCACCTTCCACGCGAACCTGCTGGAGGCGGCCGACCGGTGGTACAACCACCAGTACAGGCTGCCGCCGTCCCACGGTGAGCCGGAGGCGCTGTTCCACCTGCGGGTGGAGTTCGAGCAGGCGCCGGACTCCGCCGGGGACGACCAGGTCGTGCGCCTGCACTCCGGGACCGACCACCGGCTCGGCGAGCTGGCCGACCCCGGCGTCTGGCACCACGCGGGCGAGGCGATCACCACCCCGGTCGACCAGGTCAGGCAGAGCGCGAGACGCCGGGAGGCGCCGATCACGGAGCTGAGCTGGCGGACGACGATGCCGCAGGTCGTCATCGCCCACGAGCTCGGCCACCGCCTGGCCGGCCTGTCCGACGACTACGTCAAGGACGGCACCGTGAGAACCCACGTCGGCTCTCCGCCGGTGTTCGCCAACCGCAACATCATGGACGGGGCCCGGCTGTTCTGGGCGGACGGCAACGTCCTGCTGGACGCGCGGGGCGACGCCGTCCCGGAGCTGGTCGGGCTGCGCCGGGACCACCTGGCCGCGCTGGCGGCGCTGCGGGCGGCCGGCGACGCCTACCCCCACCTGGGGGCGCTCTCCCCCGGTCGGCCCGCCGAGGAGTGGCGCAGGCCGCCCTACGTGCCCGGCTGGAACCTCCCGCCCCACGTCGCCGAGCTGCTGCGACGGTTCCCCGTTCCGGCGGGCCGCTCGGCGCTGGACCACGTGCGGCTGCTGGACCGGGCGCACGCCGTCCACCGGGACACGCTCGACGACGCCGGGCAGTACACGCCGGAGCACCTGGACTTCACCGACGCGCTCGTGCGCGCCGCGCAGCGGCTCTACGACACCGGCCCGGAGTACTCCTTCCGCCGCGCCGACCTGCTGTCCCTGGCCGCCCTCAGCCGCCTGGCGTTCCCCGGCGAGACGCCCGACGCGGACCGGCTGCGCGACTTCACCGCGAGGACGCTGGGCCGCCAGGTGAACAAGGGCGACGTCCACCTGGTGGCCCGGACCGCCCTGGACGTGGGCGGCCTGCTGCCGTTCTCGTCCGAGCAGGAACGCGGGGACGCCGTGGCCCTGCTGGGACGGCTCGCGCGGTCGCACAGCGGGCAGACGGGCGTCCGTCCCGCGGGGCCGTCGCCCGCCCGCGCGGCCACGCCGGGAGAGCCGGGCAACGGGCACGCCTCAGGCGGGAACGCCGAGGACGGGAACGCCGAGGACGGGAACCGTATCGACCGGCTCATCAACGCCGCTCCCGACCCGCGGGCCCCGGCGCCGGCCGGTCCCGCGGCGCGGGCGGAGGCGGCCATGCGGGAGGCCGGCGTGCTGGACGACCTCGGCCCCCGCTTCCGCAGCACAGCCGAGGACCGGCGGGCCCTCAGGACGTTGTTCGGCGAGGAGGGGTTCGAGCAGTGGGAGCGCGGCCTCGCCGAGGCGTGGGCGCGGGCCGGCGAGGAGGAGCTGCGCGCCTGGGCGCCGGTGCGCGCCGCGATGCCCGTCGAGGACCAGGTGGCGCTGCTGGCGTTCCTCGGCCATGACGAGCGGTTCGTCAACGGCCCCCTGAGGTTCGGCTGGTCGGAGCGCGTGGCGGAGCTCGCGCCGCTGCTGCGCTGCCTGCGCTCGGCGGTGAACGCGCTGCCGGTGTTCGCGGGGCCGGTGTTCACCCGGGTGCGCGTGCTGCCGGGCGACATGGCGCAGCTCGCCGTGTACGAGGAGGGGGCGGTGGTGCGCGAGCCGGCGTTCGTCGTCGCCGTGGACGACAGGGCGCGGCTGCCGGACGGCAACGTGGAGATCGGCATCGACTCGGCCGGCGGCAGGCGGCTGCCGCCGTGGTTCGCCGGGACCTCGGTGGTGTTCCCCAACGACACGCACTTCAAGGTGCTGGCCGCGGGCCCCGGGGAGATCATGCTGAGGGAGCTGGCCGACGTGGCGGAGAAGGGGCCCCTGGCGCTGCGTGAGGCGGGCGACGACGACCTGGCCGGGAGGATCGACCGGTACCTGGATGAGCACGCCGGGGAGCTGCCGCCCGCGGCGCGCCTTCCCGCCGGCTGGACGCGGCGGCAGGTGGTCGAGGCGGTGACCCGGGCCGCGCTGGTCATGGTCGACGAGGTGACCTGGCGCGGCGGCAGCCAGTCGGACGTCGCCGCGGGCGGCCGGATCAAGGAGACCACCGTCTGGGGCCACCCGAACCACTACGCCCGCTGGGTGAACGGCACGGGCCCCGAGCCCGGGCCCGCCGACACGATGAACTGCTGGGAGTCCGTGCTGTTCAGCGCGTACAAGGCCGGCGTGATCAGCAAGTCGGCGCTGCGGCGGATCGCCGACGACATGGGGGCCGCGGCGGTCGCCGCCGCGGCGCAGCCGGGCAACGGCGAGCTGGACGTCATCGCGGCGGGCATGGCGGTGGTCAAGTGGCACATGTCCCCCGGCCCGCTCACCCGGTACGAGAGCGGCGGCCCGGCGGTCCCGGAGGGCCACATCGTGTTCATGGACCACAGCAACCACGTGATGATCAGCCTCGGCACCCGCGACGAGCACGGCCGGCAGGAGGTGCTCAGCCACTGGATCTACCCGGACCGGGAGCCCGCCGAGCAGACGTGGCTGCCGTGGGTCACGCGCGGCACGGTCAAGCGGACGACGGTGGAGGAGGTCATGGTCGCCGCGGGACTCGGGGACGACACCCTGGTGGAGTCGGGTCCGCCCCCGTGGCTCACGGACGACATGGAGCGGGCCCGGTAGCCGGGCGGGGCTCCGTCAGGCCGGGGGCTCGTGCTGGGGGCGGACACGCCGGGGCGGGTAGGGCCGCCCGCGAGGGTCGATCCCGATCAGGAACCCGGACGGCCGCGGCCCCTCGCCTTCGGACGAGCCGCCGCCGGCACGATCCGTCTCGGCCGGCTCCGTCTGGGCGTCGGCCGGCTCCGCACCGGCGCCGGGCTGCTCGGCCGCCGCTCGGCGCAGCCGCTCCAGAGCCCGCCGATCCTCCTCCGACAGCCCGCCCATGCGCGCCCCTCCTCCCGACCGCCCCGGGCCCAGCGTAGGCCATCTCGGGTCTTGACACCGTTCGGCCGCGATGTGGCCGGTCCCCGGCGGGCGTCTCCGGGAACGGCTTCCGGCGGGCCTCGGTTTCACCGGCCGCCACGGGGCTTCGTGCGGACCGTCGGCCAACGGAGGCGCGAATTTTACGGATCCGAGGGCGACAGCTGGGAGACGAATGTGGTGGCCTGCGGTGCAACGCGGCTTTTGTGAGTCCGCGCCGGCCGATCCATCTGGAGGATGCGATGGAGTCGCTGAACGTCACCGTGGAAACCCAGGCAAGGCGCACCGTCGCGCACCTGCGGGGTGAGATCGACCTCGCCACCGCCGAGCTCCTGAAGACGAGTCTGAGCACCATGATCGAACCCCCGTCCGTGTCCGCGCTGGAGGTGGATCTCAGCCAGGTGTCGTTCATCGACTGCTCCGGGCTGCGCGTGCTGATGGCGCTCAAACGATCGATGCAGAGCAGGGGTGGCACCCTCAGCCTCGCTCATCTGTCCCCGTCGGCCGAGCGGCTGCTCGCCGCCGCCGGGCTGGACGACCATCTCACGGCGCGCGAGCGCCGCGGTCCGCTCACGCCGGCCTGAGGCGCCGGCGCGAGAGGGGGCGCGCACCAGGGCGAGGTGCGAAAGCCGTGTTTTCGGGGAGATGACCGGCGCAATGACACGCCGACCATCCCCGGGAGTGGCCCCATGACGAGTTCCACGCGTGAGATCGCCGTCGGAGTCGAGGAGGAGTTCCACATCGTCGACTCCGGCACCCGGCACCTGGTCTCCCGGTCGGGTGCCCTGCTGGAGCGGTTGCCGGAGGACCGGTTCACGCGGGAGTTGCAACGGTCGGCCGTGGAGGCCAACAGCAAGCCGTTCACGAGTCTTGAGGATCTGGCGCGGGACCTGATCGAGCTGCGCTCGACGCTGACAGGCGTCGCCGGCGAGCTGGGTCTGGGCATCGTGGCGGCGGGCAGCGTGCCGCTGGGCGACGCGGAGCGGATGAAGGTCTCCCCCGATCCCCGTTACGAGCAGATGCTCGACGACTACCAGCTCCTCACCCGGGAGCAGCTCATCTGCGGCACGCAGGTGCACGCCGAGGTGACCGACCGGGACCTCGCCGTGCTGGTGTCGCACCTGGTGACGCCGTGGCTGCCGGCACTGCTCGCGCTCAGCTGCAGCTCGCCGTACTGGCTGGGGGCGGACACGGGGTACGCAAGCTACCGCACGATGGTGTGGCAGCGCTGGCCCACCGCGGGGCCGATGAGCCGGTACGGCTCCGCCGCCGAGTACGAGGGGATGGTGGAGGATCTGGTGCGGTCCGGGGTGATCAGCGACCCGGGGATGATCTACTTCGACGTCCGGCCTTCGGCGCACGTGCCGACCGTGGAGCTGCGGGTCTGCGACGCGTGCCCGCGGGTGGACGACATCGTGCTGATCGCGGGGCTGTTCCGGGCGCTGGTGGCGCGGGAGCTGGAGGCCGCCCGGCGTGACCCGGGAGGCGAGGTGCAGCTGGAGCCGGTGCGGGCGGCGACGTGGCAGGCGGCGCGCTCGGGCCTGGAGGGCGAGCTGGTGGACCCGGTCGAGGGCACGCCCCGGCCGGCCGGGGAGGTGGTGCTGCGCCTGGTGGACGACCTGCGCCCGTACCTGGAGGACGCGGGTGACTGGGAGCTGGTGTCGGGACTGGCGCGGGAGGCGCTGGCGCGCGGCAGCTCGGCCGCGCGCCAGCGTGCGGTGCTCACCCGGCGGGGGCGGATGGAGGATGTGGTGGACTTCCTGGTCGCCGAGACGCGGGCCGGCACGGCCGTCCTGGCGGCGGACGCCTGACCGCCGCGCCGCCATGGCGAGGGTTCCAGGCCGGCCCGCATGAGGGTGCTCCTCGTCGAGGACGACACCGCCATGGCCGGCGTGCCGACGCACGGCCTGCGGCACGGTCCACGGCGGCTCGGGTGCCCGCCGCGGCCCCGGGCATCAGGTCAGTTTCGTGGTGAGGACCGCGCCGGTCTCCGGACCGGCCTGGGCGACGAGCCCGCCGCCGGGCGCCCAGAATCCGGAGCGGCCCGCCGTCTCGGTGAACCCGCCCCCCGTCGGCCCGGCGAAGCTCGCCACCGCGACCCAGAGCCCCTGCCCGGCGGCGATGCGCCGGGCGCGTCCGGTCTGGAGCTCCGCCTCGGCGGCGTGCTTGACGGTCCCGGCCACGTAGGCGTCCACGCCGAGGGCGGCCGTCGCCGCCGCGTGCTCGGGCACGCCGGTGTCCTTGCAGACGGCCAGGCCGAGCCGCCACCCGTCCACCTCCAGCACCCCCGGCTCCGAACCGGGCGCGAACCGCAGCGCCTCCTCGTCGCCGAGCCACATCTTGCGGTACGCGACGGTGACGCCGGCCCCGTCGACGGCCAGCATCGCGATGTGCGGACCCCGGTCCCCGGCCACGGGCGCGCCGGCCAGCGCGACGGCCCCGGTCTCGGCGCACGCCGCCACGAGCGGCGCCAGCCGGGCGTCACCCGGCTCCACGGTCTCGGCGTCCAGCTCGTACCCCGTGAGCGACAGCTCGGGGAACACGACGACCCGCGCGGCGGCCGACCGCACGGCCCGCGCGTGCTCGGCGGCGTTGGCGGCCACGTCGTGCGCGGCGGACAGCGGCTGGGCGACCGCGATCGTCAACGGCTCCGGCATACGACCCCCTCGGGCGACGTCTCCCCGGCGAACCCGCTGGGCCGGGACCGCCCCATCCTAGGCCGTGGCTCAGGAGGGGGTTCGGGGGAAGGTGCCCAGACCGGTGTGGTCGAGGTTCTCCACGGTGACCTTGACGGCCCGGCCGCCGGCGCCCGCCGCGAAGCGGACGCCGGCCAGGCCCACGGCGTTCTCCCCGGTGGTCAGGTAGGCGAAGGTGTCGCCCGCGTAGTGGCGCAGCGGCAGCCGGAGGGGCTCGGGCCCGAGCCGCATGACCAGCCCGCCGCCCTCCTCGGTGACGGTCAGCGGGCCGTAGTGGCCGTTGGCGTACACGCCGGTGTAGGAGCTCGCCGGCCTGGCGGGGGCGGCGTCCGCGGGCGGCCTGCCGTAGTCGGTCGCCGGCCGCGCCTCGCGGGCCGTCCGGGCGAGCGCGTCCCCGACCAGGCGCAGCCAGTCCACGGTCTGCCTGCCGTGCCCGGCGACGTCGAGGAACGTCAGCGCCACGGCCTCGGCGGCGCCGACGGGCTGGGCGTTGGTGAGCACCACGACGCCGAGCCCTTCGGACGGCAGCATGGTCACGTTCGTGGCCGCGCCCAGCTCGAACCCGCCTGAGTGGCCGAGCCGCAGCCGGCCGAGGTCGTCGTAGCCGACGTTCCAGCCGAGCCCGTAGAAGCCGGGCACGCCGTACGGGGCGGCGGGCTGGGCCGAGACGATGTGCGGCAGGTACGTCCGGTCGAGCGCGGACGCCTGGATGAGCCGCTTGCCCGCGTACACGCCGCCGCCGAGCTGGAGACGCAGCCACGCGGTGAGGTCACGGGCCGTGGAGCTGGCGCCGCCGGCGGGTGACTGGGCCTGGGCGTCGCGGGTGTGGCGCGCCTCCCAGTGCCCGTCCACCCGGACGTGCCCCACGGCCCGGTCGCGGGCCTTGGCGTACGCGGAGAAGAGGGAGCTGGTGGAGCGCATGCCCAGGGGCTCGTACAGGAGGGTCCGCGACAGCTTCGCCCAGCTGAGCCCGGCGGACCTGGCCACGGCGAGCGCCGCCTCGGTGAAGCCGAAGTTGGTGTAGGCGTACCGGGCGCGGAACGGGCCGAGGGGCTCGTCGCGCAGGTGCCGCAGGATGTGGCGGCGGCCGTAGCCGAGGTCCTCCAGCAGGTCGCCCGCATGGTCGGGAAGGCCGCTGCGGTGCGAGAACAGGTCGGCGAGCGTCACGTGCCGCGTCACCCATGGGTCCTTGAGCGCGAACCCGGGGTCGTGCCGGACGACCGGATCGTCCCAGCCGACCGCGCCCGGCCCGGCGGTGCCCCGGCCGACCACCCGGGCGACGACGGTGGTGGCGAGCGGCTTGGACACGGAGGCGAGCTGGAAGACCGTGTCCGGGCCGACCGGGCCGGGGCTGCCCGCCCGCCGCACCCCGAACCCCTTCAGGTACGCGACCCGGTCGCGGTACACGACGGCGACGGCCATGCCGGGCACGCCCGTCGTGCCCATGACGTCACGCACGATCCCGTCGAGCCGCGCCACGGCGGCGCCCACGGCGGCCGGGGTGAGGGCGGGCGGCGCCTGGGCAGGGGGCGCGGCGGACAGCGTCGCCCCCGGCGTCCCCTGCACGTACGCCGCCGGCAGGCGCGGGCCGCCCGTGGGCGCGCCGCCGCACCCGCACAGCAGCACCGCCGCCGTCGCGCCGACCACTGCTCTTCCCCGCCCCATTCCCGCAGGTTAGGCCGCGTCGGGGCGGCGCGCCGGAGGCACGCCGCAGCAAGGTCAGGACGGGCGGGCCGAGCCGAGAACCTCCAGGTAGTGGGGGTTGGTCATGATGCCGAGGACGTTGCCGAACGGGTCCACCACGGACGCCGTCACGAACCCGTCGCCCCCGCGGTCCACGATGCCCTGGTGCTCCTCGGCGCCCATGGCGAGCAGCCGGTCGAGGGTGGCGTCCAGGTCGTCCACCGCCCAGTACAGGACGGCACCGGCCGGGGCGGCGCCGACGCCGTGCGGGGCGTACGCGCCGCGGACGATGCCCAGCTCGTGCCGGTAGTCGCCCACCCGGAACTCCACGTACGCCGGCTCACCGTCGTGCCCCGGCCGCTCGAAGTACGCCGGGCGGCGCTGGTACCTGCTGGCCTGGGACGGGGAGCGGGACGACTGGCGGACGTTCCGGGCCGACCGGGTACGGCCGCGCACGCCCAACGGGCCGCCCTTCACCCCGCGCACGCCGCCCGGTGGCGACGCGGCGGCGCACGTCGTGCGGGGCTCCGCGTCGGCGGCGTACCGGCATCCGGCCCGGGTGCGGCTGCACGCGCCGGTGGAGGCGGCGGCCGAGGAGGGACCCCCCTGACGGTGTGGTTCATACCCTGGTGCGAAGATTGAAGGGTCATGCCGACCAACCTCACCGTGATTCTGAACGATCGGCCAGGGGAGCTGGCCCGCCTGGGGGAGCTCACCGGCGAGGCCGGCGTGAACATCGAGGGCATGGCCGCGTTCACGGGCGAGGGCAAGGGCGTGGTGCACGTGCTGGTCGCCGATCCTGACGCGGCGCGCTGCCGGCGGACGCTGGAGGGCGCCGGCATGGGGATCGCCGACGAGCGGTCCGTGCTGGTGGTCAACATCGAGGACCGGCCCGGCACGCTGGGCGAGCTGACCCGGCAACTCGCGAGCGCGAACGTCAACATCGACCTGGCCTACACGGCCTTCGGCGGTGTGAAGGTGGTCATCGCGACCGAGGACCTGGACAGCGCGCTGGCGGCACTGGAGGGGCCGGTGACCTCGCGTCTGGACGAGGTGCCGGGGGCGCCGAGCATCTGGGACCAGCCCGCCTGAGCCGGCGACATATCAAACGTCGTGTGAAAAATAACAGTCACGACACACGGCTCCGGCCATACGTTCTCGCACCACATGCCGCTGTTGGACGTTATGGCTCCGCGACTTCTAACACTAGACACCGTGATCTATCACATGTCAGTGTTAATGCCGCGTTAACGGCGCAATCTCCCTCCGATTTTCGGACACCCCCCCGGAGACCTTCATGACCACTTCCACCCGGCGCGACTTCCTGCGCATCGGGATGCTCGGCGCGGGCGCCCTGGCGTCCGGCGGGCTCCTGACCTCCTGCGGCTTCGTCGGCGGCGGTGAGGACACCGGCAAGCTGACGCTCGGCGCCACCAACGAGCAGCGTGCCCCCCTCTCGCCGATCATCGCCGCCTACGCCAAGCAGAGCGGCATCACGTTCGAGCCCACCTACATGGCCACCGACCAGCTCGGCTCGCAGATCCGGACCCGGCTCACCTCGAACACCGCGCCCGACCTGTTCCGCGTCGGCCCGGGCAGCGGCGAGCCGACCGCCGTCAAGCTCCTCGCCCCGCAGGGCTTCCTCGCCGACCTGTCGTCAGCATCCTGGGCCGCCTCGATGCCGGCCGGCTTCAAGCCGCTGTGCCAGGTGGACGGCAAGACGTACGCGCTGACCACCAACCGCGCCATCATCGGCACCTTCTACAACAAGAAGATCTTCACCGAGCTGGGCCTGGAGCCGCCCACCACGTGGAGCGAGCTGCTGGACGTCTGCGAGAAGATCAAGAAGGCGGGCAGGACGCCCATCGCGCTCGGCATGGCCGACGCCACCACCATCCAGTTCACGGCGTACGCGCTGGCCGCCACGACCGTCTACGCGGCCGACCCCGGCTTCGACGCCAAGCTCGCCTCCGGCGCCACCACCTTCGCGGACTCGGCCGGCTGGAAGGAGGCGCTGGAGAAGATCCTGGAGCTGAACAAGCGCGGTTACTTCAACGACAAGCCCCTGGGCGTCTCGCTCGACCAGTCGATGAAGGCGGTCGCCTCCGGCCAGGCCGCCATGGTCAACCTGGTCACCAGCACGTTCTCCCTCATGGCCGGCTACGCGGCGGGCGGCGAGGCCGAGTTCGGGGTCTTCGCGGCGCCGGGCGGCGACGACGCCGGCAAGACGATGATCCCCGCCTCGCCCAGCCACCTGTTCGGCGTCAACGCCAAGAGCGAGCGGGCCGCCGAGGCGCGCAAGTTCCTCGACTTCCTGGCGCAGCCGGCGAACATCGCGTCGTTCTGCGCGGCGGCCAAGGGCGTGCCCGGCCTCGACGGGGTGCCCACCGACAAGGTCAGCCCCACGCTCGCGCCGCTCCTGCCGTACCTGAAGGACGGGCGCAACGTGCCGTTCGCCAACCACACCTGGCCCAACGCCGTCGTGCAGCAGACGCTGCTCACGGTCGGCCAGCAGTTGTTCTCCGGCTCGACGACCGTCGCGGACGCGCTGAAGAAGATGGACGAGTCGTACCAGAAGAAGAGCTCATGACGCTGGAGCTGTCCCGCCCTCCGGCGCGCAGCCGGCACGCCTCCGCCGCCCGCACCGGGCGGCGGGGGCCCCGGCGGTGGTGGATGTTCGTCGTCCCCGCGCTGTTCTTCTACACCCTCGTCGTCCTCTATCCGAGCGTGGCCGGCGCCGTGTACGCGTTCACCGACTGGAGCGGCCTCGGCTCCCAGGTGAACGGGGTGGGCCTGGCCAACTTCGGCCGCCTGTTCGGCGACGCCGAGGCCATCGGGTCGCTGGGCAACACGCTGCTGCTGGCCGTCGCCCTCATGGTCGTGCAGAACGTGATCGGCCTGGCCCTCGCGCTGGCGCTCGACACCGGCATCCGCGGGCGCAACCTGCTGCGGACGCTCTTCTTCGCCCCCGCCGTGCTGCCGCCCCTGGTGATCGGCGTGCTGTGGAAGTACGTCTACTCCCCCGGCGGGCCGCTCGACGGGCTGCTGGCCGCGTTCGGCCTCGACGGGTTGCAGCAGAGCTGGCTCGGCGACGAGTCGCTGGCCCTGTGGTCGGTCGTGGTCGCGATCGTGTGGCAGCACGCCGGCCTGTCGATGGTCATCTTCCTGGCCGGGCTCCAGGGCGTGCCGAAGGAGCTGTACGAGGCGGCGGCGCTCGACGGGGCCGGCCGCTGGCAGCGGTTCTGGTTCGTGACCCGGCCCCTGCTGGCGCCGGCCACCACGATCACCCTCGTCCTCACCATGATCACCGGGTTGAAGCTGTTCGACCAGGTGTTCGCCATGACCGGCGGCGGTCCCGGCTACGCCACCGAGACCCTCTCCCTCAACATGTACAAGCAGGCCTTCGTGCTCAACGACTACAGCTACGGCACCGCGCTCGCGCTCGTCCTGACGATGATCGTGGCCTTCATCAGCTTCCTCCAGCTCAAGGTGCTGCGCCGGCTGGAGGTGGAGCCGTGAGCCGCCCGCAGGCCCACCGGTCCACCCGCGACGGGCGGACCGGCAGGCGGGGGATGCTGATGGAAGTGCTGATGGCGGGCTGCGCCGTCGCGTTCGTCTTCCCGCTGTACGTGCTGGTCATGGTGGCGCTCAAGCGGCCGCAGGACGTGGCGTCCAGCGTGCTCGCGCCGCCGTCGCCGGTGTACTGGGGCAACCTGGCCGAGGCGTGGTCGTCGGCCGAGATGGGCAAGGCGCTGGTCAACAGCACCGTCGTCACCTCGCTGAGCGTGATGCTGCTGGTGCTGACCGGGTCGCTGGCGTCGTTCGCGCTGGCGCGGTGGAAGCGCGGGCTGGGCTACGGCGTGTTCCTGCTGTTCGTGCTCGGGCTGGTCATCCCCCTGCAGCTCGGCATGATCCCGCTGTACCAGCTCATGCGCGATGCCGGGCTGCTCAGGACGTACACGTCGCTGATCGTCTTCTACACCGGGCACGAGCTGCCGCTGACGGTGTTCCTCTACAGCGGCTTCCTGCGGGCGCTGCCCCGGGCGTACGAGGAGGCGGCGTACGTCGACGGCGCCACGGCCTTCCAGGCGTTCCGGCGGGTCATCTTCCCGATGCTGCGCCCGGTGACCGGCACCGTGATCATCCTGAACGCGCTGTTCATCTGGAACGACTTCCTCACGCCCATGCTGTACGTCTCCGGCACGGCCCAGCAGACGGTGCCCGTGGCCGTCTTCTCCTTCGTCGGGGAGTACTCCTCCGACTGGGGGATCATCTTCGCCGGCCTGGCCATCGCCGTGGCCCCGATCCTCGCCCTGTACTTCGTGTTCCAGCGGCACATCATCAAGGGTTTCGCGGGCGGGCTCAAGGGATGACGGACGAGACCGGCGGCACGCGGCGGGGACCTGCTTGGCGGCAGGAGGCGATCGCCGAGCAGATCCTCGCCCGCGGCGACATCACGGCCGCCGAGCTGGCCGAGCGGTTCCAGGTCAGCGTGATGACGATCCACCGGGACCTGAACGAGTTGGAACGCCGGGGCCTGGTCCGCAAGCTGCGCGGCGGTGTGACCGCGCAGCCGTCCAGCGTGTTCGAGAGCAACGTCGGCTTCCGCGAGCGCTCGATGCGCGTCGAGAAGGACGCCGTCGCCGCGCGGGCGGCGGAGCTGGTCGAGCCGGGCATGGCCGTCATGCTGGACGACTCCACCACCAGTCTCGCCCTCGCCCGGCGGCTGGAGCCGCTCGCGCCGCTGACCGTCGTCACCAACTTCCTCACCACGATCGAGCTGGTCGCCGGCATGCCCGGGATCCGGCTCATCGCGCTCGGCGGCGACTACGACGCGCTGCACAACTCCTTCCTCGGCGTCTCCTGCACCGAGGCCATCGCCTCCCTCCAGGCCGACCTGTGCTTCGTGTCGACCTCGGCGGTGACCGGCGGCTACGCCTACCACCAGGAGCAGCACATCGTGCCGGTCAAACGCGCCATGCTGGCCTCGGCCACCCGCAGCGTGCTGCTGATCGACCACACCAAGCTGGCCAGGACCGCGCTGTACCGGGTGGCGGGACTCCAGGCGTTCGACCACGTCATCGTGGACGCCGGCGCCGGACCCGGGGCGCTGCAGGACCTCGGCCAGCTGACCCGCTCCCTCGATGTGGCAACCACACCCGCTCCGGAGGCGTCATGATCCACCCGTCCCCCCTCTCGTCCCCTCCGCCGGCGCTCGCGTCGTCGCTCCCGCCGGAGCTGGCGCGGGTCCTGGCCGAGCCGCCGCGGGCCTACTCCCCCGCGGCGATCTGGTGGTGGAGCGGCGAGCCGCTCCGCCGTGACCGGCTGCGCCGGCAGCTCGAACGCTTCGCCGAGGGCGGCGTGTGGAACCTGGTCATCCTCAACCTGGCGCCGTCCGGGCCGATGTTCGGCTCCGACGCCGACGACCCGCCGTTCTTCTCCGAGCCGTGGTGGGAGCTGCTGGAGCAGGTGTGCGACGACGCCGAGGAGCTGGGCGTCTCCCTGTGGTTCTACGACCAGCTCGGCTTCTCCGGCGCGGACCTCCAGGCGCGGCTGGTGGACGAGGAGCCGCGCTTCGCGGGGCGGTGGCTCGCCGCGGACGGCTCGGTGACGACCCGCGGCTTCGACTACCTGTCGCGGGAGGCGTGCGCGACGCTGATCGACCGGGTCCACGGCGAGTTCGAGCGGCGGCTCGGTCACCGGCTGGGGGGCGTGATCGTGGGCTCGTTCCAGGACGAGCTGCCGTCCATCCCCACCTGGTCGGACGGGTTCGCCGAGGAGTTCGCCCGGCGGCGCGGCTACGACGTCACGCCGTACCTGCCGCTGCTGTGGCAGGACGGCGCGGAGGGTGCGGAGGGTGCGGACGGCGCCGGCGGCGTCGATCCGGGTCTCGTGCGGCGCGACTACCACCGGACCCGGGCCGAGCTGGCCGAGGAGGCGTTCTTCCGGCCGCTCGCCGCCTGGCACGAGCGGCACGGCCTGATCAGCGGCTGCGACCAGCAGGACCCGGCCCGCGCCGGGCACCCCGTGGAGGGGGTGAGCCTGTACGCGGACTACGCGCGCACGCACCGCTGGTTCGGCGCGCCCGGCTCCGACCACCACGGGGACGCGCGGATCCACTCCTCGCTCGCCCACCTGTACGGACGGCCCCGCACGTGGATCGAGGCGTTCCACTCCAGCGGCTGGGGCGGCACGCTGGAGGAGACCTTCGACTGGCTGCTGCCGTGGCTGCGCGCCGGCGCCACCCTGTACAACCCGCACGCCGTCTACTACACGACCAAGGGCGGCTGGTGGGAGTGGGCGCCGCCGGCCACGGACTGGCGGCAGCCGTACTGGCGGCACCACCGCGTCTTCGCCGACGCCGTCACGCGGCTGTGCGCGGCGCTGTCGCTGGGGCGGCACGCGTGCGAGGTGGCGGTGCTGCTGCCGACGGCCACGGCCCAGGCCGGCACCCGTCTCGACGGGGCCGGTCCCGAGGCGGAGCGGGCGCAGGAGGTGTACCGGCGGCTCGTCGGCGACATGGCGTGGTTCCGGATGCTGCCGGGCGTGCTGGACGGGCTGGGGCTGGACGCGGACGTCATCGACGACGACTCGCTCCAGCGCGCCACCGCCCGGCCCGCCCCCGATCAGGGACAGGGCCAGGGACGGGAGCCGGGCGGGGCGCGGCTGGAGGTGGCCGGGGAGTCGTACGCGGCCGTCGTCCTTCCCGCCTGCGCGGTCCTGGAGCCGGACACCGAGCGGGCGCTCGTCACGTTCGCGGAGCGGGGCGGCCTGGTCGTGGCCGTGGAGACGCTCCCCGAGGGGCCGCTGCGCGAGCTCGTCCGCTTCGCGCCGTCGGTGGACGAGCTGGGGCCGCTGCTGTCGCCGCTGCGCCGGGTGGAGGCTCCCGCGCCGCCGCTGGTGCGGGAGGTGGACGGGGCGACGCTCGTCTTCCTGCAGGCGGCCTTCCCCATGGCCAGCCGCGTCGCGGTGGACCGCCCCGACGCGCGGGGCATCGACCAGGGCTGGGACTCGGCCACGATCGACTTCGACCCCGCCCGGTACGCGACGGAGACACCGGTCCGGGTGCGGGGCGTCGCGGGGACGCCGCTGCTGGTGGACCCGTTCACGGGCGGGGTGCGCGCGCTGCCGTACGAGGTGGACGGGGAGCACGTGGAGGTGGTGGTGCCGTTCGACGCGGGGCCGGCGGCGCTGCTGGTGTTCACGGGCCAGGACGTGGCTCCCACCGCCCCCGCGGCCCCGGCCGGGACGGTGGAGGTGGACCTGGGCTCCGGCTGGGAGATGGAGCCGGTGCCCACGCTGGACGACACCTGGGGCGACCTCGGTCACGACGGGCCGGTGCTGCGGCGGTGGGAGGTGGAGCACCGCCTCGACGGTGAGGAGGCGTGGCGGCCCGCGTACGCCACGTTCGGCCCGCACGGCGCCTGGCGCGTCGTCCCCGCCTCCTCCTCGCCGTCCGTTCCCGTGGACCTGTCCGTTCCCGTGGACCTGTCCGTTCCCGGGGACGGGGACGGCTGGCGGCCCGCGGTGTTCTCGGTGTCGCGCGGGATCCGCAAGGACCCGATCCACCGGGCCACGCTCGGCCCCAAGGGACACGTGCCGGAGGAGTTCCTGGACTTCGGCCGGGTGGGGGCGGGTCGGGCCGCCTGGTTCCGGTGCGAGCTGACCGTCCCGGCGTCCGGGGATCGTCAGGGCGCGTTCCTGGCGGTGGGCGCGCCGGCCGCCAAGGCGGCGTGGATCGACGGCACCCCGGTGGCCCTGGACGACCGCGGCTACCTGGCCCTGGCCCGCGACCCGCTCTCCCCCGGCACGTACGTCCTCGACCTGCGGCTGGACCCTGAGGACGACGGCGCGCCGCTGCGCGCCCACCTCGCCGTGGTGACGGACCCGGAGGCGTACCTGCGGCCGGAGTGGATCGCCGGACCGGAGGGGCCCGCGGAGCTGACCGCGACGTTCACCCCGCGCGGGACGGTGCTCCAGGTGGCGTCGACGGCGGCCTGCCGGGTCCTCGTCAACGGCGTCGAGCTGGGCCGGCAGGGCGGCTTCGACCCGTACGCGGACTTCCGCAAGCCGCGGGTGCGCCGCTACGACGCCGCGCGGGCGCTGCGGCCGGGCGTGAACGAGGTGACGGTCCGGATCGGCGACGGCTCCGAGCCGGTCCTGGTGGACGGCTGCGCCATGTCGGGCCCCGGCTGGGAGGCGGTCCGGGACGGCGTCCGGGCTCCGGCGCGCGTCCGCCGGTCCCAGTACCTGGACCCGGCCGCGCTGCACCTTCCCCGCCGCCCCCACCCGCTGCCGGACACCTCCTGGCTGTCGGCGGCTCCCGGCGCCTCCGTGGTGGTCCCCGCCGTGCTGGCCGAGGAGGGGACGGAGGGCCGGGTGGAGTGGCTGCGGTTCGGGGTGCCGCCGGGCGCCACCGCCCTCCGGGTGCCGCTGCGCGGCAAGGCCGTCCTCCACGTGGACGGCGACGCCGTGGCGGAGGGCACAGGGCGCCTGTCGGTGCCCCTCGACGGCCGGGCCGGGCCGCGCGTGGCGACGCTACGGGTGGAGACCGAGGCCGGGCACGCCGGCGGGGCGATCCTGACCGGGCCGATCGAGTTCGACGCCGGGCCGGGGCCGATCGAGCTGGGCGACTGGGAGCGGACGGGCCTGCCGGAGTACAGCGGCGGCGTCCGTTACCTGCGGACCGTGCCCGTCGCGGGGTCGCCGGGCTCGGCGGTCCTCGACCTGGGCCGGGTGCGCGGCACGGCCGAGGTCCGGGTCAACGGCCGCCCGTGCGGGGTCAGGGTCTGCTCGCCGTACCGGTTCGACGTCGGCGCGGCGCTGCGGCCCGGCGACAACACGGTGGAGGTGGAGGTGTACGGCACGCTCGCCCCGCACCTCGACGCGGTGAGCCCCACCCACTTCGTCTTCCCCGGCCAGCGCGTCACGGGCCTCCTCGGCCCGGTCCGTCTCGTCCTGCCCCGGCCGTAGGGCCGGCTCCGGCGGGCCGGCGGTCAGCCGGGGCTCATGCCCAGCAGGGCAGCCAGCGACCGCTCCAGCCAGCCGGAGTCGAGGGGCTCGTCGTCGATGAGGCAGTGCAGCAGGGCCCCGTCGACGAACATCGCGGCGGCCCGCGCCGCCCGCGCGTCCGCGCGGGCGGCCAGGACGGCGGTCAGACCGTCGATCCACAGCCTGGCCAGGGGCCGCAGCTCGGGCCGGTGGGCGGCCGCGGCGTAGAGCTCGTTCCAGGTCATCATCCGGTCGCGCTCACGCAGGTAGTCGGCCGTCAGCGCGGCGAGGGTGGCGGGCACGTCCGCGCTGCGCCGCAGCTCCTCCCCCCAGACGCGCAGCACCTCCTCGGTGGCCTCGGCTGCGTGCGTGAGCGCGGCGGCGACCAGGTCGCCGAGGGAGGCGAAGTAGTACGTGGTCGCCCCCAGCGGGACGCCGGCCCGCGCGGCGACGAGCCGGTGCGTCAGGCGGTTCACGCCCACCTCGGGGATCAGCTCGCAGGCGGCCTCGACCATGCGGCGCCGGCGCTCCACCGGGTCGCGCCGCGCGGTCAATGCGCGCCCGCGAGGTTGAGCGTGACGACTCCCGCCACGACCAGGGCCACGCCCGCGACCTTCGCCGCGGTGAGCGGCTCGCCCAGGAACAGCATCCCGATGACGACGATCAGCGTCGTGCCCAGTCCGGCCCAGACGGCGTAGGCGACGCCCACCTGCATGCCGCGCTCCAGGGCCTGGGCGAGGAGCAGGAAGGCCGCGCCGTAACAGGCCAGGCAGGCCAGCGTCGGCCACAGCCGGGTGAACCCCTCGGTGCTCTTGAGCAGGGTCGTCCCCAGCACCTCGGCCCCGATCGCCAGGGCGAGGAACAGGTACATCATCGGTTTTCTCCCGAAGTAGTACATCAGTACATGTACAAATGTACTATTCGCCGAGGTGTCGCTCCTCCGCCGCCCGGGTCCGGCCGCGTACGGTCGGGTCATGCGGAGAGAGTGGAGCGCCCCGTGAAGCGCGGCGGCATCCTCAACGGCGCGCTGGCGGGGGCCCTGGCGCGGCTCGGGCACACCGACCGGGTACTGGTCTGCGACAGCGGCATGCCATTGCGGCGCGACGCCGAGATCGTGGACCTGGCCTTCCTGCCCGGCGTCCCCGCGTTCGGCACCGTGCTGGACGGCCTGCTCGCCGAGATCGTCGTGGAGGGCGCCACGGCCGCCGAGGAGGTCCGCGAGGCCAACCGCGCGTGCGACGCCCTCCTGCGCGAACGGCTTCCCGGCCTGGCGTACGTGCCCCACGAGCGGCTCAAGGAGCTGGGCCGGGCCTGTGAGCTGGTCGTCCGCACGGGCGAGGCGCACCCGTACGCCAACGTATCCTGAGCTGCGGCGTCCCCTTCTGACCCACGGCCGCCGGCCCGGCTGGATGTACTGACCGCAGACGTTGCTTGATGGAGTTCTGACCCGCGTGCATTACGATACGGGTCGTGACGTATCGAAATGGTGTCGAGGGGGCGGCGCGCGGCCGTCCTCGTGATGCGGCTCTGGACCAGCGGATCACTGCTGTCGTACTGGAGGTGCTGGCGGAGTCCGGTTACGAGGGAGTGTCCT
>NZ_JBFAHO010000070.1:17124-24857 GCF_040654215.1 Nonomuraea sp. NPDC050733 | reverse complement strand
CGCGCGCCCTCCATGGAGCCGCCGTGTTGGGTTAGGGACTCTGTTTTGGTGCTCCGTTTCTCGTGGCTTGCTGGGGGGGCCGCCGCCGGCCCGCCCCACCACTCGCCCACGGCGGTGGGCGAGGATCGCTCCCCCAGGCCCTCCGTTCGGCTCCTGTGCTGATCCGCTCATCGGGCGTGAGCGTGGCGCCTCCACCGGCCGGCCGCCCCCGGTGGGGCGTCCGCGATGTGTTCCAGATCGGCCAGCCTCGCATGCCGATCGCTACGCGCAACCAGCCCGATCAAGATCTTTTGCTGGCGCAAAACATCTTGATCGGGCAAATTGCGCTTCGCTCCTCGTCCTGCGCGTCCGTCCTCACCGGAACACGGAGCGGACGCCCCACCGGGGGCTCCGACAGGCGAAAGGAGCTCAGCCCATGCTCACCCCCCAGAACCTCGGCACCAGCGGCCCTCGCAGCCACAAGGCCCTCCCGTGGATCGTGATCGCCAAAGCGGTCCGACGCTACGTGGTCGCCCGCAAGCGCACCCACCTCGCCGTCACGGCGTGCTTCGCCGCAGCAGAGGTGGCGGCCGTGTTCCTCACCCACGAGGTCTCGATCCATCTCTCGCTCACCGGCGGCATCGCCGCCTGGGAGTCGCTGGTGATCTCGCTCGGAGAGTGACACCACTCCCAGCGCGCCGATGAGGTGATCGGGCCTCCCCGATCACCTCATCGGCGCGCTCGTCGTTGATCGCTCCTCCGAACCCCCGACCAACTCCTCTCGCCCCCCTGTCGCTCCACGCTCCGGACACAGCCGGGCCCACCCGGCCCGGCTGCTTAAAACGAGGGAGCCTAGGTGTGAAGCCCAAGATCAACAAGCCGCGATCCAGGGCTTCACACCTAGGCATCTTTGAATGATGTTGGTAAAGTCTGACCGAAAGCTGATCTTGTTTCGTCCTCGGTTGTTCCAGTCTTCGCCCACATGTGCACGCTGAACGATCTTGATTTCGGTACTCCTGCACGTCGGAGGTGACCGTTTCCGGTGCTGAGCATCGGCCTGGGCTACGACCCCGGGTATCTGACCCGGCAGGTGGGACGAGGCGCCGAGAACTACTATCTGTCATCCGTTGGTGACGATGAGCGTGGAGAGCCGCCCGGTGTGTGGAGCGGCAGGGCGTGCGCCGAGCTCGGCTTCACTGTGGGCCAACCAGTGGATCCGGAGGCGTTCGAACGCCTGTATCGGACCTTCGCTGATCCCCGAGATCCCGCGTTCGGTGACCCGACCATGCGGGATGTCGACAAGCCGCGGCTGGGAGCGCGGCCGGCACGCTATTCCGAGGAAAGCGGTCGGAAACCCGTCTACTTCCTGGACCTGACCTTCAGCCCGCCCAAGAGCATCACGCTGTTACACGCCGGGTTGCTGGCACGCGCTGCGGCTGAGCGCCGCGCAGGCCAGCACGAGCAAGCACAGCGGCTACAGGGCCAGGCCGCTCAGGTATGGGACGCGGTCATGGCCGGCAACGCGGCGATGCTGGAGTACTACCAGGACGTGTGCGGGGTGAGCCGCGCCGGTAAGCACAGCGTCACGGTGGAGGGCAGAAGCAGCGGCAGGTGGGTGGACGCCCCGCGCTGGGTGGTGGCCTCCTTCCGGCAGCACACCTCCCGCAACGGCGATCCCCAGCTACACGTCCATAACCCCGTGCTGAACCGGGTGCCGTGTGACAGCGACGGCAAGTGGCGGACGCTTGATAGCCGGGCCATCCATGCAGTCAGGCCGGCGGCCGGCGCGCTGGCCGAGCGGGTGATGTGGGAAGAGTTGCTGCGCCACCTCCCGATCCGCGCACGGGTTCGTGAGGATGGGCACGGCCTGGAGGTCGACGGCATCGCCGATGACCTGATCAGCGAGTTCTCCTCCCGCCGGGTCGAGGTGTCCGGGCTGCTCGAACAGCTTCGTCGCGAGTTTGTGGCGCGTCATGGCAGACAGCCCTCAGCGCGGGCCCTGTTTTCCATGGCTCAGTACGCGACTAAGGCGACCAAGCGGCGCAAGAGCAAGGGGATCGCGCCCACGCATGCCGCTGAGCTGGATCAATGGGTGGCCCAGTCCAACCGTCTGGAATCCGGAACGCTGGCCGAGGTTCCTGATCGGGTGCTGGGCCTCGCTGCGGATGACGCGCAGATACGAGCAGATGCCCGAGCGGCCCGGCTGTCCCAGCGGGTGCTCCAGCGCCGCGGTGTCGAGCAGCAGGACCAGCCGGTAGGCCGCGGCGAAGGGCCGCACGGCATGCTCGACGATGAGAGCGAAGAGGCTGTCGACGAGCAGATTCGGCATGTGCTCGCGGCCTCCGTGACCGAGGTACAGCGCGCGAAAGCCGTGTTCTCCCGCTTTGAGGTGATGCGGGCGATCAATCGGCACCTTCCCAGTGCACTGGGCGGACTACAGCCGGGAGCGGTACGACAGCTACTGGAGGAGCTGACCGAACAGGCCCTCACCAGCGAAGAACTCGGGGTGCGGCTGCTCAACCTGCCCGAGCTGGCCGAGGCGCCCGCACAGTTTCGCCGGGCTGATGGCTCCAGCATGTACGAGGCGCCCTGCGCCCAGCGCTTCACCACCGATGACCAGCTCGCCGTTGAAGAAGCGCTGCTCACCAGTGCCCGCCAGCGCACCGCCCCTGCGATCCCCTCGGCGCAGGTCGAGGCCTGGCTGGACACACGCCGCCGCAGCCCGGGCGGTGACCGCGGGCTGCGCGAGGACCAGGCGGCAGCGATCGCCGGCATCGCCTCCAGCGGGCGGGCCGTGGATGTCTTCGAAGGGCCGGCCGGATCCGGCAAGAGCTACACGTTGGCGCAGCTGACCGGGCTGTGGCGAGACCTTCGAGGCGCCGGGGCGATCGGCTTGACGCTGTCGACCAACGCCAGCTACGTGCTCGCTGAGGAAGGATTCGAGCGAGCGTTCAACATTGCCCGATTCCTCATGCTGGCCAGGGCCGGGAAGCTCACCATCCAGCCGGGCTCGCTGATCGTGGTGGACGAGGCATCCATGGTGTCCACCACCGACCTTGCCGCCATCCAGAAGGTCGCGGCCAAGGCTGCCGCCAAGGTGGTCTGGGCTGGTGACACTCACCAGCTGTCGGCACCGGAAGCGGGCGGGTTGATGCGTGTCCTGGCCGCCGACGCGGGCTCCTACGCGCTGACCGTGGTGGAGCGGATGCGCGCGCAGTGGGAACGCGCCGCATCCCTGAAGCTGCGCGACTCCGACGCCTCGGTGCTGGAGGAGTACGACGAGCACGGCCGCATCATCGAAGGCGATCGCGAGCAGGTGACCGGCCGGCTGATCGCCGACTATCTGGCTGATCGGGCAGCCGGCAAACATGCCCTGCTGCTGGCCCCGTCCAACGCCGACGCCAGCGAGCTGTCGGCTCGTGTCCGCGCCGAGCTGGTGCGGGCAGGACAGATCGCTTCCGAGGGTCTCACGCTGCATGACGGCAACACCGCCGGGCTCGGTGATCTGGTGGTGGCCCGCGCCAACAGCAGGAAGATCAACGTGGCCGGGACCTGGCGGCGCCTGTCCAACCGAGATGCGCTCGTCGTCCACAAGGTGCTTCAGGACGGCGGGCTGATCGCGCACATGGTCACCCGGGCCCGTCCCGACGGGGATCCGACCCAACACGTTCACATCCCGGCAGACTATGTGAGCAAGCACCTGGAGCTCGGCTACGCCTCCACGGTGCATGCCGCGCAGGGCCGCACCGTGGACTCCGCCCGCGCGCTGGTCGACAGCCGGGTCAGCCACCAGATGCTGTACGTGATGATGACCCGCGGCCGCCTTGCCAACGTCGCCTACGTCGACGTCGGTGTGCTCTCCGCGGCTGACCTTCGCCAAGGCAGCCAGGCCGCCGAGCAACTGGCCGGACCCGATCCCGCGCCCGGAGCGCCGACGCGGAAGGCCAACACGGTACTGGCCGACATCCTGGACCGCGACGACGCCACCCCGGCGGCGATCGAGGCGCTACGCGGCGAGAGCGAGCGCGTCACCCACATGGCCCACTTGCTGGCGATCTGGGCCGACGTCGTCCGCACCGCCACCCGGCGCAACCATGACCAAGTCCTCGCCGCTGAGCTCACTCCTGAACTCCACACCAGGCTGCTGGCCGATCCCGCGCGCGGCGCGCTGTATGCCATCTTGGAGCGGGCCGCCCAAGCCGGCCGCGACAGCATCGAGCTGATCCGCCAGGCGGTGCGCTGGAGAAGCTTCGACGGCGCCGAATCGGTGGCCCAGGTGCTGCACTATCGCCTCCGGCGGCTGATGCCCACCGATCCAGCAGTCGTCAAGACCGTCGACGACACCATCGCCGGGATCCCGCTGCGATGGCGCTGGAGCGAACGCACTCCCCGCATTGACGACGGTGAGCTGCGCCGCTTCGCGGTCCAGCTCGCCGAGCAGATGGACCGGCGCACCGAGGAACTGGGCCGCCGCGCTGCCGACGCGCCTCCCCGCTGGGCCGTGGAACGGCTTGGCGAGGTCCCCGACGATCCGCTCCTGCGTCAGGAGTGGATCGTGCGCGCCGGTGTGGTGGCCGCCTACGGCGAGGCGTTCGACGCCCCCCTCCCCCCTGACCAGCTCCGTCCGGGCACGTCCGTCGAGCATGAGGCGGCCTGGACGGCCGCTCGTCAGGCCCTTGCCGGCATGGGCAAAGGCCTTGCTACGGCCGCTTCGCTTATCGCGTCACCGCCCGTTGAGCACGACCCAGCGCGGTTCCTGAATGAGCTGGGAGCCGCCACGGTTGAGGCCACGGCCGAGGCATCGACGCGGGGTGGCCCAGCCGATGACGACGACCGCGATCAGGATGCACGGCGGCACTCGGGCGCGCTGGAGGAGATGCGCCGCGCCAGTGCGTTGCTCGCCTTGTCCGCCAGCCCTTATCGCGTTGGGTTACTCGGTGACGCGGAACTGGCTGCGCGCGCCGCGCAGCTCACCGACGAGGCCGTGTCAGAGGCCGGGCGGCTGGCCGACGCCGAAAGGCGGGTACGTCGCCATGCCGAGCACGGTGGCGGGCCGGCCGAACGTGAACTCATCGCCAAACGTGACGAGGTCGCTCGCCAGGTCACCCAGATCGAGGCCGCAGCCGCCGCGCTCGACCGGTTGCGCGCGCTCAGGTTGACGCTCGAGGAGGCCCAGACGAGCGGCGATGAGCAGCGCCGGCGTGACGCGCACGCCGTCGAGCAGGCCCCGCCCCGATCGGTGTGGTCGTTGATCAGGCATCAGCACCGCCAGATGCAAGAGAACTGGCAGGCGATCGTCAGCCGTGGCCGAGCTGCCGATGTCCGCGCTGCCGAACACACGGCTGTGGCCGCCCGAGATGCTCAGGAGGTCCTCGGCCATGAGCTGGCCGCGGTGCAGGAGGAGATCGCCCGCCGGGAGGCGCTTCCAGATCCGCGACGCCAGATCGAACAGGAAGTCCGAGACCGCCAAGTCGCTCGCCGGCGGCGCGAAGAGCTCGCCGCGGAGTTGGCCGCCCGAACGGGCGGTCTTGGCCTACTCACCGACACCGAGCTCGCCGCCCGCAGGGCTGGCCTCACCACGCGCCAGCAGGAACTGGCAAGCGCGATCCGAGCAGCCGAAGAAGACCTGACCCGATACGACACCCATGGCGGTCCGGCCGTGCGCGACTTGGAACGCCGTCACCACGAGCTGTCCCAGCAGCTCCGCCGGATCGCGGCCGCTGAACACGCGCGCCAGCACGCCGATGAGCTGATCCGGCGAGACGATGACCTCCGTCGACAGAGCGCAGACATGCAGGCCCGCGCCGAGCAGATACAGCAAGAGCTGCCGACGGTGGGACGCCTGCGGCCATCTTCCCGAGCCAGACGAGCCGCACTGGAAACCGAGCTCGCTGGCCTTCGGCGGCAACAGGCACAACTGGACGCACGTAGAAAGGCAGAAACCAACGCCCAGGCCACGGCCCGAGAGACGGCCCAACAAGCCGCCGCTGAGGCACCAGCGGCCACGCTGTGGCCGCACCTCAAGCGCCAGGCTGCCGAACTCGAGCGCACCTGGGAGCAAAGGCATGAGCGGGCCCGGCAGCTCGATCGGCAGACAGTTGAGGCCCGTACAGAACGCTCACGCCAAGGCCATAAGCGGATCTCTTGTGACCTTGAAGCGGTCACGCGCGAGATCGAACGACGCGCCATGCTGCCAGAGCACCAGCGTGAGGCCGAGCAGGCCGTACGGGTCGAACACCTTGAACATCGCGGTCACGACGCCGCCCGTCGAGATACTTCCCGGACAGGAGCTGATCGAGTCCACCAACGCAATCGCTCAGAAGCCCATCGACCAGCACCCGAACGTCACCGCGACGACCCCGATCATGCCCGCGACACGAGCTGATCCGCACGCCTTGGAGTGGCGGACACGGCGCTCAGCACGGCACTCCAGGTGGACGGTGTGGTAGGAGCGAACGCCCGCTCAGGCCGTACGAGTTCGATCGGGCGGAGGTGTGGTTCCCTTCCTGCTGCGTCGTGGCGCGGCCGGGTCCTTGCGGAGTGACGACGATGCCTGCATGCTGCCGGCTGGGCACGTTGGCGTGCACTCGGTCGGATTCTGGGCGGAAACCGCCGAAAGCCCTCTCGGTAGCCCGCGTCTCGTCTGTCGCACCGGAGAGCCCGTCCGCGCGAGCATCGCGGACGAACAGCCACATAAAAGGCCCCTCCTGGGATTACCTGGAGTGTGCTCAACTGACGGGATGCAGAGTGCGATCACAAGCCTCATCGCTGTCGTCGGCACGCTCCTGGGGGCCACAGCCACCTACGTCTTCCAGGCGCGCGCCGCGAAGCAGGCGCGATTAGAGGCCCGCGATGAGCGGCTCTGGCAAGAACAGTTAGCCGCCTACAGTGCATTCGCCGGTGCCATCACCTCGTACCGAGCCAGCCAGAGCGCCCGTTGGTATCGCAAGCGGGACGACCCGGACGGCTCAAGGTACATCAGCGCCCGGGATGAGTCGCTGGACGAGCGTGCGAACGCCAAGGCCGCGTTGTTCAGGCTGCGGCTGCTCAATCCGGACGCTGAGCTAAGTCGGCTCGCGTCGGAGGCGTTGGAGGTCACCACTTCCATCCACCGCGCTGCGGATGAGGCCGCGCGAGCCGAGCAGGCAGAGCGCTCACAGCTCGCGCTCCTGGCATTTGTCGAGGCCGCCTCGGGCCAGATCCGCGCCGGGAGTACGAGGCACCAACCATCTAGGTCGCCATCCCCTCCAACCTGACCATCCTGCACTCCTCAGATGGGCGGCGGCCACCTACCACCCGCGCCTTCCAGACGGATTCCGGCTACCCAGGAAGCACCGGAGGGCCGCGCACCACATCAATCCGACTCGCAGCAGCACGGACCGCACACGCCGTCCGCCGCGACGCCGGTGGCCTACTGGGTCTGAATCCGCACCTCGTGCAGCGACGTGTCGCGAGGAGCAGTACGTCTATGGAAAAAAGATGGATAGCACGCTTCCTAGTTCCACCCATTACTCTACTTTCAATGCTTCTCTGCGTGGCAGAGATAGCCTCTGCGAGCCAAAATGGCTACCCTGCGCTGAGAGGGCCTCGTGGTGCAACCTTCTCCTCGCAGCTCACTTCCGCTATGCAACCCCCCGAAGATGACGAAAAGAAGAGGAAAAAGAAGAGAGAATCTATCTCGATCGAGATAAAAGAATGGCCCGGCATCCATCGCCCGGGTCGGCCCCCCGGTATCCACCGGCCTGGCCCACTGC
>NZ_JBFAHO010000070.1:0-17028 GCF_040654215.1 Nonomuraea sp. NPDC050733 | reverse complement strand
ATGCCGGGTATCCATCGCCCGGGTCGGCCCCCCGGTATCCACCGGCCTGGCCCACTGCCGGGTATCCATCGCCCGGGTCGGCCCCCCGGTATCCACCGGCCTGGCCCACTGCCGGGTATCCATCGCCCGGGTCGGCCCCCCGGTATCCACCATCCCGATTGGCCTGGAGGCTCTCACCTAACCAAGGCTGCGGAGAAACTCGCGAAGAAGCAGGCCAAGCTAAAGAAGCACGCGAAGAAGCAGGCCAAGCTAAAGAAGCACGCGAAGAAGCAAGCCACTCAAAAGCATTACCCTGGGCTGGCGCAGCAGAGGCGAGACGTGATCGAATGTGCAGCCGGAAAAATCTCGCTGGGCCCCAGTCTCATTGCGCGAATACTCGAATCCGCAGAGAAGGGGTATAAAGCGGGGAAGATAGCTGCGCTACTGTACAAAAAGCCGACGCGCAAGAAAGTCAGGGAAGTGATTGACACTATCGCGGCTCTGGATTCCTGTGCGCGAGTTAGCAACGTGCTCGATGAGGCCTTCAAGGGAATCAAGGATATCCTTGTACCGCCTGACTTCTCGAAAGCTAATCGTGCGCAAGGCAAGCGGTCGCGCTCCAAGCGCGGAAGCCATGGCAGAAGATAACATTCTCTGTCCAGCATAGAAAAGTCCGCGTCACCGTACGGTTCGGCGATGTGGCAGGGAACAGCCTGTCCCCTGCCACATCTGCAGTTCTCGGTCCGTCCGCGCCCGTGACGTTGGTGCGTTCCTGGCTGCTCTCCGGACGGGCCGCCCGTCAGATTTCTCCCTGGCCGCCCACATCGCCTCCAGTCCTTGAGTTTCGGGACCGTGTTCCGGGGCCGGGGAAGGGTGAATGTCACCCCCACGCCACCGACGGCCGCCGAGCCAGTCGCCAACGCCATCCCCGTCGGCTACGCCCGGGTCTCCACCCGGGGCCAGGACCACGCCGCACAGCTGGAACTGCTGAACACGGCCAACTGCCGCGAGATCGTCGAGGAGACCATCTCGACCCGCCGCAAGGACGGTCCCAAGCTGAAGGCCGCCCTGGTGTCGATGAAGGCTGGTGACACCCTGGTCATCACCAAGCCCGACCGGGTCGCCCGCAGCGTCAAGGAACTGCTGGTCTTCCTCGAAGAGGAGCTCGCGCCGCGCGGCATCAACCTGCACATCCTGACCGGCATCTGCCGGCATTCACCGCCCCGCCGGGCAGAGTATCGCCGACAAGATGCTGTTCCTGGTCGCCGCGATGGCTGCGGAGATGAACGCGACCTCATCTCCGAGCGCACCAACGAGGGTCTGGACGCCGCCCGCGCCGCCGGCATCCCCCACCTCGACAGCGACCACCCCGACGTCCAGGACGTCGTCATCAACACCGCCGGCACCCACGAGCTTTCTCTAATCCGATATGTACGGAGGAAAGGCCTGCTCGGCTGCTTTGGCGAGCAACGCGGCGTCCGCAGAGCTGTAGCAGTTGGCACGGCGCGTGATCCACCCGTGCAATCGGGACGCGCGCATCAAAGCCGTACCACCGACGTTGATTGCACCCCAACGGGGCAGGCGAGCGCCGTGCACGGCGATCACCGTGACGACCTCAACGCGCTGTCCTGTCGCGCGCCGCAGAACCTCGTTGACCGTTCGCGCCTCGAAGAGCACGGGACGCACGATCTTGTCGATCGGCGTGCGCCCGACCCACAGCTTGCCGCCTGACGGCCTGATGGTGGTGCGGCGATGCCACTTCTTGGAGTCGATCACGAACACGCCGGTCGCGCCGATCACGAGATGATCGACATTAGCCCGGGTGTTGGGCAGTGCGCGGTCGTGCAGCACGGTGTATCCGGCCAGCTCCAAGGATCGAAGTCGACGAGCGGTGGCCCGCTCCCCTGCGGCTCCCTTGCGCCAGGCCACTATGGCGGAATGCCGTCGGTGGTGGTAGATCCAGTGCGCGCTCATGACCAGTACGGCCGCGATCAGGGCGGCCTGCCAGCTGAGCAGCCATCCTGCCGCGATGCCGGCGAGCAGGGCCAGGGTGGCGCGCGTTGCCCATCGCCGAGTGCGCGTGGCGGTCAGGCGGGCGTGGTAGGCCGCTCGGGCCGATGCTCCTGCCGTCGTGCTTGCCGAGGGGTGGGGGATGGTCATCAGGCACCTCTCCTATGGTCGAGGCCTTGCTGATCAGCCCACGGTACGCGCCGGCACCGACAGCAGCATCCGAGATTCGCTGATGGGTGAGCGGCGTCCAGCGGAGCTCTGCGACCGTGCGGTCCTACTGCTCCTGGTATCGCTGGATCCGCTGCAGGTAGTGGTCATCGACTTCCTTGATCATCCACCAGCCCACAGGTGGTACCTGGTGCAAGAGCACGTGATCGTAGTCGGGCAGTCCCAAGGAGTCGCCGCTCAGGTCGACCAGGTAGGCGCGCATCTTGAATCGGGGCTTGAGTCTGCGGCCCTGCTCGTCTGTGGCGCCGGCGGGGACTTCGGGGGCGAGGTAGCGGGCGTACACGCGTGTCACCACCCAGCGGTGGATGGGGTCGCCGTGCGGTGCGACCCAGCCACCCGGGCCGCGGTCGTGGGGCCAATTGTGCAGCTCTACTCGGCGCGGATCCATGAAGGCCATTATCGAACATGTGAGCGTAAAGGGGTGATGTGGGATCAGCTACAGCCAGCGCAGCTCGTCCAGCACGGGCGCGAGGGTGTCGGTGTCGTCGCGGCGTGGCCCGTCGGGTTGGTGGCCCTGGCCGCAGGGGCGCAGCCGTACCTCGATGCGGGCGATCGCGTTGGGCAGCCAGCGGTCCAGGAACTCGGCGGCGTCGCTGGATGTCCGCTCTTCCCACAGGTAGGCGGTCTGCCAGGCGCAATACAGCATGGACAGCTCCTCGATGACGTCCCAGTGGCGGGGCCAGCAGGTCAGCACGGCGCGCTGGGCGGCGGGCCAGATGAATAGGACCTGGGTCAGCCAGTCGCCGAGCTCGGCGAGCCGGTCGGCCTTCTGCGCGTGGGTTATGCGCAGCCAGCACCAGGGGCGGGGCGGCGGATCCGGCCGGTCGCCGGACGTTCGGTTGTGCGGTTGGGTGGCGATGAGGTCGGCCACGGTGGTGGCCAGCTGTTCCAGTTCGGCGGAAAGTTCGGCGATGAGCTCACCGCGCTCCTCGTCCTGCCCTCCGGGGTCGTCGGGCGGGCCGGCGGTCACTGGTCACCTTCGGTCTCGGCCGATGCGATGTGCCAGGGGCGGGCTGCGCGCTCCTGGTCGCTGCGGCCGCGAGGAAGCCGCGGCCAGGAGCGCCGGGTCGGCTCGGGTTCGGGCAGGGTGAGCGGCGTGGGGGTCGCGGTCGGGTGGCGTGGCAGGGGGACGGTGCCGTCCTTGGCGCGCCAGCGCCGGTAGTCCGCGCGTCGCCACACCTGTTCCATGCGAACGATGGTGGGTGTGGCGTTACGGCGCAGCACGAGGGCGCGGCCGGTGGGCAGGCGGCGGGCCTGTTCGGGTGGCAGCACGGGGACGGTCTCCCAGCGGCGGGTGCGTTGCCGCTTGCCGGAGCCGTCCACGGATTCCTCCCAGTACGGCAGGGCGATCTCGCCGCACAGTTTGGACATCACCTCGAGGTCGTCGGGGTCGGAGGTGGCGCCGGCCAGCAGCTTGGCTTTGGTGTTGTTCCAGATGGTCTTGGCGCCTTCGGCTCCCCAGCGTTGCCGGAACTGGGAGTGGGACTGGCCGGCGACGATGAAGAACAGGCCGGAGCCGGCGGCGGTGGCCAGCCATCCGGGTAGCTGGGTGATCGGGCAGATTTCGGGTGCCTCGTCCAGCACGATCATGGTGGGTGGGTCCATGCGGCGGCTGGGCCGCTGGGAGGCGAGTTGGCGTGCCTGGTGGTGGATCTCGGCCACCAGCGTGGTAAACAGCACGGGGATGGCCGGATGGGCGTCCTCCCCGGCGATCATGTAGAGGGTTTCGCGGCGGCGCAGCACCTCTTCCAGATCGAGGCCTTGGCCGGGCTTGGGGCAGACCGCCCAGGCGGTGGCCGGGTCTTCCATGCAGCGCAGCGCCTGCCGCAGCGTCAGGAAGATCGAGTCTCGAGTGCGGACGTGCAGGGCGTGGTAGCGGCGTACGAGGGCGGCGGCGCGGTCGGTGCCGCGGCCTTGCCGGTCCAGGATCTTCAGCGGGGCCTGGTCCTCGTCCAGCGCCCAGGCGTAGACGCGCTCCAGGGTCAGGCGTTCCAGCGCGGCGGCGTGCAGGAGCGCGGCCAGGACCATGGCGGCCTGGGAGGTCCAGAAGCCTTCGTCGGACAGGCCGCCGGTCTGGGTGGCGGCCACCATGTGCGCGGCCCTGCGGATCGCGGTCGCCTGGTCCTCGCAGCCGTCCACGGGCGACCAGCGCAGCGTGGAGGCGTACTCGCCGACCCGTTCGGGGTTGAACAAGTGGACGCGACCGCGCTGGGCCCGCAGTCCGGCGGTCAGCGTGACGATGTCGTCGCGGATGCTGGTGGCGATCACCGCTCCTGGGGCGTCGATGATCCTGCCGGCCAGGTGAGCGGTCTTGCCTTCCTTCTGCGGCGCGAGCACCAGGAGGTTGTCCTCGAAGGCGGCGTAGGTGCGAAAGCGGAAGATCCAGCCCTGGGCCCAGCCCAGGAACACCGCGACCTCGCTGTGGCGCACCAGGTAGCGCGTCCACCAGCCGCGCAGCGACGGGCGCGCCTGCTGGGCGACCTTGCGGGCGGCGGGCAGCCCGTAGTGCCGCCACAGCTCCAGGCGGCGGGCGAAGCCCTTGCCCGGGTAGAGCCGCCAGCGCAGCCGCCACCACAGGGCCAGCCCTTGGCGTCGGCGCGGGTCGCGGAGCCGGTCGCGCAGCACGAGGAAGGCCAGCACGAAGCCCAGGAGGCCAGCGGCGATGGCGACGAGCATCCCGTGGCGGGTCAGCAGCTGCCAGCCGTCCATCGCCGCGGCCGCCGGCATGGGCCGGATCCCGGTGTGCGGCATGGATCAGCCTCCCGGTGGCTCATCGTGGCAGTCGCTCCAGGTCTCGCAGGTGGCCGACGGCGGGGCGCCAGTGGGGAACGACGCTCTGGTGCCTGGCGGTTCGACGGGGCCGTCGTCGCGCAGGGTGGGGCTCGCTCTGGTGGTCGTCTTCACGGTCCGGGTGACGGTGATGGTGGGCTGTGGCCGGCGCGTCACGGGGGCCGCCGTCGTGGTCGCTGTCGGGCGCCGGCTCGGTGACGCCTTTGGCGAAGGGGTACGGGTCGGCGTCGTGGTACGGCTCGGCCAGGAGCTGGCCGAGGGAGTCCACCACGGGGTGGGCCGGGCGGTGGCGGTCAGCCTGGAGGGAACCTCTCGCGGCGGCCGCGTCGTCGCCTGCCTGGTGGGTGAGGGCGTGCTCGGCGGTGCCGCGTGTTGGTCGCTGGTGGGGATGGCCAGCCAGATGCCGACTCCGACGGCCGCGGTCAGCACCAGGCCGATCGGCACGATCCTGGCCCAGTCCGTGCTCGGCGGGCTGGCGTCGTACCAGTCGTCGTGGTCGTCGGCGGCTGCGGAGACGGGCGGCAGAGGGTTGTGCAACCGCCGCCCGCCCGGTGAGGCGGCGGGGTGGGCGTCCTGGTGCGGTTGGTGCTCAGCCGGCCCGTCGTCGGGATCGTCCTGTGTCCCGGTGCTGTCGCCGACGTCGACGGGGTAGCCGCCGTCGACGTCGGCGAAGCCCAGCGGCCCTTCGTAGCCGGGATAGGGGCGGCCTTCGGGCAGGTGCGGTGCCTGATCGTCCCGCATCACACGAGGATGAAGATCTCGCTGATGCCCGCGGCCAGGGCGGCGATGTCCTCGCGCACCCCGTGCTCGGTCTGTGCCGGATCGACGATCACCGACAGCCGCTCTCGTGCGTCTTGGCCGAGGAGCTGCCGCCACATCTCGTTTTCGTTCAGGCCGGCGTCCAGCAGCCGGTAGGTCTGGCCGCCGTCGACCGCCTGATGTCCCCACAGTGTGATGGTGGGCGCGCCGAGCCCGATCACCGCGCTGACCCGGGCGGTGACCTGCGCGGTGGCCTGTGCCTTGTCCCAGGAGGAGGTGTCTCCGTGGTGGGCAAGGCCGTACTCGCGTGAGGTGATCTGGGCCATGGTGTCCCAGCCGAGCGCGCGGATGCTGAGCCACTGAGCCTGTGCCGCGAGCGCGGGGGTGATGGGGGTGGCCTTTCCGGTGGTCGGGTCAGCGATCTCGTACTGGCGGTAGGTGGGCGAGAACAGGCCGGTGGAGACCTGCACGACGTCGGGGTGGCTGGCCTTGATGTAGTGGCCGACGTGCTGCTTGGTGGCCAGCGGCGCCCGAGCGCGCATGGCGGTGACGCACTCGGCCGAGGAGCCACAGCCGAGCTCGCCCACCACTACCCCGATGGCCAGGCGCTTGCCCGGCAGTCCGCCGCGCAGCGCAGCGCTCGCGCGAGACACGAAGGAGCGGATCTGGTCCTCGGAGGTGAAGCCGCTGTAGCCGAGGTTGTCGGCGAACTTCACCCCGATCACGCCCGGCTGCCGGGCGGCGGCGATCAGCGCCTGTAGCGCGGCCTCGAACTGCTCGTCGCCGGCGAGGTAGTCATCGGCCAGCTCGGTCTCCACCCAGATGCGCAACCGAGCCGATCGGGCGGCCTCAATGGCCTCGGAGAGCGAGGACTTGGTGGCCGTCGCCCGCTCGTTGTCGGGCGTCGAGGTCATGGTCGGCGTCGGGGTGGCGGTGGGCTGGGTGCCGTCGCCGGCGCTGTCGGACAGCTCAGCCACGGCCGATGCCGGGATCGTCAGGGTGGGGGCGGGTGATGCGGTAGCGCTGACCTTGGTGCCCTTCGGGCTCGGCGTGATCGTCGGCGTGGCGAGGGCCGCCGTGGTGGGGGGCTTGGTGCGAATCTCGCGCCGGCCGTTGACGGTCCCCTCATAGGTGATCTTGCCGGTGGCGTGGTTCGTGCACTGGTACCAGCCGCCGGAAAGCTGCTTGCAGATCGTTTCGCCACCTCGGCACGAGCTGTATTTCGACAGGTCCGTCGCCTCGTTGCAGCGCACGTACTCCGGCGGTAGCGGCTGAGCGCTCTCCAGCCGAGCGCCGTCGTCATCCAGCCACCACTTAGCTACGTCGGCGGCATCCTGGGGGGCGTTCAGCCAGCGGCAGGACACGTATTTGGGGGTGTCCGCGGGCAGCATGTTCCGGCAGGAGTCGCCGCGGGAGACATCGAGAGCCTGCTCCACACCGGGGTCCACTGGATCGCCCGGCCCCGAGCCTGGAACGAGGCCCGGCTCCGCCAGGGCCATCACCGGCAGGCACACCGTCAGGGCGATGACGATGCCCGCGGCGGCAAACCGCTTCTCGCGCGGCGTCATAGCCCCGAAGAACTTCTTCATCTCATACTCCTGGTGAAGATCGTCATTGGCCGTTGGGGCAGTTCGACCAGAAACCGTCCTTGCTGCCGACGTGGCCGACCGAGCCGGTGGGTTGCCAATAGCCCTTGTCGGGCTGGACGGTCCAGGTCACGGACACGCTGAGGGTGCCGCCACCTGTGGTGGTGCCGGTGGTCGTGCGGCCGTCACCGGTGTTGGTTCCGCGCCAGGTGATCGTGATCGTTCCGGACTCCGTCGTGGTGGAGCAGCCCGGCTTCTCCTCGGGAGCGGACACAGTGAAGCGCGTGCCGCTGACCTCGATGCCGTTACTGCCGGAGGCGGACACGATCTCGCCCGTGCCCGGGGAGACCGACAGCTCGATGGATCCGCTGCGACCGGAGCCCAGGCTCACGCTGGAGGGCGACACCGCCGCCGCCGGAGCTGCGGGCTTGGGCAGCGTCTTCGCCGACGAGGAAGACCTGGGCCGGGTGGTCTGGCGGGGCGGCTCGTCGGGGCCGCTGGTCTTGAGCGGCCGGACCGAGGCGGTCACAGTAGGGGCCTTCTTGGTGGGGCGTGGGCTGGGGGCGTGCGTGCTCGCCTTCCGGACCGGTCGTGTCGTGGGCGCGATGGCGCGCCGGGGTGACGGGGCCGTGGAGGTGGGGGCGAGGGTGGGCGGTTCCTCCAAGGCCGGATCCGGCGGCGGCTCGGTGGTGATCAGCGTGATCGTCTCTATCGGTCGCGGGGCGGCGGCCTGTGTCACCGTGGTTGGGCGCTCCGGCCGCAGCGCGGAAAAGGCCGCGCCGGCGACGCCGACCGCGACAACCACTGCGACGATCAGGGAGCCGACCCGCAGGGCGGGCAGCATCGGCCGTAGCGACAGGCTGGCTTCGGGGTTGGCTTCGTCCGGTCGGGGCGCCCAGAACTTCGCCACGGCCTGGGCGCGCTTGTCCCACGCGCGGAACTCCTCCTCCTCGTCGGGCGCGGCTGCTGCCTGGAGGCTTCCAGCAGCGGCGCTCGGTGCGGGCCCACTCTCGGCCAGCTCGACCAGAGGGCGGCGTTGAACAGGGAACCCGTTCGCCCGCCACAGCCGCTCGTCGTCCGGCAGCGGGGCCGCCTGCGCGAACTCCTCAGTGAGGCAGTCGGGAGCGACCCGCATGGGCAGGTGCTGTGGAAGCGTGCTGGCGGCGACGACCAGGGGTGCGGCCTGGCAGGTGCCGCAGGCGCCGACATGGTGACTGATCTGGGTGTCGTCGCACGCGGCCGTCGCAGGGGCGGACGCAACCAGGTCGGCCAGCTTCCGGCAGCCGATGCCAGCATCGTCGGTGCCGGCCGCGCCGACGGCGGCCACCCACCTCTCCAGACGGTCGGCCGCCGCGGCGATGAGCTTCTCGACCTGCTCGTCTTCCAACTCGACGATGGGCGCGATCTCGGCGGCCTTCAGGGCATGTCGCATCGACAGGTCGAGCACTTCGCGATGCTCGGCCGGCAGTGCGACCAGCGCCCGGCGCAGCAGACCCGTCAGCCGGTCAGAGTGTGGCCGCTGGCCGGGATCTTCGGTATCGGCGTTGGTGGGTTCGGCGGCCAGCGCGTCGCGGTGCGCCCGGGCCACCCCGTACAGCCAAGCCCGCAGGTGCTCGAGGCGGGGGTGGGTGGCGTGCCGCAGGGCCGTCAGCAGTGCGCCGGCGAGAGCGAGCCGGGCCTGGGCGGGATCGAGGTCGGCACGCAGGTAGTCGTGCAGGTGCGCCGCGTACTCGCGGCGCAGCTCGTCGACGAGCTCGCGCTCGTCATCGGATAAAGGCATTCGGCCTCTCCCAGACGGTGAGGGAACGGGCAAGGAACAAGGACGGAGGTCATCGGCGGGCAGTCAGCAGCACGATCCCGGCCACGGTGACGGCCGCACCGACCACCTGATGGACGGCCAGCCGGTCCCCCAGCGCCAGGACGCCGATGGCCGCGCCGAGCACCGGGATCAGGTTGAGGACCACGCCCGCCGCGGCGATCGGGATGTGCCGGATGGCCGCGTTGTAGAGCAGGCTGGGCACCGCGAGCAGCAGACCGCCAGCGGCGGCCGTCGCCCACACCGGCGCCGGGATGAGGGCCACCTGCGCGGCGAGCCGGCCTGGGTCGGCCACGAGCTGACCAGCCGCGAGCGCGCCGACGCACAGCAGGCCGACGTTGTACTGCCAGGCTGTCGTGGCGATGACGTCGACCCGGTCATCACGCATCACCCGCGCGGCGGTCACGCAATAGATCGCCGACGCTCCCGTCGCGGCGATCACCAACAGCGCGCCCGGCGAGAAGCCGCCCGTGCCCTGCGCGCCAGACAGCACCCACAGCCCCAGCACGCCGGCGCCGAGCCCGGCCCAGCCGGGACGGCCGAGCCGCTCGCCGAGCACCAGGACGCCCAGCACGGCCACCAGCACGCTCTCACTCGACAGCAGCAGCGAACTGGCCGCAGAGGGCAGCACGGTCAGGCCGAGAGAAAAGAACGTGCAGTTGGCACCGGGCTCCAGCACTCCCAGCATCGCGATCCGGCCCAGGTTCGGGACCGGCCCCCGGCCGCGCAGCACCACTGCCGACCACAGCACCGCCGTGGCGGCAGCCACCTGGACGAACAGCAGGGCCGAGACGGGCATCCGGGCATTGAGCGCTACGGAGGTGACCGGCGTGTAGGTGGCCCAGCACGCGGCCGCCGCGACCAGGCACACCCATGGCCCCACCCGCCTCCGTACGGCGGGGCTGGTGTGCGGGCCGCGCACGGCGATGTCGACGGTCATCCGCCTACCGCCACGCGTTGCGCGGCTGCCGGGTACAGGTCGACGGCCAACTCGACAAGGTCGATCCGTTGCCCCGATGCATCGACTGCCCACCTGCCCGGATCGTGGCAGTACAGGGCGGGGTGCGTGCCGCCCTCACAGCCGCGCACCCACAGCCGACCCAGCGGATAGATCCCGGCGAGGGGAATCACGGCGTCCGGGCTATGGGCCAGCAGAGCGGTCGTCAGGGATCGTGACCGGAGCAGGATCTTGAGCTCCTGAGGGCTTTCCACCTGAATCGCCAGACGCGGCTGATCTCTTGTGCTGAGGGCGGCACGAATCTGAGGAACGACGTAGGACAGGGCGGCCAGGTCACTGGGGGTGGCCGGCCGCGCGATCCGCACGGTCCTCTGCCACAGCGGGTCCTGGCTGGCGGCCACGGAGACCAGCTCCAGCGTGGTCGGGACACGACCGCGGGTGAGTGCGCATCGCAGATACGCGCCGACCTGCTCCAGCTCGTCCGGCCGCGCGATGCGTATCCACTGGGAGCTTCCTACCTCGGCTAAGACGGCGTGGCAGCGCGCGGTCAGCAACGCGGAGACTCGGTCGTGCCGCGCGGCGACCGCGTCGCACCAGTCCAGTAGCAGGGCCGGCGATACCTGGCCGCGCTGGGCCGATTCCAGGAGATGCAGGGCGGTGGCGGTGTTGGGCACATCGGCCAGCACGGTGACGTCTACCGTGGGCGGGATCCGGGAGGCCAGACCTGATGCCGCGCTGGCCAGCCGCGCGGTCGCCTCGTGCTCGGCCAGGGTGAGTTGCTCTTCCACCTCCAGCCTGATGGCTCGATCCGGCAACGTGCTATGGCGGAGGTCCGCGATGGGCACAGCACCGCCGGACCCTGTGATCACACGCGCCGAGGGTCCGCTGAACAGACACGTGCCGGTGATGATGGTCACCTCCCGCACGTCCCGCACTCGGGCGGTGGGTAACTGGCAGCCGGCGACGAACACATGGTGGCGGCTGCGGCCCAGTCGGATGCCGCTGTAGGCGGTGATCCCGCCGAAGCCTGGCCTGATGTCCTGCTGGCAGAGCGCATCGCCCGGCGAGGGCGGGCTGGTCTCCCACAGGTAGCCGAGCAGCTGTTGCAGGCGCCGAGCGGCGCGTTGGGCAGGCCTGCACATCGGGGTAGGGCTTTCCGTTTCCGGCAGGTGCCACCAGCCGCCGGCGAGCTCCCGCGCCCGGCCGGACAAGGGCATGCAGTTCAGCTGCGGAGGGAAGGGCGGCGACGGCTGATCCAGCAGGTAGAGGGATGGGCGATCATCCGGCAGAGGCCACATCCGGCCACTCCTCCTGGTGCTCGTCGGGCTCGCCGTCCAGCAGCTCAGGCAGCGGCGGAATGAGATCCGGGTGGAAGACCTCCTCGATGTAGAAGGCGGGCGACCCTGAGATGACGATGATGTAGGAGCGCCAGACGCTGACGCGGCTCTGGCCGGCGGAATCCGGCGGTCCCCACGACCACCGGCGCACGCCCCGGGCCAGAAGTTCGCGCCGCTGCTCTACCCGCTGCCCGGCGAGCAGGTAGCCGAGCGGGATGTCGCAGCCGGTGATGACGTCGGCAGCGAGCGGATGGCAGGGGTCCAACACCACCTTGTTGGCCGAGATCGCGGCCCCGGTGGGGCGTACCAGGTTCGACCGGCGCACGATCATCGTGTCGTCGGCGGAGGCGTCCATCCGGACGCGGGCGGCGGGTGACAGGGCCGTGGCCGCGGGCCGCTGAGCCTGCAGCACCACCCGCACCCGCACGGGCTCCTCAAGAAGTGAGGCCAGCAATGTGGTGGTCGAGCCGTCGTGGCTGAGCAGGATGCGGGTGATCGTCTGGGCGTCCACCCGGCACAGGGCCGGGGTCGAGCTGTGTGTCATGAGCTTGGTCCTGATCGTGAGATGGAGGGGCGGGTCCTGTCGGAGCGGCTGCGCAGGTCACAGGCCGAGGGCGTCGATCTCTGCGATGGCCCGATTGGCGTAGGCGAGGATCGAGCGCCATGCCGCCATGGCGCGCACGTCTGCTGCGCTGAGCGCCGGCAGGGTGTCGGTGTTCAGTTCCGGCGCCAGATCCAGCAGCCGCTCAGGCCGAGCGTCGGTGCGTTCGGCCGGCGGGGTCGCGTACGGGGAGCGGGGTAGTGCGGTCATGGTCATGGCGGGCCTCCGGGATCGAGGTGAGGGGCGGCATGGGGTGGGCGCCGCCGCGGGGGAAGCGGACGCGAGAGGGATCGCTCAGCGCGGCGAGCTCGGTCTCGGCGGTATGCGCGATCGCCTCGAACCGGGCGCGCTGGCGGACGAGGACCTCGCGTAGCCGCTGCAGTTCCTCCTGCGCTGCGGTGCGCGGCCCCGCCGCCGGCAGTGCCGCGACCAGAGCGGCGCGGGGCGCGGGGCGGACGCGACGGCGTGCCTGCCGGGTCGCGCGGACCAGGGCGCACGCGGCCAGCGCGAGAGCCACGATCACGCAGCCGGCCAGCACGCCCTGGTATCCGTCCTGCGGGCCGACGTGCGCGAGGTAGGCGGTGGCCACGGTGGGCCCGAGCGCGCCGCCGAGCATCCGCGCGGTGATGACGGAGCCGACCGCCGTGGCGTAGCGGCCGGGTGTGACAGCGAGCGTGCCGGAGATCATTGCCGGGGTGGTGACGGTCCCGAACCCCAGGCCCAGGACGGCGCTCGCGCCCAGCGCCCAGGCAGAGGGCGTCAGGGAGGGGATCAGCGCCAGGCCGCCGAGGGCGGTGACGAAGGCGCCGGCGTAGACGGTCCAGGAGACGCCGATGCGGCGGGCCAGCCGGGAGGCCAACGGGCTGGCCAGCATGACCATGGCTGACATGGGCGCCAGGGCGAGACCAGCCGCGACCGGGCCCAGGCCGTCCTCGCGCAGCATGATCGGGGCGATGACCAGGACCGGGACGCTCATCAGCCCGTACAGCAGCGCGGTCAGCCACGCCCAGCCCATCCCGGGGATGCTCCTCAGCCCGAGGTCGATCGCGCCCGCCGGATGCCGCCGTGAGCGCGCCACAGCAAGCCCGGCGGCGGCCGCCGAAGCGGCCAGGCCGCCCATCGTGGGCATCGACGTCCACCCCCACCGGCTGCCGTAGGAAATGACCAGCACCAGCGCGGTGGTCGCGCCCGCCAGCGCCAGCATGCCGAGCAGGTCGGGCATCCGCCGGTCCGTCGCCCGGATCCGGGGCAGAGCCACCGTCAGCAGCAGCAACCCCAGCGCGCACATCCCCGACGACAGGTAGAGGGTCCGCCAGCCGTAACCGGTCAGGACCAGCCCGCCCAGGGCATGCATGACCAGCGCGCCGCCACCGGTGGCCGCCCCCCACAACGCCATGGCACCGCGGTGCTGATGCTCACGCAGGTGGCTCAGTAGCAGACCGAGCGAGGCGGGCATCATCAGCGCCGCCCCGACGCCTTGAGCCAGGCGCCCACCGAGCAGCACCGCCCACGATGGCGCGAAGGCACACGCCAGAGCGCCAACGGCGAACAGGACCAGGCCGGCGGTGAGTACGGCACGGCGCCCGAGCAGGTCGGCGAGCCGCCCGGCGGTGGCCAACAGCGCCGCGATCGCCGCCATGTTGATGGAGCTGAGCAGGCTCAGTTGCGAGAGGGGAACCGCCCGCGTGATGGGATCGCTGCCGAGCACGGGCAGCGCAAGCGTGGTGGCGACCATGTCGGCCATCACCAGCGCGGTAACGGCGGCGGTGATCAGCCGTAGCAGCGGCAGGCCGGTCGAGGCGCGATGGTGGCCTCGGCTCCTGTGCCGGGCGGCCGGATCCGAGTCGGACGTCGAGATCACCTCGGCGGCCCCTGATGTGGGTGGGCGGCGGGCAGATGGCGAACGCTCGCCACGATGTGCCGCTCGACGAGCCCCGCGCCCGGCGTTCCGCCGGCGAAGGCGGGCGCGATGCTCCTGGCCGCAGTGGCACAG
Organism: Nonomuraea sp. NPDC050733; assembly: GCF_040654215.1. Lineage (NCBI taxonomy): Bacteria > Bacillati > Actinomycetota > Actinomycetes > Streptosporangiales > Streptosporangiaceae > Nonomuraea > Nonomuraea sp. NPDC050733. The sequence goes on along the minus strand of NZ_JBFAHO010000070.1, from coordinate 2,971 downwards.
ACGTGGCTGGCGCGCACCAGTGCCCACCCGGTGTGAAGGACCTGGCGGCGAGCCTGGGCCGGATCCTGACCGCTGGCCAGAAGCTCGGCCATCGCACCGGCCACGATCCGGGCAAGAGCAAGGTGATCGTCACAAGCGCGCCGGACCTGCACCTCCAGCCGATCCACCTGCGCCAGCAATAGACTCAGGCGGTTCAGCTGCGACGTGCGCGCGAGGCCGTCAAGATCGGCTAAGCGGCGCGGCCAGCGCAGCTGCTCTCGCACGTGCTCGCACGCGGCCTCCATCACCTCACCAGGGGTTCGACCCAGCCGCTGGTCCCTGGCCGCCCGGATGGCGCCGTCCACGGCGAGCGAGGCGGTGCCCGGGAAATCGGCCAGCCGTCCACTCAGCGCCTTGTGCAGCAGCCGGACCCGGTGCTTGAGCGCGGCGGCGCCCCATCCCAGCACCAGCACCCCGTCGGCGCTCACCTCGGCGTGCCAGCCGGCCAGCGCCACCTGTCGGGCGATGCGGTGGTGCATCACCCAGGTCGAGCCGTCGGATCTGCCGGACGTATCGGTGGTCCACACATGGAGGCCGCCGAGCGGCCACCGCGCGATGTGTACGCGGACACCGGCCGGGACGAGACGGGAGCTGATCCGCAGCACCACTTCGCTCTCGTCAGCCCCGGCCGGCGCGTCCTGCGACCGGCGGCCTGGGGGGTGCTCGTCCTGCGGCTTGCCGCCCATGTCTGCCGTCCCTCCCCGGGAGGACGGGCCGAGCCCGCACCAACCCACCGTTGTAAAGTGACACTTATCGTGTCAGTGGTGATATTGGTTAACCTGAGGCATTGGTGTCAATTGTGACTTACCAAAATTAGTGTGGCTGAAGCGGAGACCACCCGAGTGAAGCGCCGGGGGCGACCTTCCCTGGCGTGTGGGGAACTGAGGCGCCGGGCCCTGAGCGCTTGCCCGGCCTGGAGAAAGAGGCATCATTGGCCGATCTCGCCGACCGATTGACGTTGGCCATGAAGTGGCGTGGATGTTCCGGGGCGCAACTTGCCGATGCGCTGACCGCCGCCGGTGTCCCGGTCACTCGCGCCTACATCAGCCAGCTCAAGACCCGCAAACGAACCAATCCGACCCTGGCGGTGCTTCGAGCTCTGGCTGTCAATCTCCAGGTGGGGCTGGGCTGGTTAGCCGGTGAGGGCCCTCCGCTCCCGAAGATGTCCCCAGCCGCCAGGTAACGGAATGAGACATCACGATTGCGATTCGTGGTCGTTTCGGAGCGGTGAATCCGGCTGGGCGGGTGGGGTTTCTGCTTGATCGTGTTCGTGTCGGAGACGGTCAGGTGGAGGGCGGGTTCGGGTGCGGCGGGAGTGGGAGCCGGAAGAGCTGATCGCGGCTTGGACGCTGCTGGACGGCGACTGGGAACTGGTGGGGAACAAGACGGGGGCGACCCGTCTGGGGTTCGGCCTGATGCTGAAGTTTTACGAGCTGGAGGGCCGGTTCCCACGGCACGTGGGTGAGCTGCCTAAGGCCGCAGTGGATTACGTGGCCGGACAGGTGAAGGTCGAGCCGGCGTTGCTGGCGGAGTACGACTGGTCGGGCCGGTCGATCGAGCGGCACCGGGCCAAGGTGCGGGACGCGCTGGGGTTTCGGGAGTCGACCCGGGCGGATGAGGATGTGCTGGCCGAGTGGCTGGCGGACAAGATCTGCCCGATGGTGTTCACGGACGAGGGATTGCGGGCGGCGCTGCTGTCGCGCTGCCGGACGTTGAAGATCGAGCCACCGGGCAGGGTGGAGCGGATCGTGGGCGCGGGCAGGGCGCGGTTCGAGCGGGAGTTCTGCCTGCATGTGCTGAACGGGCTGTCGGCAGACTCGGCGCGGTCGCTGTGGGAGCTGGCCACGGGTGAGGACGGGTTCCTGCTGGAGCTGAAGTCCGACCCCGGGCGGCTGGGGCTGGAGACGCTGCTGGAGGAGATCGTCAAGCTGCGGCGGGCCAAGGCGCTGGGGCTGGCGGTGGATCTGTTCGGCGGGTATTCGGATCGGCTGGTGGCCTCGTGGCGGGCGCGGGCGATGGCCTCGCATCCGTCGGACTTCGCGGCGAACCAGCCGCCGGTCCGGTTGACGTTGGTGGCCGCGTTGGCGTGGTCGCGGACGACGGAGATCACCGACGCGCTGGTCGATCTGTTCATCGGCCTGGTGTCGAAGATCAACACGCGGGCGGAGCGGAAGGTCGAGCGGGCGATCGAGGCCGAGGCCAAGAAGGTGCACCGCAAGACCGAGAAGCTGTTCTCGATTGCCGAGGCGTCGCTGCGTCGGCCGGAGGGCACGGTCCGGCAGGTGGTGTTCCCGGCGGTGTCGGGCGGGGAGGCCACTTTGCATGCTCTGGTCGCCGAGGCGAAGGCGGACGCCCGCGCCTACAAGGCCCGCGTGCGGACAGTGCTGACCAGTTCCTACACCTCCTACTACCGGCGGATGCTGCCCAAGCTGCTGTCCGCGATCGGGTTCAAGTGCAACAACACCGCCTATCGGCCGGTGATGGACGCCGTGGATCTGCTGCAGCGCTACGCCGACATCCCGAACACCACCCGCCACTACGACGCCAGCGAGAACGTCCCCATCCAAGGGGTGGTGCCGGACGGCTGGCTGGAAGCGGTGGTTGATGAGAACGGGGTCATTGAGCGGGCCTCCTACGAGCTGTGCGTGATCGTGTCGTTGAAGGACGCGCTGCGCCGCCGTGAGATCTACGTTGCCGGCGCCCGCCGCTGGCGCAACCCCGAGGAAGACCTGCCGACCGACTTCGAGGACAACCGGGACGTTCACTACGAGAACCTGCGCCAGCCGCTGGACGCCACGGTGTTCATCGCCACGTTGAAGGAGGCGATGCGCGCCTCAATGCCCGAGCGCGGCGTCGGCGACCCGGAACAGGATGTTCTCCTTGCCGGTCACCCGCTTGAACGCGTTGATCAGCTCCTTGGTCACCTTGCTGT
>NZ_JBFAHO010000069.1:0-24898 GCF_040654215.1 Nonomuraea sp. NPDC050733 | reverse complement strand
TCGACCTGGTCATCCCCGACTCCCAAGGGCGCGTGACCGTCACCAACCGCGGTCCGGGCACCACCCACGTCCAGGTGTCGATGCGCGGCTACTTCCTCGATCCCCCCATGCCCGTCGAATACGACAACCCCCCGGAACTGCCCGTCACGGAAACCATCCCCGAAGAGGACGAGGCAGCCACCACAGGCGCACCGGGCCGCAGCTTCAAGGCACAGGCCCGAAAGGGCTTCAATCGAAGCGGTGTCCCTGGCGTGTTCGAAGGCAGGGTGTGGTGGCATGCCCCAGCGCCCTATGCGCTCTACATCAATGCCGTGGTCCGCGACACCCGGTCAACCCCGGAATGCATCGGCGCGCTCGTCCGGATGGACGGCAAGGTCTACAGCAACCGGACGCAGTGGGTTGCCTGCGGCAAAGGTAATGCGAAACTAATCAAGGGCTGGTTCCAAAGGACGGCCAACCGGATCGATTTCAAGGCCTGTCAGGTCAACCGGAGGACCTGGCGCTACAGCTGGTGCACCACCGAATGGAAATAAGGCGCCACTGTAGCGCCATGACCTTGTAGCGGCCGGGAAAGAAGTACATTTCTTCTTGAGCAACTGGTGTCGTTCGGACACGTCTCTCTGGCGCATCCCCGAGGAAGCGCCAGAGAGACGTTGTCCTTTCAGTCCTGGAAGAGCGACGACCAGCGCAAGGGCGAGCAACTGCCGTGGACCGCCTCGGACGGCTTGTAGAGCTGCGGGACTGGCGCGCCGACCCGACACGTCAGCGGGCCAGGACCTCGTACTTGACCCGCATCACGCCCGCCCCCGTGTTGCCGATGGCGGCGAAGGCGGCGCGGGACAGGTCGAGGCAGCGGCCGCCCACGTACGGGCCGCGGTCGTTGATGCGCACCGTGACCGAGTCGCCGTTGCGGGGGTTCGTGACGCGGACGCGACTGCCCATGGGGAGCGTCTTGTGGGCGGCGGTCATCGCCGACGGGTTGAACCGCTCGCCGCTGGCCGTCATCTGGCCCTCGGCGTAGTAGGAGGCGCCGCACGTACCCGAGGCCACGACCTTCTTCTTGGACGTGTGCTTGGGGGCCGTCACGGTCTTGGCCTTGGTCGCCTTCGTCCTGGCCTCCGCGACGGGCGCCGCGGCGGTCCTCGGCTTCGCCTGCGTCTCGGGCTTGGCGGGTGCCGGGGGCTTGGCCGCGGACGTACGCGGGGATTTCAGGGTGGACGGCGCTGTGGACGACGGCGTCGCGGCCGGGACGGGAGCGGCCCCGGTACGGGTGGCCGAGGTCGGAGCGTCCGGCGTGGTGGCGGTGGGGGTGAGGGCAGCCGGGGTGCTCGTCGTCGTGGCGGCGGAGGCGTCCGAGGCGAGGGTCGCGGCGGTGGACGGCTCGTCGTCGGAGACGGCCCACGCGGTGGTGGACGCGGCGGCCAGGAGGGCGGCACCGGCGGCCACGGTGGTCCAGCGACGCCTACCGGGAGCCGTCAGCCGGCTCAGGGGGTGCGCGGAGTGGGGCTTCTGGGAGTGCTGACCCAAGGGGAACCACGGTCCTAGGTAGGGGACAGGACAGGGAAGGGCGGACGGGGGGATGGGGTGAGGGGCACACGTCGGCCGATCCCGCGGGCAGGGCGGTGAGCCCCGCGGCGTGGACGAAGATATGCGACCAAGGCCAGGTAAAGGCAAGTTAATGCGGGCTTAGTGATATATCCCACTCTGTGGTCAAGATTGCTGTGAAGTATTGATCACTGGCATATGCGCAGTTGAAGCGCCTTTTGATCTTTTCTTTGTGTTGTCGGCTTCGTGTGGCCTCTTGATCCTTTACTTCCGTGGCTATGGCCGGCCTGGCGGATGATCCACCGGGCGTGCCGCGGCCACCATCGGTTGGTGATCTGGGGGCGTGCGGCTCCGGCGATCGATCTGCTGCGACTGCGGCCGATCTGGGCCGCGTGTACGTCCTCGGCCGACGTCGTGTTGGGGTGAAGTCGCATTCGGTGACTGGCTCGTGGTGCTTGGCTGGGTCCTCTGACGTGCCCCGCTCGGCGCGGCGCCCCGCAATCAGCCGAAAACCGAGAAAGCGGAAATAGCAGATATGGCAAAAGATTTCGCGCTGGCACGTTAATCAAACGGCGAACCGTCAACGCCGAATGCGCACGGCGGGCTCGCGTCTTCGGCGGTTGGCCGGCAGCCCCCCGGCTCCCCGCCCCCGGCTGTCTGCCTCCGAAGTCGGTCCCGGGGTGGTTCGCAATCCCGGCCCGGCCGGATATTTCCGGATACGGTGCAACCCTGCGCCACGCCCGGCGCATCAGGTGGGCGTGAAAGCAATCCCCCCGGGACCGCCCTGGGAGCCCGATGAGCCCCGATGACGAGTACACCGCCTACGTGAGCGGGCGCCTGCCCTGGTTACGCCGGGTGGCGTACCTGCTGTGCCAGGACTGGCACCGGGCCGACGACCTGGTGCAGACCGCCATCACGCGGCTGTACGTCAAGTGGCGGCGAGCCCGCGCCGCCGACGACCTCGACGCGTACGTCCGCGTGATCCTCGTGCGCGTCTTCCTCGCCGAGCAGCGGGGCGGCTGGTTCTCCCGCGTACGGGTGACCCACGCGCCGCCCGCCGACCTGGCGGAAAGAGACGACCGTGACCTCGCCCTGGACCTGCGCCGCGCGCTGGCGGCCGTGCCGCCGCGCCAGCGGGCCACGCTCGTGCTGCGTTTCCACTGCGACCTGAGCGTCGTGCAGACCGCTCAGGTGCTGGGGTGCAGCACCGGAACCGTCAAGAGCCAGACCGCCCGCGGCCTGGCCGCCCTGCGCGAGAAGCTCGGGCCGTCCTACTCCCACGTGCCGTACCCGCACCTGACGCACACGGAAGAGCGCTGATGGACACCAAGGACCTGTTCGACACGCTGGCGGCCGAGGAGCAGCCGCCGACGACCGTGGACGTGCGCCGCGCCGTCGCCGCCGGGCGCGCCACGCGCAGACGCCGCCGGACCGCCCTCGCCGCGGGCGGGCTGGCGGTGTGCCTCGCCGGCACGCTCACCTGGTACGGCCTGGAGGGCCAGGTCCGGGGCGACCGGACGGCCACGGTCGTCCACGAGGCCCCCGCCAAGGACACGCTGCCCGCCTCCGGCGTGGGCCCCCTGAGCCACGCCTACTACGACTGGTGCGGGGAGAAGTGGAGTCCCGGCAAGGGGGCCTCCTTCGCCGGCCGGGACTGCGTGCAGTGGAGAGTGGTGACCCGCGACGGCCGGACGTACCGGATGCCGGAGGCGGCGAGCGTCTACCTCGACCAGACCAAGGCGAACTACATGAACACCGCCGCCCCCCTGGTGATCACCTCGGACGGCCGCCGGATCGCGTACTACAGCGCCGAGGAGGAGAGGTTCGCGGTCCGGGACCTGGTGAGCGGGCAGGTCTGGCTCAGCCCGCAGACGGTGTCACGCGAGGAGATGGTGAAGAACGGACTGTTCGTCACCCTTTCGCCCGAGGGCCGCTACCTCGTCCTGAACGGCCGGCTACCGGCGGTCGTCGACATGGAGACGGGCCGGGTCACGGACGTGCCACAGGGGTGGCAGCCGATGACCGTGGCGCGCGGCGGTGACCGGGTGATCGTCCAAAACGACCGGTTGCGGTACGGCCTGTTGGAGGACGGCCGGGTGCGGCCCTTCACCGGCTCCATCGAGGAATCGCTGAGCCCCCTGGCTCCCGACGGGCGCACCGTGGCCTATCTGGACCGTCCTGGGGCGTCCCGTAAGGGCGTCGGCCAGTCGCGGCCCGACACGCTCGTCACCCTGGACGCGACGACCGGAGAGGTGCTGGGCAGGGCGAAGTTCCGCGACGCGTCCGCGGGGTTCTCCCCGTGGCGGATCGGACACTGGCGCGCGGCCACCGAGGTGGTGGTCAGCCAGATCGTCCAGAGCCGTTGGAAGCCGGGCGAGGTGCCCCGGCTGGGGGAGGCCGCGTATGCCGTGGACGTCACCACCGGCAAGGTGCGCAAGCTCGGCACCTACACCTTCCGCGGCTGGGGCGGCGACATCGTCATCCCCGGCATGTGACGGCGGCCGGAGGTCGCGTCACAGCATGAGGGAGCGGACCGTCTCCACCGTGTCGGCGTCCTGCGCCCGCTTGTCGGGGCGGTAGCGCAGGACGCGGGCGAAGCGCAGCGCCATGCCGCCCGGATAGCGGGGCGAGCGCTGCACCCCGTCGAAGGCGATCTCCACCACCAGCTCGGGCCGCAGCGTCACCATCCACGCGTCGGTCGGGCCCTCCGCCAGCTCCAGGAATCGCTCCGTCTGCCAGGCCAGCAGCTCGTCCGTCAGCCCTTTGAACGTCTTGCCGAGCATCACGAACCCGCCCTCCGCGTCGCGGGCCCCCAGGTGCAGGTTGGACAGCTTGCCCTGGCGCCGCCCGTGCCCCCACTCGGCGGCCAGGACGACGAGGTCGAGCGTGTGCCGCGGCTTCACCTTCACCCACCCCGCGCCCCGGCGGCCCGCGGCGTAGGGGGAGGTGAGCGACTTGACGACCAGGCCCTCGTGCCCGGCCCTGACCACGTCGGCGAAGAATCGCTCAGCCTCGGCCACGTCGCCCGTGACCAGGCGTGGGGTGAGCAACGCCGGCGGCACCGTGCCGCTCAGCGCCTCCTGCCTGCGCTCGTACGGCAGGTCGAGCAGGTCCTCGCCGCCGACCCGCAGCGCGTCGAAGAAGAACACGCTCAGCGGCGTCTGCTCGGCCAGCCGCGCCACGTCGAGCTTGCTCGTGGCCCGGCTCGCGGTCACCTGGAACGGGTGCGGCCGCCCGTCCGGGCGCAGCGCGATCACCTCGCCGTCGAGCACCACGTCGTCCACCGGGAGGCCCAGCACGGCCTCGACCAGCTCCGGAACCTGCGGGGTGATGTCGTCGAGCGTGCGGGTGAACACCCTGACGTCCGAGCCCGACCGGTGCGCCTGCACGCGTATGCCGTCGAGCTTCCACTCCAGCGCGGCGGGCGCGCCCGCCTTGGCCAGGGCGGCGGCGACGTTGGGCGCGCTGCCGGCCAGCATGGGCGACACCGCGCGCCCCACCCCCAGCCGGAACCCCCGCAGCGCGTCGGCCCCGCCGGCGAGGGCGGCCGCCCCCACGGCGGGCAGCGAGCCGCGCAGCGTCAGCGCCCGCCGCACGTCGGCCGAGGGCGCGCCGGACGCCTTGGCGACCGCCTCGATCATCACGCCGTCGAGGGCGCCCTGCCGCAGCTCACCGCTGAGCAGCCGCAGCATGAACGACTGCTCCTGGCTCGTCAGCCCCGCGAACAGCTCGTCGACCAGCGCCTTGCGGGCCGCCTGCGAGCCCTGCCCGGACACGCCCTTGATCGCGCTCAGCCGCGTGTCGACGCCGGCCAGCGTGGCCGTGGCGGCGAGCTTGGGCTGCGGCAGGTCCTGAAGGGTGCGCCAGCCGACACCGATCTGGCGTTGGGGCAGCTCGCCGGACAGGTAGGAGATCGCGATCTCCGCCTCGCCGGGGCCCACCCTGCCGAGCAGCTCGGCCAGGTGGCCGATCTTGCCCAGGCGCGCCGATGTCCGCGTCACCGCCTCCGAGACCCGCACCACGTCGATCAGTAGCACACCGCCTATGGTGCCTCACGACACCGACATTTCCCCACCTCGGGGTGCATCGATTCAGCCGCGAAGCGGGGCGGCCGGGCCTTGGGAGACCCGGCCGCTCCACCTGCCCGCGACGGCTAGCGCACGCCCAGGAGATCCACCACGAAGATGAGCGTCTCTCCCGGCTTGATACGGCTGCCGGCGCCGCTGTTCCCGTAACCGAGGTGCGGCGGGATGACGAGCTTGCGCCGGCCGCCCACCTTCATGCCCGCGACCCCGCGGTCCCAGCCGGCGATGACCCGGCCGCCGCCCAGCGGGAACTCGAACGCCTGGCCGCGGTTCCACGACGCGTCGAACTCCTCACCGGTCGAGAAGGCGACGCCCACGTAGTGGACGCTGACGTTCTGGCCGGGCTTGGCCTCGGGGCCGTCCCCCTCGACGATGTCGACGATCTCCAGGTCGGCGGGCGGCTCGCCCTCCGGGAAGTCGATTTCCGGCTTCTCGAGTGCCACGAAGTGCTCCTGTTGACGATGGCTGATGCTGGTGTTGACCTTGTGAACGGACAACCCGACGACTCTATGCGCTCGGGATATCGTCGACGTCCATGGCCGCCCTTTCACCCGACGGGATCCTGCTCACCGGGCGCGTCGCCGTGGTGACCGGCGGGGCGCGCGGGCTGGGCCGCGCGATCGCCGAGGCGTTCGCGGCGTTCGGCGCGGAGGTGGCGGTGTGCGACCGCGTCACGCCGCCCGGCGGCGACCTCGCGATGACGCTGGACGTGCGCGACCCGGTGTCCGCCGAGGTGTTCGCCGGTGCCGTACGTGAGCGGTGGGGGAGGGTGGACGTCCTGGTCAACAACGCGGGCGGCACGTTCCACGCCCCGTTCGCCGGCACGTCCGAGCGCGGCGAGCGCACCCTCATCGAGGAGAACTTCACCCAGGTCACCGCCATGATCCGGCGGTTGCTGCCGATGATGGGCGAGGGGGCGTCGATCATCAACGTGACGTCCAGCGAGGCCCACCAGGCGGCGCCGGGGTTCGCGATCTACGCGGCGATGAAGGCGGCGGTGGAGAGCCTGACCAGGTCGCTCGCCCTGGAGCTGGCGCCCAGGGGCGTCCGCGTCAACGCCATCGCCCCCGACGCCCTGCCCACGGAGGGCGAGCTGGCCATGCGCGAGACCGTCCGCGCCGCCCGGCCCGGCGACCCGGCCCGCCACGGCGCGCCGCCGTTCGAGCCCGTACGGCTGCCGCCCCTGGGCCGCCTGGGCGAGCCCGCCGACGCGGCGGCGGCCGCGGTGTTCCTGGCCGGCGACCTGTCCCGCTTCGTCACCGGCACGACGCTCCACGTGGACGGCGGCATCCACGCCGCCGGCGGCTGGCGCCGCATCTGAACCAGGGCTCACCAGCTCTGGTGCAGCGGCATGCCCTCCGCGTATCCGGAGGAGCCCTGGATGCCCACCACGGCCCGCTCGTGGAACTCCTCCAGCGTCGTGGCCCCCGCGTACGTGCACGCGGACCGCAGCCCCGCCACGATCGCGTCCACCTGGTCCTCCACGCTCGGCCGGCGCGGGTCCAGGTACATGCGCGAGGTGGAGATGCCCTCCTCGAACAGCGCCTTCCTGGCCCGGTCGAACGGGCTGTCCTCGGCCGTGCGCAGCCGCACGGCGCGGGCGGAGGCCATGCCGAAGTTCTCCTTGTACTTGCGCCCGTCGGCGTCGGTGCGCGTGTCCCCGGGCGACTCGTACGTGCCGGCGAACCACGAGCCGATCATCACGTTGGCCGCCCCGGCGGCCAGGGCGAGGGCCACGTCGCGCGGGTGGCGCACGCCGCCGTCGGCCCACACGTGGCGGCCGAGCCGGCGCGCCTCGGTGGAGCATTCGAGCACCGCCGAGAACTGCGGCCGGCCGACGCCGGTCATCATCCGGGTCGTGCACATGGCGCCCGGCCCGACGCCCACCTTGAGGATGTCGGCCCCGGCCTCGACGAGGTCGCGCACGCCCTCGGCCGTCACGACGTTGCCGGCGGCCACGGGCACGCCCGGGTCGAGCGCCCGCACGGCCCGCAGCGCGGAGATCATCTTGTCCTGGTGGCCGTGGGCGGTGTCCACGACCAGGCAGTCGATCCCGGCCTCCATCAGCTCCTTGGCCCTGGCGGCGACGTCGCCGTTGACGCCCACGGCGGCGGCCACGCGCAGCCGGCCCGAGGCGTCGAGCGCGGGCTTGTAGAGCGTGGCGCGCAGGGCGCCCGTCCGGGTCAGGATGCCGAGGAGGCGGCCGTCGCCGTCCACGATGGGGGCCAGCCGGTGGCGGCCCTCGTGCAGCCGCTCGAAAGCGGCGCGCGGCTCCAGCCCGGCGGGCAGCGTCAGCAGCTCGCTCGACATCACCTGCGAGAGCTGCGTGTACATGTCGACGCCCTGGCAGTCGGCGTCGGTGACCACGCCGACCGGGCGGTTGTCCCAGTCGACGACGATGACCGCGCCGTGCGCCCGCTTGGGCAGCAGTTGCAGCGCCTCGCCGACGGTGTCGTGCGGGGTGAGCGTGAGCGGCGTGTCGTGCACGAGGTCGCGCTTCTTCACCCAGTCGACGACGTCGGCGACGACGTCGATGGGGATGTCCTGAGGGATCACCGCGACGCCGCCGCGCCGCGCGATGGTCTCGGCCATGCGGCGGCCCGCGACGGCGGTCATGTTGGCGACGACGATCGGGATGGTCGTGCCCGTGCCGTCGGAGGTCGACAGGTCGACCGCGAGCCGCGATCCGACCGATGAGCGCGACGGAACCATGAAAACATCGCTGTAGGTGAGGTCGTGGTGCGGCTCGATGCCGTTGAGAAATCTCACGTTCGTCCATCTTATGCGGTGACAGGGCTTTCCAGGGGTTTTCCCCGTTCGCGGGGGCTTATGATCGGCCCGGACACCCGAGGGGGAGGAGGGTCCCAGTGGAGATCACGGACCGCGACGAGCTGATCGTCGTCGGCTTCGCCATCCGCACCACGAACGCCGACGAGATGGACCCGGCGAGGGCGAGCCTGCCCGCGCTGTGGAGGCGGGCCGGCGCGCCGGGGGCGTTCGCGCACGTGCCCGGACGGGTCGACGAGAACCTGTACGCCGTGCTCACCGACTACGAGAGCGACCACAACGGGGCCTACACGCAGATCGTGGGCACCGGGGTGCGCACGGTGGTGCGGCTGCCCGAGGGCATGGTCGCGGTGCGCGTGCCGGCGGCCAAGACGCTGCGCTTCGAGGCGCGCGGGCCGATGCCGCAGGCCATCGTGGAGGCGTGGCAGCGGGTGTGGGCGCACACCGACTCGGGGGCGGCCCCGGCGCGGGCGTTCACGACGGACCTGGAGGTCCACCACCCGGAGGGGGCCGACCTCTACATCTCGATCTAGCGGGGGCCTCGGGGTCAGGCCAGGACGCCCTGGGCGCGCAGCTTGGCGGCGGTCTCGGCCGGGATGCCCCACGACGACAGGTCCTCCAGCCGCGTGGCCGGCGACAGGTCCGGCTCCGGCGCGCCGAGCAGGCGGGGCGCGGGCACGGGCTGGACGACCCCGTTGGCCTCGGTGAACGTGCCGCGTGCCACGTTGTGCGGGTGCCCGGCCGCCTCCGCCATCGACAGCACCGGCGAGACGCAGGCGTCCGACCCCGCGAAGACGGCCTCCCACTCCGCCCGTGTCCGCTTGCGGAACTCCTCGGCCAGCCGGGCCCTGAGCGCCGGCCACTGGGCCCGGTCGCCGCGGTCGGGCAGGTCCGGGGCGCCGGCGAGGCCCATGCGGGCCAGCAACTCCTCCCAGAACTTCGACTCCAGGGCCCCCACCGCGAGATGGCCCCCGTCGGCCGTCTCGTACGTGTCGTACATGGGGGCGCCGGTGTCGATCAGGTTGGTGCCGCGCGGCCCCCAGGAGCCGCTCTGCGCGGCGTTGTAGAACATCGCGAACAGCAGCGCGGCCCCGTCCACCATGGCGGCGTCGATCACCCGCCCCTTGCCGGTGCGCTGGCGCTCGACCAGGGCGAGCAGGATGCCGTAGGCGAGCATGAGGCCCCCGCCCGCGAAGTCCCCGAGGATGTTGACCGGCGGCGTCGGCGGCTGGTCCGCGCGGCCGAGCTGTGACAGCACGCCGGCGATGGCGATGTAGTCGATGTCGTGCCCGGCGGTGGCGGCCAGGGGTCCGTCCTGGCCCCAGCCGGTCATCCGGCCGTAGACGAGCCGCTCGTTGACGGCGTGCAGGTCGGCGGGGCCGATGCCGAGCCGCTCGGCGACGCCCGGCCGGAACACCTCGATGACCGCGTCCGCGCCCCGGGCCAGCTCCTTGAGCGCGGCCACGCCCTCGGGCGACTTGAGATCCAGCCCGATCGTGCGCTTGCCGCGGTCCATGACATCGGCGCGCGGGAGGTCCGAGACGGCGGCCACCCGGTCGATCCGCAGCACCTCGGCGCCGTGGTCGGCGAGCATCATGCCGGCGAACGGCCCGGGGGCGAGCCCGGCGAGCTCCAGCACGCGCACGCCCGCGAGCGGTCCCTGACGGCCTTCGGACATGGGACTCTCCTCCATGGGCGCGGCTGCGCCCGACGTCTGCGGAACACCCCAGTAGAACAACATTCGGCGAGCTGTCGCAAGCCACCTTTCCGACCTTCCGGCGAAGCAAGGTCAGGTATGGGAAACTTGCCCACTGATCGGGTGGTCTACAGGGGTAGGACATGGTTTCGGAAAGCACGCCGCTGATCGCCAGGCGTTACCAGTTGCTCCGCGAGCTGGGTCGCGGCGGCATGGGAGTCGTCTGGGAAGGTCGCGACACGCTGCTCAACCGGCAGATCGCGATCAAGGAAGTGCTGCTGCCCGAAGGGCTGCCGCGCGCCGACCAGGAGCGCCAGCTCCTCAGGACGGCTCGGGAGGCCAGGACCGCGGCGCGGCTCAACCACCCGTCGGTCGTCGCCGTCTACGACGTCGTCGAGGAGGACGGCCGCCCCTGGATCATCATGGAGCTGGTCCGGCATCCCTCGGTCGAGCAGGTCGTCGCCACCACGGGCGCGCTGCCCATCCGGCAGGCGGCTGACGTGGGCCGGCAGGTGCTGTCCGCCCTGCGCGCCGCGCACGAGGCCGGGATCCTGCACCGCGACGTCAAGCCGAGCAACATCCTGCTCGCCGACGACGGCCGCGCCGTGCTCACCGACTTCGGCATCGCCACGGCCGAGGGCGACTCCTCACTGACCAGCACCGGCATGGTCACCGGGTCCCCGAGCTTCCTCGCGCCGGAGCGGGTGCGCGCCGCCGAGGCCGGGCCGCCCTCCGACCTGTGGTCGCTCGGCGCCACGCTGTACGCCACGCTCGTGGGCCGCTCGCCGTTCGAGCGGGGCGAGCCGATGGCCACGCTCAACGCCCTGCTCAACGAGGAGCCCGACTACCGCCGCATCCCGCCGGCGATGCACCCGGTCCTCAAGGGCCTGCTGCGCAAGGAGCCGCACGAGCGGATGGGCGCCGAGGAGGCCGACCGGCTGCTCGCCGAGGTCGTCAACTCGCGTCCCGCCGGGGCGGACATGGACGTCCCGGACGAGGCCGCGCCCCGCCGCTCCAGCCGCACGCTGCTGGCGGCGGCCGCGGCCGCGGTGCTGGTCCTCGCGGGCGGCACGGTCGCCTACCTGAACCTCGTGCCCCCCGCCGAGGGCACCTCCAACATCGCCCAGCGCGCCGCCACCAGCCCCCTGCCCAGCGCGAGCGCCACCACGACCGGGTCCACGCCCACCCCGGCCGCCACCCCCAGCGCCACGCCCACGCCGTCCCCCACCCGCACCGCGCCCGTCACGCGGGCCTGGACCTCGCCCGAGGGCTGGTCGATCGCCCGCCCGGCCGGCTGGAGGGGCGCGCGCAAGGAGGCCCTCACCGAGTGGACCCGCCGCGACGGGGCCGCGCACGTCGGCATCGAGACCGTCTACGTCCAGCGCGACGCCGGCCAGCTCATCGAGGACGCCGAGGAGACGCTCCGGCAGGGCGCCCCGGACGTGCGGGCCGCCGGCCGCCGGACGGTCCTGCACCACGGCGTCCGGGCCGTCGAGTGCCAGTTCGTCTACACGGCGGGCCCCGAGTCCGACATGCCGTGGGCCCGCGAGGGTGTGCGGTACCGGGAACTGCGGCGGGCGGTCACCGCCGGCGACAGGACCTACATCCTGTCGTGGACGGTCGCCGAGGCTCAGTGGGCCCGCAGCGCCAGGCTGATGCGGCAGGTGATCGGCAGCTTTACCGTGGGGGCATGACGCCCTGGAACCTCCTCGCCCTGCCCCCGCTCCCCGAGGACGCGTTGCGCGGCCTGATGGCCCCGCTGGGCGAGCGGGTAGAGGTGCGGGTGCCCGCCTCCCGTGACCGCGCGGCGCTGCTGGCCGCCCTGCCGGAGGCCGAGATCGTGGTCGGCGACTGGACGGCGGAGCTGGCGCTCGACGCGGAGGCGGTCGCGGCGGCGCCCCGGCTGGCGTTCGTGCAGCAGCCGTCCGTCGGGGTCGACGGCCACGACGCGGCCGCGCTGGCCGCCGCGGGCGTCCCCCTGGCCAACACCGCGGGCGTCAGCGCCGTGGCCGTCGCCGAGTGGTGCGTCGCCGCCGCGCTCGCCCTGGTGCGGCGGCTGGCCGAGGCCGACGCCGCCGTCCGCGCGGGCGGCTGGCCCCAGCAGTCGCTCCAGCCGGGCGAGCTGGGCGGCAGGCGGGTCGGCATCGTGGGGTTCGGCCCGATCGGGGCGGCCTGCGCCCGGCTGTTCCGGGCCTTCGGCTGCGAGGTGTCGTACTGGACGCGCACGCCCCGCGACGAGCCCGGTCACGTGGACCTGGAGACGCTGGTGGCCGGCTCCGACGTGCTCATCGTGGTCATCGCGCTCGCGGACGGGACGCGCGGCCTCGTCGACCCCCGGCGCATGAAGCCCGGCGCCCTGCTGGTCAACGCGGCCCGCGGCGGCGTCGTCGACCAGGACGCGCTGGCCGGGGCGCTGCGCGACGGGCACCTCGGCGGGGCGGCCCTCGACGTGTTCGAGACCGAGCCGCTGCCCGCCGGCGACCCGCTGCGCGAGCTGCCCCGCGTCCTGCTGTCGCCGCACGTCGCGGGCGTCACCCCCGGGTCCACCGGCCGGCTGCTGGAGGCCGTCCTCGCCAACCTCACGGCAGCCCTCGACGGACGTCCGGTGACGAACGTGCTGAACGGTGTTTCCCCGACGATCCGCAGGAAGCCAGGTCGTCAGCCCTGAATCCGGGCGACCCACCTGGCGCGATGAACAGTTTTCGAGTCTTTAACGACCCCGGTCTGTTCGACATCGAAGTCGGGAGATACCTTCTTACGGACGATCTCTACCAGCTCAAGGGGGTGCTTGAGGTGACGACGACGATGTCGACACACCGACGGGCAGTAGAGCAGATCCAGCGGTCCTACGCGGAGATCCCCGGCGGCGCGGCGCCCCGGCTGGCCAAGGCCACCTCCAACCTCTTCAGGTTCCGCGACTCGGGGAGGACGGCGAAGCTGTCCGCGCGCGACCTGGACGAGGTCATCAGCGTCGACCCGGAGACGATGACGGCCGAGGTCCAGGGCATGACCACGTACGAGCACCTGGTCGACGCCACGCTGCCGCACGGCCTCATGCCGTACGTCGTGCCGCAGCTCAAGACCATCACGCTCGGCGGCGCGGTCACCGGCCTCGGCATCGAGTCCACCAGCTTCCGCGACGGGCTGCCGCACGAGTCGGTCGAGGAGCTGGAGATCCTCACCGGCGACGGGCGCGTCGTCGTGGCCCGCGACGACAACGAGCACCGCGACCTGTTCCGCTCCTTCCCGAACTCCTACGGCACGCTCGGCTACGCGCTGCGCATCAAGATCAGGCTCAAGCCGGTCCAGCCGTACGTCCGGCTCACGCACGTGCCGTTCACCGACGCCGACAAGTGCATGCTCGCCATGCAGGAGATCTGCGAGAGCATGGAGCACGAGGGGGAGCCGGTCGACTTCGTCGACGGCGTGTTCTTCACCCCGCAGGAGATGTACATCACGCTCGGCCGCTTCGCCGAGCGCGCCCCGTACGTCTCCGACTACACCGGGATGCGCATCTACTACCAGTCGATCCGCAACCGCCAGCGCGACTGGCTGACGATCCGCGACTACCTGTGGCGCTGGGACACCGACTGGTTCTGGTGCTCGCGCGCCTTCGGCGTGCAGCAGCCCGTCGTGCGCTCGCTCATGCCGCGCCGCTGGATGCGCTCCGACGTCTACCGCCGGCTCGTCGCGCTCGACCGCCGGCACGGCGTGACCGCGCGGATCGACCGCTGGGCCGGCCGGCCCGTGCAGGAGTCTGTCATCCAGGACGTCGAGGTGCCGGTCGAGCGGGGCGCCGAGTTCCTCGACTTCTTCTACGACCAGGTCGGCATGACGCCGGTCTGGATGTGCCCGCTGCGGGCCTCGTCCCGCTGGCCCCTCTACCCCCTGGAGCCGGGCCGGCTGTACGTGAACTTCGGGTTCTGGGGGATGGTTCCGCTGCCGCGGGGACGGTTCGACGGCTACTACAACCGGCTCATCGAGAGCTCCGTGCACGACCTCGACGGGCACAAGTCGCTCTACTCGACGTCCTTCTACGCCCGCGAGCAGTTCTGGGAGTTGTACAACGGCAGTGCGTACTGGCCGGTCAAACGGGAATACGACCGGGACGGGCGCCTGCTGGACCTGTACGACAAGTGTGTGCGGGGAAGGTGAGAGATGGCTCTGGCAAGCATCTTCGAGAAGATCGTCGGCTCTGAGGCGAAGGTCGCCTTCCGGGCGTACGACGGGAGCAAGGCGGGGCCGGACGGGGCCGACCTCTGCCTGGAGGTCAAGTCCCCGATCGCGGTGGCCTACCTCGCGCAGGCGCCGGGCGAGCTGGGCCTGGCCAGGGCCTACGTCTCGGGGCACCTCGACCTCCACGGCGACATGTACACCCTGCTCGATCGCATGTGGAACATCACGACCAACGACCTGACCACGTCGGAGAAGATCGCCGCGGTCCGTGCGCTCGGTGTCAAGCCGCTGCTCATGCGGGTGCCGCCGCCCCCGCAGGAGATGCGGCAGAGCAGGCTGGCCCGGCTGGGCTCGCGGCACGCCAAGCAGCGCGACGCCGAGGCCATCCACCACCACTACGACGTCTCCAACCGCTTCTACGAGTGGGTGCTCGGCCCGTCCATGGCCTACACCTGCGCCGTGTTCCCCGGCGACTCCTCCACCCTCGAGGAGGCGCAGTACGCCAAGTTCGACCTGGTGGCGCGCAAGCTCGGCCTCCAGCCGGGCATGCGACTGCTCGACGTCGGCTGCGGCTGGGGCGGCATGGTCATGCACGCCGCCAAGCACTACGGAGTCAAGGCACTCGGCGTGACGCTCAGCAAGCAGCAGGCCGAGTGGGCGCAGCGGGCCATCGCCGAGGCAGGGCTGCAGGACCTGTGCGAGGTCCGTCACATGGACTACCGCGACGTCAGCGAGAGCGGCTTCGACGCGGTCAGCTCCATCGGCCTGACCGAGCACATCGGCAAGGACAACGTCCCGGCCTACTTCGAGTTCCTGTACGGCAAGCTCAAGCCGGGCGGCCGGCTGCTCAACCACTGCATCACCCGGCCGACGGGCGCGGAGAAGACCTTCAACAAGGGCGGCTTCATCAACCGCTACGTCTTCCCCGACGGCGAGCTGGAGTCGGTCGGCTGGCTGATCCGGCAGATGGAGGACCTCGGCTTCGAGATCCGCCACGAGGAGAACCTGCGCGAGCACTACGCCAAGACGCTGCGCCACTGGTGCGACAACCTCGACGCCAACTGGGCCGACGCGGTCGAGGAGGTCGGCATGGGCACCGCCCGGGTGTGGGCGCTGTACATGGCGGGCTGCATCGTCGGCTTCGAGCGCAACAAGGTCCAGCTCCACCAGGTGCTGGGCGTCAAGCTGGACAAGGACGGCCGCTCCGGCGTGCCGCTGCGCCCGGCCCGCGACTGGCCCTGATCCGGAAGGGCGCGGGGCCGCTCCGCCCCGCGCCCCTTCACGGCCGAGATCGCTGAGACCGGCCCTCCTAGCGCGGCTCAGGAGCGCAGGTGCCGGGTGTCCACCCGGTGTCCCGCGCCTTCGAGGACGGCCACGGCCTCCTCTACCCTCGCCTCCGGCACGAGGACGAGGTCGGCGTGGAAGGTGGAGGCGACGAAGACCGGGATCGCCGCCTCGGCCAAGGGCCCGACGACCGCCGCCAGCATGCCCGGGACGTCCAGGTCATGGGCGCTCGCGTCACCGTACAGGCCGATCCAGCGCTCCCCGGTGCCCCCTCGCCACGCCTCGCGGACGACGGTCAGCCCCTCCGGAGCCCGGACCAGCGCGATCCACTCGTCGTCCTCGGGGAAGGTCGCGTGCGGCAGGTGCTCCACGGCGAACGCGGACGGCACGACGCCCAGGCGCTGGGCGGTGGGTGAACTCATGGCACGTGTCTACCACGGTGAGATCACCCACTAGGGTGTTGCACTCGTCGTCGTCACCTAAGAGGAGCGTTGCCGAGATGTCGCCATCCATGACCAGGAGGGGCCTGCTCGTGGCGGGCGCCGGGGCCGCCGCCACGACGGTGCTCGGCGGAAGGGCCGCCGTGGCGTCCGCCGGCCGGTTCGACCTGGCGGCGCCCGCCACGGGCCTGATCTGGAAGAAGGCGCTGCGCGACGAGACGGTCCTGCAGTCGTTCGCCTTCGACAACGCCCACGGCCACATCTACGCCGTGCAGGTCAAGAACGGGGCCGGCAGCGCGGCGGCGGGCCACCTGTGCCTGACCAAGCTCAGCCTCGGCGGCGCGGTGCTCGGGCACATGTACCTCATGGGTTTCGGGCACGGCGTGCAGATCGGCGTCGAGCCGTCGGGCGGATCGGCCTTCCTGTGGACCGAGACCAGCGCGGTCGCCGACGGCGCCAACGCCTGGGGCAACCGGCTGGCCAGGTTCGCCTTCGTCCCCGGCAGGACGATCACACCCACGTCCGGTGGCGTGACCCGGTACGCCCCCGTCTCCGGCGCGACCAACACCACCTGCGCCATCGACCCCTCCACCGGCCGGCTCGTCATGCGCTATCGCAAGAACGGCGGCTTCCGCTACGCGGTCTTCCCGCTGCAGGCGGTCAAGTCGGGCTCGCGGACCCCCTCGCACGACATCGCCCAGCCGGCCGGCCTGGGCACCTTCCAGGGCTACGCCTCCTACGGCGACTACCTCTACCTGCTGGACGGCGACGCCTACGGCGCGTCCAACCCGGCTCCGGGCAACACCCACATCACCTGCGTCGACCTGCGGACCGGCCGCAAGGTGCAGCGGGCGCTGACCCAGGCCGGCAAGTCGCTGGACTACCGCGAGCCGGAGGGCATGGCGGTCCAGCTGGCCTCCGGCAGGCCCCGGCTCGCCCTCGGCCTCGCCTCGGGCGCTTCCGGGGCCCGGAAGGTGAGCATCTTCTACAAGAGCGGCCTGCTGTGACCGGAGGCGTCAGCGCAGCTCGCGCTTGAGGATCTTGCCGGTGGCCGTCATGGGCAGCGTGTCCCTGAACTCCACGATGCGCGGGTACTTGTAGCCCGCCATGTTCGCCCTGCACCAGGCGATCAGCTCGGCCTCGGTGACCGTCGCGTCCGGGGTGCGGATGACGTACGCCTTGACCTCCTCGCCGTGCGACTCGTGGGGCACGCCCACGACCGCCGCCAGCGAGACCGCCTCGTGCGTCAGCAGTACCTCCTCCAGCTCCCTCGGGTAGACGTTGAAACCGCCCCGGATGATCATGTCCTTGGCCCGGTCGATGATCGCGTAGTAGCCGTCGGCGTCACGGGTGGCGATGTCGCCGGTGCGGAACCAGCCGTCGCGCAGCACCTCGGCCGTCGCCTCCGGCCGGCCGTAGTAGCCCTTCATCACGTTGTGACCGCGGATCGCGATCTCGCCGGGCCCCTCGTCCTCGACCGTCTTCCACTCGCCGTCGACGAGCCGCATCTCCACGCCCCAGATCGGCGTGCCGACCGTCCCGGCCTTGGCCGGGCGGCCCGGCTGGTTGAAGCTGGCCACGGGCGAGGTCTCCGACAGGCCGTACCCCTCCAGGATGCCGACGCCGAAGGTGCGCTCGAAGTCCTTCAGCACCTCCACCGGCGAGGAGGAGCCGCCGGCCACCGCCGTCCGCAGCCGGCTCGGCACCTCGCCGCCGCCCGCGTGGAACGTGGTGAGCAGCGCCCAGTACATCGTCGGCACGCCCGCGAAGAACGTGACGCCCTCCCGGCGCATGAGCTCCAGCGCCTCGCCCGGCTCGAAGCGCGGCATGAGCACCACCGCCGCGCGCCGCCGGAAGCCGACGTTCATGACCACCGTCTGGCCGAACGAGTGGAACAGCGGCAGCACCGCCAGGTACACGTCGCCCTCGGCCTCGCGCTCGAACATCTGGTCGCACACCATGGTGTTCATCAGCATGTTCTGGTGGCTGAGCTCGGCGCCCTTGGGCTGCCCGGTGGTGCCCGAGGTGTAGAGGATCACCGCGGTGTCGTCGGGGGCGGTCGCCGCGGTCTCGAACGTGCCGGCCATCCCGTCGAGGGCCGCCCAGATCGACTCGCCGTACGGCGACTCGGTGGCGAGCGGCGTGGCGGGCAGCGCGAAGAAGTGCTCGCAGCCCTCGGCGGCCTCGAACCCGGCCCGGCCCCGCTCGCCGAGCGGCAGCTCGGGCGTGCCCTCGAAGCAGAACAGCGCCCTGGCGTCGCTGTCGTCGAGGTGGTAGGCGATCTCCCGGTCCTGGAGCAGCACGTTCAGCGGCACGACGGCGGCCCCGGCCTTGAGGATGCCGAAGTAGACGAACGGGAAGTACGGCAGGTTGGGGCAGGCCAGCGCCACCTTGTCCCCGCGGCCGATGCCGCGCGACACCAGCAGGTTGGCGACCTGGTTGGCGATCGTCTCGACCATCGAGTACGGCAGGCGCATGTCGCCGAAGACCAGGGCGGTGCCGTCCGGGTTGTTCCTGGCGCTGTCCTCAAGCACGACCGAC
This sequence comes from Nonomuraea sp. NPDC050733, assembly GCF_040654215.1. Lineage (NCBI taxonomy): Bacteria > Bacillati > Actinomycetota > Actinomycetes > Streptosporangiales > Streptosporangiaceae > Nonomuraea > Nonomuraea sp. NPDC050733. Next base: position 6,344 of record NZ_JBFAHO010000069.1, on the reverse strand, counting down.
AGATTGAGCATGTCGCCTTCCTCCCTCTACGCGGCCTACGCGACGTCGCGGACATCTTCGCAGGACGGCATACCGACCGGTAGGTAGCAAGGGTCACGGATTATCTCAGAAGGCGCTCCGGCCTGAAGGACTCTGTTGTATCGCCTCTTCCACTCGTCGGTGCGTTGCTCGCGGCGGACGGGCTCCAAGGCCTCGTGCTGAAGATGAGGTCGAAGGATGAGCTAGCGTGGGCGGGTCACTCGCGCGTTCATCTCGTGAATCTCCGGCCAAGCACGTGGCCGTCCCGACACGACGGGCTCCCTTCTGCCGCCCGGTGAGGAGAACTCGCCGCTTAAGCGATCCGGCGTCTGACGCAGCGAACGCCCCATCTCTGTCCTCCCTCCTCGGTAGATTGGGCGGTCATGAAGGCGGCGGAGTTTTCGGGTGAGGGTGCCGGGCACGCCCGATACACCTACCGGCTTCGCGTGTCGCCGGTCGCCCAGGCTGCCTTACTGGGTGAGTGGGATCGCTGCCGCTGGGTGTGGAACCAGTGCGTCGCCACGTCCAAGACGGCGCACCTGCACAACAAGACCCACCCAGAAGACCCGCAGAGCTGTGGCCCGGCCCAGCTCGACAAGATGCTGACCGGCTGGCGGGCTGAGCACGGATGGCTCGCGGAGGGGGCGTCGGTGCCGCAGCAGCAGATCATCCGTGACTTCGCCAGGTCCCGCGCCAAGGCAGTCAAGGACATCACCGGTCGGCTGCCCGTCCGGCAGCGGGCCGGGATGCCCCGCTTCAAGAAGAAGGACCTGGCCGATCCGAGCCTGAACTACACGCGGCGCGGCTTCCGCCTCAAGGACGGGCGCCTGCACCTGGCCGGGAACATCATCGTGACCGTGGTGTGGTCTCGTGACCTGCCCGCCGCCCCATCCAGCGTGCGCGTCTTTCGGGACAGTCTGGGCCACTGGTACTCCTCGTTCGTCGTCCCTGCCCAGGGCGGACCGCTGCCCGCCACAGGGCAGGCGATCGGCATCGACTGGGGCGTGACACAGGTCGCCACCACCACTAGTGATGACCATGACCTGCCGCATGCCGAGCACGGCAGGAAAGCCCAGGCCAAGCTGGCCCGCTACGATCGGATGATGGCCCGCCGCAGGCCACCCCGAGGACAGCCGGGCTCGAAGGGCTATCGCGAGGCGAAGAAGCTGCGCGCCAAGCAGTACAAGAAGATCGCCCACCAGCGCCAGGACACCGGTCGCAAGTGGGCCAGGAAAGTCGTCGGCGACCATGACGTGATCGCGGTGGAGGACTTCCGGCCGAGGTTCCTGGCCAAGTCCAGCATGGCGCGCAAGGCCGCTGATGCGGCCATCGGCGCGACCAAGCACGCCCTGATCGAGATGGCCCGCAAACATGGCCGCACCCTGTGGCTCGTCAACCCCGCGCACACCACCAGGGACTGCGCACAGTGCGGAGCGAGAGCCAAGCACGCACTACCTCTCTCCGAACGTACCTACACCTGTGCCGCCTGCGGAGCCGTCTGTCCCAGAGACAAGAACTCCGCCCGCGTCATGTTGGTCCGGGCTGGTCTGAACCCGGTTGGTGCTGATCGCGTGAGACCTGACCGTCCGCTGGACGGTCAGGCAGCGTGAGCCAGGAATCCCCCGTCTTCAGGCCGGGGGAGCAGTCAAAAGTGGATATGGACGGCTCCGGCTGACTGGAGTAAGCAAGTACCACGTCACTCAGCCCTGCGGAGGAGCCATGGAGTACGACTACGTGATCGTCGGCGCAGGGTCGGCGGGATGCGTGCTGGCCGGCCGGCTGACGGCCGACCCAGGGGTGAGCGTGGCGCTGGTCGAGGCGGGCGGCCCGGACGACAAGCTGGAGATCCGCATGCCGGCGGCCTTCGCGAAGCTGTTCAAGACCGCCTACGACTGGAACTACTCCACCGCCAAACAGCCCGAGATGTCCGGCCGTGAGCTGTACTGGCCGAGGGGCAGGGTGCTCGGCGGTTCGTCGTCGATCAACGCGCAGATGTGGGTGCGCGGCGGCCGGCTCGACTACGACCAGTGGGGTGTCCCCGGCTGGTCCTACGACGACGTCCTGCCGTACTTCCACCGGGCCGAGCACCGCGTCGGCGGCAACGAGGGCGGCGTGTACGGCACGGACGGCCCCCTGTACGTCTCCGAGCTGCGCAGCCCCAACGTCACCACGGCCGCCTTCCTCGGGGCCTGCGAGGAGCTGGGCCTGACCAGGCTGCCCGAGGTGAACGGCCCCTCCAGCGAGGGCTACGGCCCCACCCCCGTCACCCAGCGCCGGGGCCGCCGGTGGAGCGCCGCCGACGCCTACCTGCGGCCCGCGCTCAAGCGGCCCAACCTGACCGTCATCACGGGCGCGACCGTGGACCGGGTGGTGTTCGACGGCGTGCGCGCCACCGGGATCGAGCATGACGGCGGCGCCCAGGTCCGGGCCCGTCGCGAGGTCATCCTGGCCGCGGGCACGGTCGGCTCGCCGTACCTGCTCATGCGCTCGGGGGTGGGCGCGGCCGGTGAGCTGCGCGACGCCGGCGTGACCGTGGTGCGCGACCTGCCGGAGGTCGGCAAGAACCTCCAGGACCACCTGTCGTCCGGGGTGTTCGTCCGGTGCCGGCAGCCGGTGACGCTCACCAAGGCCGAGTCCGTCGGCAACGTGCTGCGCTACCTCGTGCTGCGCTCCGGCATGCTCACCACGAACGTGGGCGAGGCGGTCGCGTTCGTGCGCACCTCGCCGGAGGAGCCGGCGCCGGACATCGAGCTGATCTTCGCGCCGGGCCCGTTCGTCGACCACGGGCTCACCCCGCCGACCGGCCACGCCATGACCGTCGGCGTGGTGCTGCTCCAGCCCGAGAGCCGCGGCCGCGTCGGGCTCAACGGGCGCGACGTGGTCATCGACCCCGGCTATCTGGCCAAGGAGGCCGACGTCAAGCGGCTGGTCGCCGGGCTGAGGACGGCCAAGCAGATCTTCGCCACCACCGCCATGCGCCCGTACGCCGACGGGCCGATGCCGCCCTACGACGGCCAGGAGAGCGACGAGGAGCTCGCCCGGTGGGTGCGCGAGCGCGGCGAGACGCTCTACCACCCGGTGGGCACCTGCCGGATGGGCGCGGACGAGGCGTCGGTGGTGGACCCCCAGCTGCGGGTGCGCGGCGTCGAGGGGCTCCGGGTCGCCGACGCCTCGATCATGCCGTCCCTCAATCGCGGCCACACCCACGCTCCCGCCATAATGATCGGGGAGAAGGCCGCGGATCTGATCCTGGCGGGTCCCGCCTGACGTAACGCCTTGACGTAAGTGACCACTTGCACAAGGCTTTGCTCTCATGACGATCTCCGCCGACATGGACCTGTCGCAGATGCCGTTCTGGGCGCTGCCCCGGGCCCACCGCCAGGAGACCTTCCGGCGGATGCGCGCCCTCGACCGGCCCGTGTTCGTGCCGGAGCAGCCGCTGCCGTTCATCAAGAGCGGCGCCGGATACTACGCGCTCGTGCGGCACGCCGACGTGGTGGAGGCCAGCCGCACCCCCGAGGTGTTCAGCAGCGAGCCGTGCTCCAACAGCATCCCCGACATGCCGCGCTGGCTGGCCGTCTACTTCGGCTCGATGATCAACATGGACGACCCGAAGCACGCCCGGCTGCGCCGCATCGTCTCCCGCGCCTTCACCCCCCGCGTCCTGGCCAAGATGGAGGAGGACCTGGAGCGGGCCGCCGCCGAGATCGTGGATCAGGCGGTCAAGGAGGGGCCGGGCGACTTCGTCGCCCAGGTCGCCGCCAGGCTGCCCGTCCGCGTCATCTGCGACATGATGGGCGTCCCGCCGGAGCTGCACGACCTGGTGCTGCGCCGCACCAACGTCATCCTCGGCAACGCCGACCCCGAGTACACCGGCGTCGGCACCGAGCTCAGCCGCTTCAACGTGGCGCGCGGGCTGGCCCGGCTCATCCACGCCGGCTACTCGCTGAACCGGCTGGCCGCCCGCCTCGGCGACGAGCGGCGCAAGCGGCCGACCGGCGACCTGGTCAGCCTGCTCGTCAACGGCGAGGAGCGGCTCAGCTCCCAGGAGCTGGGCTCGTTCTTCATCCTGCTCGTGGTGGCCGGCAGCGAGACCACCCGCAACGCCATCACGCACGGGCTCAAGCTCCTCACCGACCACCCCGACCAGCGGCGGCTGCTGACCGAGAACTTCGAGGGCCTCATCGGCAAGGCGTGCGACGAGATGATCCGCTACTCCACGCCGGTGATCCAGTTCCGCCGCACGGTCACGCGTGAGCACGTCATGAACGGCATGCGCTACCGCGAGGGCGACAAGGTGCTGCTGTTCTACAACTCCGCCAACCGCGACGAGGCCGTCTTCCGCGACCCCGACGTCTTCGACATCACCCGCGACCCCAACCCGCACGTCGGGTTCGGCGGGCCGGGCCCGCACCACTGTCTGGGCGCCCACCTGGCGCGCCGGGAGATGACCGTGATGTTCCGGGAGCTGTTCACCCGGCTGCCCGACATCAGGGCCGTGGGCGAGCCCGACTACCTGCTGTCGAACTTCATCAACGGCGTCAAGCACCTGCGCTACGCCTACTGAGTGTGTCCCCCGGGCGTCCCCGGGCAAGCGAATGCTAGGTTTCGCAGTCATGGAGATCAGGACAATCCACGCCAACGGGGTGGAGTTCGCGTATCTTGCCGTGGGGGAGGGACCGCTGGCGCTGTGCCTGCACGGGTTCCCCGACACCGCGCACACCTGGCGGCACCTCATGCCGGCGCTGGCCGGCCGCGGCTACCGGGCGGTGGCGCCGTTCATGCGCGGCTACGCGCCGACCGAGATCCCGGCCGACGGGGCCTACGAGGGCGCCGCGCTGGCCGCCGACGTGGCCGCCCTGCACGAGGAGCTCGGCGGGGGCGACGACGCCGTGGTCATCGGGCACGACTGGGGCGCCTTCCCCGTGTACGGGCTCGGCGGGCGCTTCCGCCGGTCCGTGACCCTGGCGGTCCCGCCCCCCGGCGCGATGCTCACCTCGTTCTTCTCGTACGAGCAGCTCAAGCGCTCCTTCTACGTCTTCCTCTTCCAGACCGGGCTGGCCGAGACCGCCGCCGCCGAGCCCGGCTTCCTGGAAGGGCTCTGGGCGGACTGGTCGCCCGGGTACGACGCGCGGCGCGACCTGGAGTTCGTCCACCGCAGCCTCGGCCGGCCGGGCAACCTGGCGGCGGCCATCGGCTACTACCGGGCCATGCTCGGCACCACTCCGCCCTCGGGCCGTCACCCGGACCCGGAGCCCACGACGGGGCCGATCCTCTACCTGCACGGGAGCGGGGACGGCTGCCTCGGGGCCGGTGTGGTCAAGGACGCGCCGGACCACCTGCCGGCGGGCTCCCGGGCCGAGGAGGTGGCCGGGGCCGGCCACTTCCTCCACCTGGAGCGCCCGGAGGAGGTCAACCGCCTCATCCTGGACTGGCTCGGCCCCGCCTCCTGACCGGCCTGTCTCAGCGGCGCCGCCGGGGCACGCTGAGCACCGCGATGGCCGGGTGCCTGCCGGACAGGGAGACCTCGACCACCCGCTCGACGCGGAAGCCCTCGGGCACCCCGTCCATCAACGCCACCGCCAGCCCGCCGGAGGCCAGCACGCGGCGGACCTCCCGCCACAGCAGCCCGCCGTCGCGCGCCAGCAGGCCGGAGGCGGCGACCTGGCGGCCCCACGGCGGGTTCACCAGCACCCGGTCCACGCTCCGTGAGGGCAGCGGCAGCCGTCCCGCGTCGGCGACGGCCAGCGCCGCCCTCACCCCGGCGCGTGCGGTGTTCGCGGCGGCGGCCCGCACGGAGACGGGGGAGCGGTCGGCCCCGGCCAGGCGGGCCCGCGGCGCGAGCAGCCCGGCCTCGGCCAGCGTCGTGCCCGCCCCGCAGCACGGGTCCAGCACCACCGGCCCCGCCCCGCTTCCGGGTGAGGCTCCGCCCGCAGGGGGCCGGCCGAGGCCCGCGAGGACGGCCATGGCGGCGGCCAGCGGCGGGTGCAGGGTGCCGGGGATCGAGCTCGCCTTGTACGGCCGGCGGTGCAGCGGCCGCTCGCCCAGCCGCACGGCGATGACCGCCTGGTCGCCCTCGATGGTCACCCGCCACGGCACCGCGCCGGGCGGCAGCGCCACGCCGCCCGCCCGCGAGTGGTACGGCATCCCGAGCGCCCGCGACAGACCGGCCCCGACGGCGTCCTCGACGTCGAAGCGACTGTAGGAGCGCCGCCCCACGAACGTCGCCGACACCTCCAGGCCGACCGGCGCACCCAGGCCGTCCGGCGCACCCATGCCGTCCGGCGGGTCCAGGCCGTCCGGTGCGCCGGGCGGCGCCGCCGCCC
>NZ_JBFAHO010000068.1:0-25364 GCF_040654215.1 Nonomuraea sp. NPDC050733 | reverse complement strand
CGGCGGAGGCGTTGCGCGAGGCTGCCAACAGATGTCCTTCCGAGGGCTCGCGGCGGACTGACTACACGCACGCCAGACAACCTCGCAACGTGAGCGAGCGGAGCGGGTCGTCAAAAAAAAGCAGCGTGGAGGCATGAGCGTACTCGCTCTAATTGAATTTGTCCACGCTCACGCAGACCCATCACTCCGGTCGCATTTCCAGGATGCCGTACGCCGCCGCCTTTGTCAATCGTCAAGCTCGCTCGTCAGAGGTCCCAGAAAGTACCGCCAGGGCCTGGGCCAGCGGGAAGACTCCGGAAAAGGAAACCGGAAGAAGGGAAAGCGGAGAAGGGAAAGGGGAATGTCCGCGCCTTTCCACTCTCAACCTATAGCGCACCGAGGGGCTTGCGGCAAGACCCCGGTCATGCCGCACAATCGCTGACCTGAGCCACGGCCTGCGGAAACGGGCCGGCACGATCCGCACCGGCGGAACGACGACGGCCGCCAAGCTGCCGCACCAGAGCTGAAGAAAGTGAATTCCGTGACCACCAGCGCGTTCGACCTTCCCGACCACCTCTCCCCCAAGGCCGACCCGGCCTTGATCGCGGGCGACGAGCGGCACTTCGCCGCCATCGCCGAGAGCCTTGAGCAGTCGATCGCCGACCTGTCCGGCCGCCTCGACGCCGAGCGCAGGGCGCCCGGCGGCCTGGGCCGGCAGGCGTTGGACCGGGACCTGGAGATCCACCGGCTGACCGCTCGCCTGCGCGCCCTGCGTCGCTTCGGGCTGGACCTGTGCCTCGGACACATGGTCAGCGCGGACGACCCCGAGCCCGTCTACATCGGACGGCTCGGCCTCACGGACAGCGCGGGTCGCCGGCTGCTGCTCGACTGGCGCTCCCCCGCGGCCGAGCCGTTCTTCGGAGCCACCCACGCCAACCCGATGGGTCTGACCAGCCGTCGCAGGTATCGCTGGACCCGCGGCCGGATCAGCGACTACTGGGACGAGGTGTTCACCGCGGACGGGTTCGAGGGCCACGCCGCGCTCGACGACCAGTCCGCCTTCATCGCCAGCCTGGGCGGCAACCGGTCGGCCCGGATGCGGGACGTGCTCGGCACCATCCAGGCCGACCAGGACGCCATCATCCGCGCGGGCTCCCGCGGCGCTCTCGTCGTCGACGGCGGCCCGGGTACGGGGAAGACCGTCGTCGCCCTGCACCGCTCCGCCTACCTCCTCTACTCCGACCCTCGCCTCGGCCACCACCGGGGCGGCGTGCTCTTCGTCGGCCCGCACCAGCCCTACCTGAACTACGTCTCCGACGTCCTCCCCAGCCTCGGCGAGGAGGGCGTGCAGACCTGCACCCTGCGGGACCTCGTCGCCGAGGGCGCCGCGGCGGCGGTCGAGACCGACCCCGACGTGGCCCGGCTGAAGTCGTCCGCGGACCTGGTGAAGGCGGTCGAGCCGGCCGTGCGGTTCTACGAGAACCCGCCCACCACGGGGATGACGGTCACGACCCCCTGGTCCGACATCTGGCTGAGCGTCGACGACTGGGCCGAGGCGTTCGAGGCGCCGGACCCCGGTACGCCGCACAACGACGCGCGCGACCAGATCTGGGAGGAGCTGCTCACGATCCTGATGGACAAGCACGAGAGCGACGAAGAAGTCTCGGCTCCCCTGCTCCGCAAGTCGCTGCTGCGGAACAGGGAGCTGCTCACGGTCTTCAACCGCGCGTGGCCGCTGATCGAGGCGGCCGACCTCGTGGGAGATCTCTGGTCGGTGCCCGCCTACCTGCGGATGTGCGCTCCCTGGCTCGGCCCCGACGAGGTTCGGGCGCTGCAGCGCGAGGACGCCCAGGGCTGGACGGTGTCCGACCTGCCGATCCTGGACGCGGCACGGCAGCGGCTCGGGGACCCGGAGGCGTCACGACGTAAGCGCCGGCACGCCGCCTCTGTCGCCGCCGAGCGCGAGGAGAGAGCCAAGGTCATCGACAACCTGCTCGCGGCCGATGACGACGGTGAAGGCGCGGTGACGATGCTGCGCGTACAGGACATGCAGGACGCCCTGGTCGACGAGGCCGCACCGAACCGCACCGAACCGGACCTGCTCGCCGGCCCGTTCGCGCACATCGTCGTGGACGAGGCTCAGGAGCTGACCGACGCGGAGTGGCAGATGCTGCTGCTCCGCTGCCCGTCCCGGAGCTTCACCGTCGTCGGGGACCGCGCCCAGGCCAGGCACGGGTTCACGGAGTCGTGGCAGGACCGGCTCAAGCGGATCGGGCTGGACCGGATCGACCTGGCCTCCCTGACCATCAACTACCGGACCCCGGAAGAGATCATGACTGAGGCCGAGCCGGTCATCCGGGCCGTGCTCCCGGACGCCAACGTGCCGACCTCCATCCGCGTCAGCGGCGTTCCCGTCGTACACGGATCAGCTTCGGAGCTGGACTCGATCCTCGACACCTGGCTCGCCGCCCATGCCGAAGGGATCGCCTGCGTCATCGGCGATCCCACGTTCCGCTCGACGTCCCGCGTCCGGTCGCTGACCCCGGAGCTGTCGAAGGGACTCGAGTTCGACCTGGTCGTCCTCGTCGACCCGGAGGCGTTCGGCGAGGGCATCGAAGGGGCGGTCGACCGCTATGTCGCGATGACCCGGGCCACCCAGCGACTCGTCATCCTCACGACCTCCTGAGGCCGTGGCCGGAACCCGTCATCGTCAGTGGGCTGTCGCCGGGCTGTCAGCGCTCCCGACGAGGCTGAGGCCCGTCAACGACACCCACTCACGTATCGGAAGACCATCATGAAGAGCAAGACCCTGGGTGGCGCGCTGGTCCTCGGCCTCGCCGTCACCGCCGCCGTCAGCCCCGCCGCGATCGCCGACGCCGGCCGGAGGGCTCGCGTCCCGCCGAGCGGCCCCTGACCTGCAAGGGCTCGGTGCCGGCCGCCGGAGCGGAGTACAACGAGTACGTCCTGGACCGGGTCCGCCACCGCGACTTCATCCTCGACACCCGCACCGCCTCCCCGGCCGCCCGCGCCTGGCTCGCCCGGCCCCGCCCCACCCGCCTCATCGGCGGCGGCTTCTGGTCGCCCGACCAGGCGGTCCAGGCCTCCCTCGGCGCCTCCTACGACGTGGTGATCCACCTGCACAAGGTCAAGGCCGCCACGTTCCTGCCGTGACGTCGCCGCCCGCCGGGCCCGTGAGGGACGACGGGGCGCGCCCTCCCGGTGCGGGTGGGCGCGCCTCAGCCGCCCTTGACCGGGAGCCGGACGGGGCGATGGATCAGTCCGTCGTCGGTCCAGCGGATCGTCGACAGGTCCTCCTGGGGGCGGAGGGTGGGCAACCGCGTCACCAGGGCGCGGAAGGCTTCCTGCAGCTCCATCCTGGCCAGGTTCGCCCCCAGGCAGTAGTGGGGCCCGTGGCCGAACGCCAGGTGCGGGTTGGGCACCGTCCCGGCGAACCTCTGGATGTCGAACCGCAGCGAGTCGTCGAAGGCCGCCGGATCGTGGTTCGCGCCGGTGGGGTTGGGCAGGACGACGGAGCCTTTCGGGATCACGCCGCTGGGCAGCTCGACGTCCTCGGTGAGCACCCGGAGCAGGCCGTTGCCCCCGGGACCTTCGCAGCGCAGGATCTCCTCCACCGCCGGCTCCACGAGCTCGTGCCGGGCCGCCAGGTGCGCGTACTGCTCAGGATGGCACAGCAGCCGGAACGTGCCCCGGATGATGATCGACGCGGTGGTCTCGTGCCCGGCCATGATCAGCGTGAAGACCATGTGGGTCAGCTCCGCCTCACTCAGCCTGTCGCCCTCGTCCCGAGCCGCGATGAGCAGGTCGATGAGGTCGTCGCCCGGCCTGGCCCGGTGCTCCGCGATCAGCTCGCCGGCGTAGGCCATGAACGCGGCGAACCCCTCTCCTCTGGCCTGGGCACTCGCCTCGGACGTGGACAGGAACATCTCCGTCCAGCCCCTGAACTGCTCGAACCGGTCCATCGGGACGCCGAGCATCTCGCAGATCACCCGCGCGGGCAGTTGCAGGGCGAAATCGGCGACCACGTCGAACTCCTGGCCGGCCGCGTCGATCAGCTCGTCGGCGATCGCCGCCGCGCGAGGCCGCCAGCGCTCGATGTGCCGGGGCGTGAACGTGCCCTGCAGGATGCGGCGGTAGCGCGTGTGCTCCGGCGGGTCCTGGTTGATCAGCGCCGACGGGTCGTCTTCCAGAGCGGTGCCGCTGACCATTCTGGGAAGGCCGGGCGCCCGCAGGTTGCGGCTGCCGGCCGGCGAGGTGAGCACGGCACGGACGTCGTCGTACCTGACGATCATGGGTACCCGGTCCCCGCTCGGCATGGTGACGAGCTCCATCGGAGCCTCGGCGAGCCTGCGGACCAGTTCGGGAGAGGGGCCGCCGAGCGGGCCGGAGGGAAGCTCCGGCCAGGGCGACGTGGTGCTGGACCGTGCTGTCATGACCGCCTCCTGGCGATGCCGGCCGACGAGCACCCTGAACGTACGTAACGGCCCGTAGCCAGTCAATGTCCCCTTGGCCACATCTCCCTTGAGCGAAGCGGGGCGTCGGGGATGGGGCGGTATCGGCCTGGCCGTACGGGAGGGTGGGGCCAGGCCCACTTCGGGGCCGACCCGGCGAGGACCGGGCTCCGGGCGGTGCACAGTAGGACATACCAAGCCGTACCGGAGGAGAACGAAGGGTATGCGACAGCTGAGGTCGTGGGTGGCGGGTGCCTGCGTGGGGTTCGCGCGAGCCTGCGTCGTGGTGGTCGTCGCCATGCTGGTGCCGGCCGTGTGGGCCGTCGCCGTGGCGCTGTGGTTGTGGTGGTGGGGCGGCAACCCGTGGACGGCGGCAGTGCCGTTCCTGTGGGCGTGCATCGGCACGCTCGCCCTGTCCCGCCCGGTGTGCCGGATGGTCCGCTCCCTTGTCGAGAAGTGGACGGGCACCGTCGTTCCCGCCGGATACCGGCAGGCCGGGCCGGTGACCCGGATGTCCACCGGTTACTGGTGGAACGGGTACTCCTACGAGCGCACCGACCGGGACGCTCGCCAGGACCAGCGGATGCGGCTCTGGTGGAGCGATCCAGCCACCCGGCGTGACCTGCGGTTCACGGCGGTCGCACCCGTCACCATGGGCCTGATCGCGGCTGTCCCCCCGGCCGGAGCCGTGGCGGCGGTCCTCGGGTTGTCCCAGCCGACGCTTCCCGCGCGTCTTGCCGGGGTGCTCGGCCTGGCCGTGGCCATCGCCGGGGCCCCGTACGCGTGGCGGGTCGTCGAGCCGGTGGCCGTCCGCTTCCTGGGCGCGACGCCCGCGATGACGCTGGCCGGGCGGGTCGACGAGCTGACGGCCCAGCGCGCGGACACGACGGTCGCCCAGGCCGCCGAGATCCGCCGGATCGAGCGGGACCTGCACGACGGGGCGCAGGCACGCCTGGTCGCGCTCGGGCTGGCCCTGGCGACCGCGGAGAAGCTGATGAAGACCGACCCCGACCAGGCCATGGCGCTGATGCGGGACGCCCGGGTCACCGCCTCCACGTCACTGACCGAGCTGCGCGAGCTGGTCAGGGGAATCAACCCGCCGGTGCTGAACGAGCGAGGGCTCGTCGACGCCGTTCGCGCCCTCGCCCTGGACAGCCCGCTGGAGGCGACCGTCAGCGCCGACGTCCGGCTGCGCCTGGACCCGCCGATCGAGTCCGCCCTGTACTTCGGCGTCGCCGAGCTGCTGACCAACGCGCTCAAGCACGCCCATGCGACCCGGGCGCGCGTCTCCATCGCCCAGGACGGCGCCCGCATCGTCGTCGACGTCGAGGACGACGGCCGGGGTGGGGCCGGTGTACGGGCCGGCGGCGGACTGGCGGGGCTGCACCGCCGCCTCGCGGTGTTCGACGGCGCCCTGGACATCACCAGCCCGGAGGGCGGCCCGACCCGCGCGAGAATGGTGGTGCCATGCGAATCGTTGTAGCCGAAGACCTCTACCTCCTGCGCGACGGGATGGTCCGTCTCCTCCAGGCGTACGGGCACGAGGTGGTGGCGACGGCCACCACCGGGCCCGAGACGCTCGACGCGCTGCGCAGGTGGCGGCCGGACGTGTCCGTCATCGACGTCCGCATGCCGCCGACCCAGTCGGACGAGGGCCTGCGGGCGGCTCTCGCCGCCCGCGGCGAGCTGCCCGGACTGCCGGTCCTGATCCTTTCCCAGCACGTCGAGCAGCTCTACGCCCGCGAGCTCCTGGCCGACGGCGCCGGCGGCATCGGCTATCTCCTCAAGGAGAGCGTGTTCGACGCCGACCAGTTCGTCGACGCCCTCGAACGCGTCGCCGCCGGCGGGACCGCCATGGACCCGGCCGTCATCGCCAAGCTGCTGTCCAGCGGATCCTCGACCCGACGGCTCGACCGGCTCACCGAACGCGAACACTCCGTGCTCAGCCTCATGGCCGAGGGGCTGTCCAACCAGGCCATCGGGCAGCGGCTCTTCCTCAGCGAGAGCGCCATCAGCAAGTACACCACCTCCCTGTTCGGCAAGCTCGGCATCGTCGACGACGACAGCAGCAACCGCCGCGTTCTCGCCGTGCTCGCCTACCTCAACGAGCCCTGACCTTCGGCCTCGAACATCCGGACGAGCTCGGACTCCTCGGCGGCGGTGAGGCCGGAACGGCTCACGGTGTGGCCGGACTCGCGCTGCCACGCGAGCGTGTCGCGGGCCGTGTCGGCGACCGGGCGGATCTTCAGGCCGGCGACCAGCGTGGCGGAGGTGTCACGGGTCATGAAGCCCGCGTACTCCGGCAACGGCAGCCACAACGGCAGCGACCGCGGCCCCATCCACGGCTGCACCTGGTGATCGAGGAGGAAGTCCTGACCGGCCCAGATCAGATCGGGCCGCACCTGCAGACCCTCCGCGATCTCCGCCAGCAGGTCGCCCCTGCTGAAGGGCATGGAGATCGCATCGTACGGCCCGGCAAGCCCCTTCTCCGCCGCCTCGATCGTCCAGGCGGCCAGATCGCGCACGTCGACGAGCTGGACGAGCTCGCCGGGCGACCCGGGGGCGAGCACCGGCCCGCCACGCGCCAGCCGGTCGACCCAGTAGGTGAACCGGTCGGACTGGTCCTCCGGGCCCACGATCAGCCCGGCCCGCACCAGGAGCGCCCCATCGCCGGCGATCCGCTCGCACGCGACCTTGGCCGGCCCGTAGTTCTCCGGGTCGTTCTCGTCCGCGTCGGCGGGCAGCGGCTCGTGCAGCACCTGGTTGGCCTCCCCGGTGTCGGAGTAGACGCTGCACGACGACACGAACGTCCAGTGACCGGCACGGCCCGCCAGCTCCGCGACGGCCCGCCGCAGCACGCTCGGATGCCTGGCGACGTCTATGACGAGGTCGAACGTTCCCTCCAGCGGCGCCAGCCCGCCGTCCTCGTTCCGGTCGACCCGGACGAGCTCGACCCCCGGTGGCGGCTCGCCCGAGAGTCCGCGCGCCGCGCACACCACCTCGTGCCCGCGATCGCGCGCCTGCCGGGCGATCTGCCTCGACAGGAACCTCGTACCACCCAGAACCAGTGTCCGCATCCCCTCATCCTCGCGGGCCACGGCCTCCTTCGCGACCTTGCCCCGTCAGGACACCGGATGCGGCGCGGTGCGGGCGTGGGCGGCCATCAGATGGTCGATGAGCGCCAGCAGCACGTCTCGGCCCGCCATCCGGTCGCGGGCGTCACAGAGCACCAGCGGCACCTGTGGATCGAGATCGAGCGCCTTGCGGATCTCCTCCTGTGTCCGGTCCCTGACACCGTGGAAGCAGTTGACCCCGACGACGAAGGGGATGCCGCGGCTCTCGAAGAAGTCGATCGACGCGAAGCTCACGTCCAGCCGGCGGGTGTCGACCAGGACGACCGCGCCCATGGCGCCGTTGACGAGGTCGTTCCACATGAACCAGAAGCGCTCCTGCCCGGGGGTGCCGAACAGGTAGAGGACGAGCTCCCGGTTGATCGTGATGCGCCCGAAGTCGAGCGCGACGGTGGTGGTGGTCTTGCCGCTCACCCCTTCGAGGTCGTCCACGCCGACGCTGGCGTGGGTCAGGTACTCCTCGGTACGCAGCGGGGCGACCTCGCTCACCGCGCCGACCAGGGTCGTCTTCCCGACGCCGAAACCACCGGCGATCAGGATCTTCACCGCCAGGGGAGCGGCGTCCCCGTGGTCAGAGGTTGCGTAACCCATCCCTCACCGCCTCAAGGATCGTCATGCCGGGAAGGCCACCCGCCTGCGCGAACGCCAGAGGTGGCCGGGACCGCATCTGACCCGCCTCGATCAGGTCACCGATGAGGATCTTGGTGACCGACACCGGGAGGTCCAGCGCGGAGGCGACCTCGGCCACCGCCAGGGGCCGCCTGCACAGAGCGAGAATGGTGCGGTGCTCCGGCTGCATCCCGCGCAGCTCCTGCCCGGCCTCCGAGGGCACCGCGGAGATCGCCGTCACCAGGGTGATCAGCGTGAGGTCGTCCCGCTCGGGCGTGGTTCGTCCGCCGGTGATCGTATAGGGACGGACAAGGGGCTCGTCGGCGTCTTCGTCGTCGAAGCCCTCCGTCCAGTGCCTCATCCGCGTCTCCTCGCGTCATCGGCCTGCGGGGGACGCGCGTCGGTTCCCAGCTTCTGGCCGACCTGCTGGATCAGGGTGTGCATCGCGACGGACATCAGCTCGGCGTCGACCTCCTGCGAGGCGACCACGGCCAGATGGGTGCCGCGGCCCGCGGCCGTGATGAACAGCCACAGGTCGGCCATCTCGATGATGACCTGGTGCACCGGTCCGCCGTCGAAGAGCTGCCCGACACCCCGCGCCAGGCTCTGCTGCCCGGTGGCGATCGCGGCGAGGCGTTCGGCGTCCGAGCGTTCGATGGTCCGGGACCGGCTGATCACCAGGCCGTCGTCGGACAGCACGATGGCGTGCCGGGTGCCCGCGACCTGATCGACCAGGCCGTCCAGGAGCCAGTCCAGGTCTGCGTCGGTGGCGGTGGTTCGCTGCGTCATCATCGATCTTCCGTCGTAGGGGCACTGGGCTCGGCGGACCCGTTCGGCCGGGGCTGGGGGGCGTCGTCGTCACCGGTCCGGCGCCTGCGGGACTGCCTCTGGAACGCACCGATCATGGCACTGGATCGGCCGGGCTGCTCGCGGGCGGGCCAGGTCCCCTGGTCGGCCTGTTCCTCCCTGTCCACCGGGACCTTGAGCTCGGTGACCAGGCTGGCCTGGCGCACCCGCTGGGGCAGCGGCCGGCGGTCGGACGGCGGGGGCGCGTCGTCCCGATCCGGTGATGCGGCGCCGGGTGCCGTCACGTACGCCATCGCGCGTCCCCTGGAGCGGGTCGGCAACGGCGCGCCCCCGTGGGACGGGCGGGGACCGGGCGTGCCTTCCTGCGGGTGGGGTTGCTCTTCCCGCGGGTGCGGCCGCGGATCGGCGGACTCCTGGGGGACGTCATGGCGTGGCGTGGCGGCCGGCTCGGGTACCGCGCGGGGGCGGTCCACGACCAGCGGCTCCGGGAGCAGCACGACGACACGGGTGCCGCCGAAGGCCGACGGCCGCAGCTCCACCTGGAGGCCCAGGCCCGCGGAGAGGCGGGCGACCACGTACAGGCCGAGACGCACGTCGTCGGCGTGGGTCATCACATCGAGCTGCGGCGGCGACTGCATCAGGGCGTTGGCGGCGGCGTACTGCTCGGGCTCCATGCCGAGGCCGCGGTCCTCGATCTCCACGGCGAGGCCCCGGCTGACCAGTGCGGCCCGCACCTCGACGGGGGTCGGCGGCTTGGAGAAGGCGGTGGCGTTCTCCATGAGCTCGGCCAGGACGTGGACCAGCGGTCCCACCGCCCGCTCGGCCACCCAGGGCTCACCCGTGACCTCGATCGAGATCCGCCGGTAGTCCTGGACCTCGCCCTGCGCGGCGCGCAGGACGTCGAGCAGACGTACCGGCTTGCGCCAGCGACGCTGCGGCTGACCGCCGCCGAGGATGACCAGGTTCTCCTCGTAGCGGCGCAGCCGCGCGGTGAGATGGTCGAGGTCGAACAGGCCCTCCAGCACCTCGGGGTCCTCGTGCCTGCGCTCCAGCTCGTCCAGCTTCTTCAGCTGAAGGCCGATGAGGATCTGGGTACGGCGGGCGATGCGCTGGAGCATGCGCTGGAAGCCGCGGTGCTGTTCGGCCTGCCGCACGGCGGTGAGGACAGCGCTGTGGCTGGCCAGATTGAGGGCCTGCCCGAGCTCGCCGAGCTCGTCCGGGGTCGGCTCGACCACGTGGACCTCCGCGTCCACGTCGACGTCCTCGCCGCGCTCCAGCCGGGCGACCACGTCGGGCAGGCGCTCCTGGAGCTCCTGGGCTTCCCGGCGCAGGTGCAGGATGCGCCGGCGAAGAACGGCGGTGAGGCGCCAGCTGGTGAAGAAGACCAGGAAGAAGGCGAGCAGGCCCACGGCGCTGACGCTGACGAAGATCACGAAGAGCGTACGGGCGTGGCTGTCGCCGATCGTGGCGACGTTGTCGAGCCGGAGGCTGAGGAGCTGCAGCAGCTGCGGCTGGATCGTGTCCACCGAGGAGCGCCAGGTGGGGCCCATGTCGCGGAGCGTCACCTGGTTGCCCTCGGCGACGGCCCCGGAGGTGACCAGCCGCCTCTCCAGGTCGGTCATGGTGGCCCACGCCTTGCTGGTCGTCAGCGTTCTGTACCGGCTCTCGTTGGCCAGGAGAGCGGGGAGCACCTGGGAGCGCAGGATGTGCTTCCTGGTGCCGATGGCGTCGGTGACAAGGGCGTACTCGTCCCTCGTCAGGCGTCCGGTCGCCCAGCCACGGGCCAGGACGGCGTCTTCGCGGCCGATCATGTCGACGACCCAGAAAAGGTCGACCAGTGTCTGCGCCTTGCTGCCCACCTCGCCGTGATGGGTGTGGCTGAGCACGGTCAGGACGCTGAGGTCCGCCTCGATGACGTCGCTGTAGTAGTCGAACGCCTGCTGCTCACTGGCCCAACCGGCGTCCACCGCCCCGCGCTGCTGGTCGAGAAGGCCGAGGCTGCGATGGATCCGGGTGATGGCGCCGGTGAGCCCCTCCTGCGCGTGGGTGGTGTCCAGGGCCCCCGGCGACGGGAAGGTGCTCACGGCCTGATCGGTGACCGCGCGCTGCTTGGCGAGCTTGCCACGGACGGCGCTACCCGGCTCGACCTGCGCCTCCGCGGTGAGCCGTCGCTCCTCCTGAAGGCTGAAGAACAGGTTGGCCGCGGGCCTGCCGACGGTCGTGGTGGCCAGCTCCATCTGGGACTTCTCCGTCTGCCACTGACTGGACAGCTGGAACATGCCCGAGGCCAGCAGCGGAGCGAAAGTCACGGTCGGCACGAACGCGACGATGAGCAGCACGGTACGCAGGGGCAGCCGCCGCGACCTGCCGCCGGTCGGCCCCGATAACCCGTTGCCGTCGCCCAGGGTTCCCGTTCGTCGCCGCCCGACCCTGCCCCATCCAGCCACGTGCAGGACACTCTCCTCACCAGTCGGTGCGTCGATGACGAAAATCGCCAAAGTAGGCGATTGGTGCCCGATAGTAGCCATACGGCAGTTGACCCGAAAGTCCCCACGCCTGGCGCTGCTCCCCGGGGCGAGGGAGCCGCTTCCCCTCTACGGGGGAGCACATCGGGGCGCGGCCCGGAGAAGCTGGCAACCATGACCACCACATCCGCGGCCGGCCCACCCGCCTTGTCCGCGCCCCCGAGCCGGCTCACCGTCTGGGCCGGCCGAAGCATGATCCTGATCGCCGTGGCGCACACCGTCGTGTTCGCCCGCGTGGCCCCCTGGTCCAGCTGGCTCGCCGGGGACCTCCGTGACCATGCCGCGGACAGCGACTCGGTGGCGACGTTCTGGGCGCTGCCCGGCGGGTTCGTCGTGGTGCTGACGCTGCTGGGGCTGCTGGTGGCGCGCATGGGGCGGCAGGGACACCAGGTTCCCGGGTACGTCGGCTGGGTGACCCTCGCCTGGGGAGCGCTGGCCGTCAGCCTGATCGGACCGAGCGGTTTCCTGCTCGCGGCCATCCCCGCCGGGCTGCTCATCGCGGCGAACCTCACCAACAGACGACACTCCCGCGCTCGGCCCTGAGCGGGTCTCGCCACCCCTTGACCCCCTCAGGGCCGCACGCCACCCGTCCCCGATCAGGACAGGAAGCTGCCGTAGCTGCCGCGCAGGATGCTGTCCTTCTGTGCCTGGCTGAAGTGGCAGTTCGGGTAGTCGTAGAGGGATGCCGACATGCACGTGCCGTCGGTGGACGTGGCGTCGGGCAGGCCGAACGCGTGCCCCAGCTCGTGCACCATGCCGCCGTACCAGCGGTTCATCGCGCCGTTGAGCCCGGCGGCTCCGTCAGCGTCGTGGCCGCTGAGGATCACCCAGCCGTTGCCGCCGCCACCACCGGCGCCGTCGCCCTCGGCGCTGATCTCGCCGACGTTGAGCCAACGGCTGTCCGGTGCGCCGAGGCCGAACTTGCGGCGCAGCTCCTCCTGCATGTTGCACACCGCCCACCAGTACTTCTCACCGCAGTTCGGCGTGTTCTCGTACCAGCTTCGCGGCTTGTCGCCGTTGACGACCTCGACGACCGGGTTGTTCAGGGTGAACGTCTTACCCAGCTCCTGCTTGAAGAAGCGCTGCGCCTCCTGCAGGACCTTGGTCATGCCGTCCGGGTACCGCTGGTCGTACGCCACGTCCGACGGCTTGAGCCAGAAGACCCGCACCGTCCGCGACGGCGGGGTGCTCGGCGCCGGTGACGGGGTCACGGTCGGAGTGGGGGTCACGGTCGGAGACGGGGTAGTGGTCCCCGTGCAGGTGACGCCGTTGAGCGTGAAGCCGGCCGGCACGGGGTTGCTGGAGTTGTTCCAGGTGCCGTTGAATCCGAACGAGGTGCTGCCGCCCGTCGGCAGGGAGCCGTTCCAGTTCGTGTTGGAGGCGGTCACCGCGCTGCCGCTCTGGGCCACGCCGGCGTTCCATGCCTGGCTGACCGTCTGCCCGGCGCCGAAGGTCCAGCGCACGGCCCAGCTGTTGAGCGGATCACCGAGGTTCTTGACCGCGACGTCGGCGCTGAAGCCGCCGGTCCACTGCGAGCCGACGGTGTACGTGACCTGGCAGCCGGCTGCGGCGGCGTGCGCCGTGACCGTGGTCGCCACCGCGGCGATGACCAGGCAGACGGCCAAGGTCCAGGCGACAAGGCCCTTGGGTAATCCTCGTTGGTGCATCTGTTCCTCCGTTGCGGCTCGAACTCCGCCAGTAGTGCGCGGACCGAAATTATGTGAGCGCTAACGTGGGGGAGGGTGACCAACCTTCGCGACCGTGTCAATGGACGCGGAAAGCAGCCGCCGCCGACGTGGGAGAACGCCGCCCCGGAACGAGAAAGTTTCAAGCCGCCCTACGTGACCGGAAGGCAGTCGGGACCGCCGTGCGCCAACCGGCGGAAGAAGGTCAGAACGCCGGTCAGCCCTTGCGCCCACGAGAGCGAGCGGGCGGGAGGGTCGTCGGGCGCGAAGAAGCGGGGGTGGGCAGGCGGGCCGGCGCTTCGGAGCAGAAGATGCGCGGCCAGGTCGAAAGCCGCGTCCCGGTAACGCTCGGACTGCTCCGTGTCGGCCAGGTTCAACAGGTGGTTGCCGACCCCGGCGGCCCCGCAGCACTGGCCGAGCGCGCTCAGTCGCCGCATGCGGGCGACACAGACGTCCGCTCCCTGGCGGGCCAGGTCGGTCAGGGATGGGTCGCCCAGCACCTTGCCGGCGTGCAGCAGGGTCTGCCCGATCCCGGAAAGGCCGCGGCACCACGACATGGTCATCGGCTCCGCCGCCGGGTCTTCCGCTTCGCGGACGAGAACCCGGGCGCGTTCCGCGAGGTGGCGCACGCGGTCCGCGGCGGCTTCGAGTGCCCACGCGTCGCCGGTCTCCTCGGCGAGGCCGAGCAGCAGCTCGGCGGCGCCGGCCAGGCCGTGCGCGCGCCCGGCCGTCACATCGGCCTGGCCCGGCGCGGAGGTGCGGGGAAGCGGTTGTTCCGCGGCGACGATCCGCGCGCAGCGCCGTGCCACCTCGAGGTCGGCCGGGTCACCGTTGACGCGGTAGAAGTACAGGTGCCCCAGGCCGGCCCCCGCCTCTCCGTCGGTCAGGTCGGCGCTTTCGTGTCTCCACTCCGGCGGCGGCAGGCTCCGGCCCGGCCAGTTCGTCAGCTCGATGCCGCAGTTGACCGCTTCCTGAAGGAACATGTCCGTTCCGGTCATGCCGGTGAACAGGCCCGGCTGCGGCCTCAGCGGTGCCGTGACGCGCTCGGTGAAGGCCGCCAGCTCGCGCAGCTTCCGGTCCGCGGCCGGCCGGTGCCGATGGTGGAGCAGTTCCAGGCCGATGCCCGCGCTGCCGCTGTAGACGCTCGCGTCGTTGGCGGCCTTCGTGTTGGCTGCGGCCTCCAGGACGTCGTCCAGCAGACGGAGCAGGTCGCCCACGAGGTTGTCCATCACCTCGGCCGCCAAGTCCGGGGTGACGACTGGCGGCGACGGCAGGGACGGCGTCCGGCGGTCGCCCTCCCCTGACACGAGCCGCCGTACGGCGGCTCGCGCACGCTCCTCGTCGCCGAGCAGGTCCACGACGGCGGACATCGTTCCCGACGGCGTACGGCCGTGGTGGCGGGAGACCGTCTGGAGCGCCCGCGTCCTCGCCAGCTCCGGGTCGTCGCCCAGGGTCACCGGGTGCAGGCCGGTGGCGGCGTACAGCAGGACCATGCCGAGCGTGTGGAGGTCGTCGGCCTCTCGCGGCGGCTCTCCGCGTACCTGCCGGGCGGGCGCGTAGCCCGGTGTCATCCCGGACAGGTGCAGCCCGTCGTAGGAGGCGAGGCCGAAGTCGATGATGCTGGCGCCGTCACCGATCACGACGTTGGCGGGGGACAGATCCCGGATCATGACGCCACGTTCGTGCACCGCGGTGAGGATCCGGGCCAGCTCACCCGCCAACCGGTCGAGGCTCCGCGCGCCGCTGCCGGGCCCCGTCCGGTACGGACCGTTCCGCCGCACGTCCTCGGCCAGGGTCAGCGGGCCGCAGTCGCTCGTGACCAGGAACTCGTCGTCGCCGTACCGGAAGTGGTCGAGGAACCGCGGCACGCCGGCGACTCCGTCGAGAGCTTCCAGGACGCGACGCTCGTTGCGCAGCCGCAGCCGGCCGTCGTTGCCGTCGCCGTGTTCGGCGACGAAGGCGCGCGCCTGCTTGACGACCACCTGGTCGCCGGTCCGCTCGTCGATCCCGCGGTAGACGTTGCCCTGGGCGGCCTCCCTGATTCCGGCGACGACGCGGTAGCGTCCGCTGAGCAGGAGATCGTCGCGGGAGCGGCCGGGTTCGGGCCGGGCGCCGGCGAACGGGTCCTCCACCCACGACGGTTGCCGGTAGCTGAGCCCGGCGGCCTCGTCGAACTCCTCGCCGGCGGGCCCGCGCAGCAGCGTGATCGACTGTCCGCGCACGTCGGTACTCCGCCGGGTGACGAACCCCCCGTACCGGTAGTACACCGGAGCGTCCGGGGACACTCTCCGGTCGCTGAGTACGCGCGGCCCTTCGTGGCCGCGCAGTGTCCGGGCGAGCCGTAGCCCGATCTCACGGACGAGATTCTGGTCCGGATAGACGGTGAACGCCTTGCCGACGCTCTCCGGGACCGTCCGGCCGTCGTTCAACTCGTGGAGCACCTGTTGTGAACGGGCCAGCTTGAACACGCAGCCCTCGGCCACCAGGAAGGGGACGAGTTTCTCCACCAGCGCCGGAAAATTGGCGGCGCGAGAAGATACGTGCAACTTCCATCCGTGCTCCGGTAAAACGGCTCCGTCCGGCCTGACAACCAGCCAGACAGAGCCGCCTGTCACCGTGTGGTCACCACCGGCGCATTGCCTGACGACCTGTTCCACCCAGTCCTGGGAACCCGCCTCGTGCATCTTCCGCCAGCCCCCGTCTGGGTGAATTCCGGTACGTCCGCGCCGGCCCCGGCGGTCAGCAGATCTTCGAAATGCCAGGTCGCGTCACGGGGCAGCGATCCTGGTCGACCTGGCTCTCCCACCGCTGCTCGAACTCGACGACCGGCTCCATCACGTCGGTCCCGGCCACTCGGGGTTCCATCCTCAGAAGTGCCGACATTGCCTGTCCCTTCTGCCCATTACAGCCTGTCCGATATCCAGCGCAATGCTAACAGTCGAGGGTGTCGTGTCAAGATCCCTTTCACCGGACGCGGTCTGACATCGGCTGATGACCAAGCGTGCGAACGGAACGTTCCAGGGGGCCCTTGAATGGTAATTCTCGAATGCACGAATGGCATTTCCGCAACGACCTGAAATCGCATGCGGCATGTTCCTCCGGTCCAACTCCTAGCCGGGCAGGGGCGAATCCGATGCGGCTTCCAGGCCGAGGCGGTCGGCCAGGCCGGCGGCGGCGGCGGTCAGCTCGGGCGGCGTGGGGCGGCGGGTCACCATGAAGAGGGTGAGCCTGCCCGGAAGCGTCATCGTCGGGACCTGCTCCTGCGGCTCGGCGTACGAGATGCCCAGCCCGCGGGGCAGGACGATCGGGCAGCGAAGCAGGCGGCCCATCCGCACGGCCGTCTCCGCCGTGGCCGCCACCCGGGGGCGCCCGCCCAGCTCGGAGATCCGCCGGTGCAGCGAGGCGGTGGAGGTGTCGTAGGTGTACGCGACCACGTCGAGCCCCGCGAACGGCTTGCGCCCGGAGCCGAGCCGCACGCCCTCCGGGACGAGAACGGCCAGCCGATCGCGCGCCACGGGCGACGCCCTCACCGTCCCGGGCAACCGCATCTGATTGGCGATCGCGACGAAGGCCACGTCCAACGAGCCCTCGCCGACCCACCCGACCAGCCGATCGCCGTGGTCGGTGACCTGGTGGACCGTCACCTCACCCAGCAGCTCCTCCAACACCGGGAAGAGCCACGGGGCGAGGCTGCCGAACGTGCCCACGGTGAGGCTGCCCGCGCGCGCCGCCGCCCGGGTCCGGTCGAAGATCGCCTCAAGGTGCTCCAGGACGTGTGCCGCCTCCGCGGCGAGTGCCCGGCCGGCCGGCGTCGGTCGCGCTCCGGTCGTGTCCCGGTCGAAGAGCCGTTCGCCGATCCGCCGCTCCAGCGCGGCCAGCCGATTGCTCGCGGCCGGCTGGCTGATGAGCAACTCCCGCCCGGCCGCGCCCAGCGAGCCGTGCCGGGCGAGCGCTTCGACGAGCCGCAGGTCCTCCACCGTGGGCAATGAGCTCATAAGCCCACGTTATGAGCTAACGCGATGATTCACGACCTACCCCGAAATTTCGCCAGATTCCAGGATTTCTCCGTGACTCCTCGCCGTGACATCGCCGCCATGCTCGTGACCACGTTCATCACCTGGATGGGACAGCGCACCACCGCCGTGGCGCTCCCCCTCGTCGCGCTCGCCGAGACCGGATCCGCCTGGACCACCGGGCTGGTCGGCGGGGCCGTCGGGCTGCCCATGCTCACCTCGGCGTGGTGGGCCCGCGGACTGCGGCAACGGCTGACGACCGGCCGCGCCCTCGCCGGCGTGCTCGCCGTCCAGGTGGCCGGGCTGCTCGTCGTCCCGATCGGCGCCGCCCTCGGCACCGTCGGCTCGATCCACCTGGCCGTGACGGGGTTGATCACCGGCTGCGCGACCACCGTGGGCGCGCCCGCCCAGCGGGCGCTGCTGGCCGACATCTGCGACCGGCTGGGTGCGGGCGTCGCCGCCCGGATGCTCTCCTGGCAGGACTTCGCCCACCGGAGCACGATGATCCTGGCGCCACCCCTGGCCGGCTGGGCGATCACCGCCACCGGCCCCTTCCAGCTGCTCTGGGCGGAGGCGGCGGGCGTCGGTCTCGGCGCGGCCGTGCTGCTGACGGTGAGAGGCGACGCGACGGCCACCCCCGGCGGAGACGATGCGGCGGCCACTCGCGGCGGCGGGGAGCAGGACGCGCCGGCCCTCCGGCACGTCCTGGCCCGTCACCCGGAGATCCGCCGGGCCGTGACCATGTCGGGCGTCGGCGGTCTCGTCTGGTTCGCCTTCACCCTCGGGCTGGCGATCCTCGGCGCCGAGACCGGCCGGCCCGGGCTGCTCATCTCGGCCGGCATGACCGGTTACGGCGCGGGCTCGGTCGTCGGCGCGCTCCTGGCGCCGGCGGTCGTCCCCCGGCTGCCGGCACTGGCCACCATGGCCACCGGGTGGATCATCCTCGGGGCGGCCTTCGTCGCCCTTCCCGCGGTCACCTCGTCGCTGCCGCTGATCGCCTGCCTGGCCGCGGCGGGCGGCTTCGCCATGCCGCTCGGCATCGGGTCGATGAACCGGCTGATCACCATGCGCACCGACGGCGCGGAACGGCGGGCCGCCTTCGCCGCCGAGAGCCTGGTGCACGACGGGGCGGTGTCACTCGGCCTGCTCGCCGGAGGGGCGATCATCGGCCTGGCCGGGGCAGGTCCGACGCTGGTCGTCGCGGGCGCCGCGCAGGTCGCCGTCGCGCTGCTCGCCGGCCCCTGGCTGATCCCCGTACCGGCTGGTGAGCGCCTCCGTCCGGTACGGTCGCCCTTGCAACGATCATGATGGAAGCGGATGTTCCTCCTCCTGGTGCGCGATGACCCCGCGTGTCGGTCAGGAGGCGACCGCCGCCGGCACGGGCTCCTTCGTCGCGGGCTGGGTGACGGCCAGCTTGCGGGCCAGGCGGAGCCGGTAGGCGTCCAGCACCACGGCGACCAGGATCACCAGACCGGTGATGATCTGCCGTTCGAAGTCGGAGACGCCCATGAGCAGCAGTCCGTTGGTGAGCACGCCCAGCAGACATGCTCCGAGGAACGTGCCCGCCATGGAGCCGCGCCCGCCCATCAGGCTGGCTCCGCCGATGACCACGGCGGCGATCGCGTTGAGTTCGTAACCCTGCCCCAGGATCGGGCTGGCGATGTTGAGCCTGGCCATGTACAGGATGGCCGCGATGCCCACGGTCAACCCGGCGATCATGAAGGCGGCGATCTTGATGCGGGAGGTCTTGTGGCCGGACAGGCGGACGGCTTCCTCGTTGTTGCCGGTGGCGTAGATCAGCCGCCCGAAGACCGTGCGCGACAGCACGAACCAGCCGACCCCTGCCAGCAGCAGCGCGACCCAGAACACCGCGGGGATGCCCAGCAGCGTGATGGTGCCGAAATCGTTGAGCGCGGCGGGCAGGTTGTAGATGGTGGCCGCGTCGGTGTACCGCTCCGCGGCGCCGCGGGCGATGTTGAGCATGGCCAGGGTGACGATGAACGACGGCACCCGCCACTGTTCTGACACGAACCCGTTGATCCAGCCGACCACGGCGCCGACGAGCACGCTCACCAGGATCGCGCCGAGCAGCGTCAGGGCGGAGCCGGATCCGGCCATCATCGTGCCTGACACGACCGCGCACAGCGCCATCGCCGAGCCGACCGACAGGTCGATGCCGCCGACCAGGATCACGAACGTCATGCCCACGGCGAGCACGGTGTTCAGGGTGATCTGGGTCATGATGTTGCGCAGGTTCTGCTCAGTCGCGAAGTTCGGTGCCGCGATGACGAAGAAGCCCGCGAGCAGCACCAGGGCGACACCGATGCCGGCCTCGCCGAGCACGAGCCTTTTGATCATTGTGTTTCACCGTTCTTGAGGTAGCCCGAGTAGGCGAGCGTGAGGATGCGCTCGGCGTCGAAGTCCGCCCTGGCGACCTCTCCGGCGATCTTGCCGCGGGAGAAGACCAGGATGCGGTCGCAGATGCCCATCAGCTCCGGCAGGTCCGAGGAGACGACGAGCAGGGCCTTGCCTTCCGCGGCCAGGCCGAGCAGCAGCTCGTGGATCTCGTACTTGGCGCCGACGTCGATGCCGCGGGTGGGCTCGTCCACGATCAGGATGTCGGATCCGGCGTTGAGCCACTTGGCCAGCACGACCTTCTGCTGGTTGCCGCCCGACAGGGTGCGTACGTGCTGGCCGACGCCCGCGGAGCGCAGGTGCAGGCGCTGCCCGAGGCCCTCGGCGAGGGAGCGTTCCTGACCGAAGCGCACCAGGAGTCCGCGCAGCTTGGCGAGGGTGACGTTGGCGCTGATCGGCAGGTCGAGGACCAGGCCCTGCGACTTGCGGTCCTCGGTGAGCAGGCTGATGCCGTGCCGCACCGCATCCTTGGGGTGCCGGATGTGCACCTTCTCGCCGTAAAGCTCGATATTTCCGGATACTGCGGGGTCGGCGCCGAAGATCGCGCGCATCGCCTCGGTACGGCCGGAGCCGACCAGCCCGGCGAGACCCACGACCTCGCCGCGCCGTACCGAGAAGGAGAGCGGCCCCTCGAAGCCCGCGACCTTGAGGTCGCGCACCTTGAGCGCCACCTCCCCCAGCCCGGTCGGCGGCTTGACCGGGTACTCCTGTGCCAGGTCACGCCCCACCATCAGCCTGACCAGGTCGGGCGCGGTCACGCCGGCCATCTCGCGGGTCTCGATGCTGCGCCCGTTGCGCAGCACGGTGACCCGGTCGGCCAGCTCCAGCACCTCCTGCAGGTGGTGGGAGATGTACACGATGGCGACGCCGCGCTCGCGCAGCGCCCGCAGGATGCCGAACAGGCGTCCGGCCTCGCGCGAGGTGAGCGTGGCGGTCGGCTCGTCCATGATGAGCAGCTTGCAGTCGGTGGAGATCGCCTTGGCGATCTCCACCAGCTGCATCTGCGCGATGCCGAGCCGCTCGACCGGCGTGTCGGGCCCGACGTCCAGGCCGACCTCGGCCAGCAGCCGCGTGGCGTCCGCGCGCAGCCGCTTCCTGTCGACGACGCCCGCCGTGCGCGGCAGCTCACGCAGGAACAGGTTCTCCGCGACGGTGAGGTACGGCAGCAGCGCCAGCTCCTGGTGGACCACCGAGATCCCGGCGGCCAGACCGTCGGCCGCGCCGGCGGGGGTGTACGGCGCGCCGTCGAAGGTCATCGTGCCGCTGTCCGGGGCGTGGATCCCGGCCAGGGTCTTGACCAGCGTGGACTTGCCCGCGCCGTTCTCCCCCACGAGGGCGTGGATCTCGCCCGCGCGGATGTCAAGGTCGACCCCGTCGAGCGCCACCACACCGGGGAAGCGCTTGACGAGGCCGCTGACCGTCATCATCCGACGTTGTCCTTGGTGATGAGCTTGATCTCGGTCTTCTGCCAGCCGCTGAAGTTCTCGCCGGCGATCATCTTCATGGCGTAGTCGATGCCGTTCGCGGCCTGCTGCGCGCCGTACTGGTCGAGGGTCGCCACGACGGTGCCGTCCTTGACGTACTGCGCGATGGCCGGGATGTTGTCGAACGAGGCGACCTTGATCTTGCCCTTCTCGCCCTGCTCCTCGATCGCCTTCAGCGCGCCGAGCGCCATGTTGTCGTTGCCGGCGAGCACGCCCTTGATGTTCGGGTGCGCGGTGAGCATGTTGCTGAAGACGGTGTGCGCCTCGTTGGTCTCCCAGTGCGCGGTCTTGGAGTCGACGAGCTTGAGCCCGCCCTCCTTGATCGCGTCCTCGAAGCCGGCCTTGCGCTGGGCGGCGTTGGCCGCGCCGGGGTTGCCTTCCAGGATGACGACCTCGGCGTCCTTGCCGACGGCCTTGGCCAGCTCCATGCCGGACTGCTTGGCGCCCTCGCGGTTGTCGGGGCCGACGAAAGGCACCTTGTCGCCGATGCCGGCGGCCTTCATCGCGCCCTCATCGAGCTGGACGTCGATGTTGACGACCTTCACGCCCGCGTCGACGGCGCGCTTGAGCGGCGCGATCAGCGCGCGGGAGTCGGCGGGGGCGATCACGACCGCCTTGGCCTGCTGGGTGACGCACTTCTCGACGGCGGCGACCTGGTTGTCGATGTCCGTCTCGTTCTGGATGCCGACGACGCTGAGCGTGAGGTCGCCGCGCTTGGCCGCATGCTCTTCCGCGCCTTTCTGCATCTGCTGGAAGAACTCGTTGGCCAGCGACTTCATCACCAGGCAGACGCCCGGCTTCTCGCCCGGCTTGGGGGCGGCGGCCGGCTCGGCGGTGGTGCCGCCCTCCTTGCCGCAGGCGGTCAGCGCGAGGGCCAGACCGGCCACGGCGACGATCTTCTTGTTCATCTGGTGTCTCCTTCAGAAGGGAACGCCCGCTTGGAGGACGACGTTCGCGTACGGCGTCGTCTCACCGGTTCGCACGACCGCGCGGGCCCGGCCGGTGAGCTCCTTGAGCCGGGTGTGAGGGATGCGTTGTGTTGTTGTCAGCACGCCGTCGAGGAAGCCGCGCGGCGACTCCTCGGCGACGTAGGCGGTCTCGACGACAAGCTCGCCGAGCACCGCTTCGAGTACGGGGAGGAAGGCGGGTTCACCCCTGCGCCAGACGAGGTCGACCGTCTCGACGCCGGGCGGGACGGGGAGGCCGGGGTCGGCCACCACGATGAGGTCGGTGTGTCCCGCCGCGGACAGGATGTGCAGCAGGCGGGGATGCCAAAGGCCGTCATGACGCACAGGCGAGCAGCCCTTCAACCTGGCCGGCGGTGGGCATGGCGGTCTGGGCGCCGTGGGCGGTGGTGGCCAGCGCGCCGGCCGCGCAGGCCCGCCGTACCGCCTGGTCGAGAGGCAGGCCGGCCGCGTGGGCGAGCGCGAGCTGCGCGCAGAACGTGTCGCCCGCGCCGACCGCGTCGACCACAGGCACCTGGAAGGACGGCACCTGGCAGGCGCCGGTGACGTCCTGGCCGCGCGCCCCACGCCGGCCCAGCGTCACCACGGCGGCGCGCGGCCCGAGCGCGAGCAGTCCGGCGGGGTCGGTGCCGCCGCACAGGGCGGCGGCCTCGCTCTCGTTGACGATCACCAGGTCCACCTGGGCAAGGAGTTCGTCCAAGCCCTGCGTGTACGGCGCGGCGTTGAGGATCACCGGCACGCCGTGCGCCCTGGCCTGCCGCGCGGCGGCGAGGCAGGCGGCGACCGGGATCTCCAGCTGCAGCAGGAGCGCGTCGGCGCCGACGAGATCGAGGTCGAGGTCGGTGGGGTGGAACAGCCCGTTGGCGCCCCGGGCGACGGTGATCATGTTCTCACCGCCGTCCTCGACGACGATCATCGCCAGCCCGGAGGCGGCGGGCACCTGCCGTACTCCTGAGACGTCCACGCCCTCGGCCGCCACGGCGGCGAGCAGGTCGCGACCCAGCGCGTCGTCGCCGACCTGTCCCACCAGGCGCACCCGCGCGCCCAGCCGGGCGGCGGCCACCGCCTGGTTGGCGCCCTTGCCCCCGGCCGCCCGCACCACGGCGGCGCCCGCGACCGTCTCGCCCCTGCCCGGCAGGCACGTCACGGGGACCGTGAGATCCATGTTGAGGCTGCCGACGACGACCAGCTCCAGCTCACGCATCGTCCAGCCCGCCCGCGGGGTCGGGGCAGCCGCAGGAGCCGCGCCTGATCAACGTGGCGGACAGGACCACGCGCTCGCCACCCGGTGCGTCACCGATCCGCGCCGCCAGCAGCTCCACCGCGCGCCTGCCCAGCTCCTCGATCGGCTGGCGCATGGTGGTGAGCGCGGGCACGGTGTAGGAGGAGGCGGCGATGCCGTCGATCGAGCACAGCGCGACGTCGCCGGGTACGTTCAGCCCCAGCTCGGCCGCGGCGCGCATGACTCCGATCGCCTGCTCGTCGCTGGTCACGAAGAGCGCGGTGGGCCGGTCCTCCTGCGACAGAAGCCGGCGGCCGCTCAGGTAACCCTGCCGCCGCCCGTACGGGCCATGGGCCAGCGGCATCGAGGCCGGGTCGATACCGGCCTCGGTCAGCGCCCGCGACCAGCCGGCGACACGGTCCACGGTCGGGTGGATGTCCTTCGGCCCCGCCACGCAACCGATGCGCCGCTGCCCATGCGCCAGCAGGTGGCTGGTCGCCTCGTGCGCGCCGCCCTCGTTGTCGAGCAGCAGGTGGCTGGCCGGGGTGTCGTCGAGCTCGCGGTCGAGCACGATGCACGGCACCCCGGAGGCGGCCAGCTGGGACCGCCAGGCGCGCGGGCCGTGGGCGGGAATCAGGATCAGCCCGTCCACCTGGCGGTCGATCAGGGTCCGCACGTAGGCGGCCTCGCGATCGTCGTCGTCCATCGCGTTGCCGAGCAGCAGCGTCAGGCCGTGCCGGAAGGCGACCTCCTCGATCTCGCGGGCCAGCTCGGCGAAGAAGGGATTGGCGTTGTCAGGGACGACGAGCCCGATCGTGTGCGTGCGGTTGGTGCGCAACGAGCGGGCTACGACGTTCGGCCGGTAGCCGAGCTCGTCGATCGCGCGCAGCACCCGTTCGCGGGTGTGCGGGGCGACGTTCCTCGGCCCGTTGTTGAGCACGTAGCTGACGACGGCCTCTGAAGTGCCGGCCAGCCGCGCCACATCGCGGCGTGTGACCACTACGCAAGTCCCATCTACTCGTGTTGACGGCAGTATTCGGTCAGAATTCCGCACGAAGCAACACGTGTAGATGGGACGTTATAAAGGCGTTACCGCAAGGTTTCGGGGTGGTCACGAATGGCGGCCGGAGGTTGTGCGCCGGCCCGCCGATGCCGCACATTGCACTGGTCCCCGTACGGCTCCGCGTGGAACCCGCGCAGGTCAGGGGGCATGGGACGAGCGCGTACGGTCAAGGCCCGTGTACGTTCGTCAGCGGCGGACAGAAGCTGACGTGGCCCGGCCACGATGTCTGCCACAGCCTCCGCGTCGTCGGACCCGTCGACCTCCAGGACTCGGATGCCCAAGCGACGTGCGGAGCGGGCGGCGTCGTCGGCGATGTGACGATGTGTGCTCGATCGGGTCGCTGATGGCACTGATCTTGCGGGGTCGTCCGCCGCCGGCGGGCCCGGCCGAACCGGGCCCCGCCGCCTCCATCCCGAAGGCGGCCTTCGACTGCCTCGCCGCGCTGGAATGGGTCGCCGCGACGGAGAACTGCCTGTTGGACCCGCTTCTGCACCACAGTATCGTCGTGGTCACGACGACTTGGCCGTTGAAAGATCACACTGTTTGACCCAAAAAAGAAAGGAATCGGGGCTTATGTCGGCGAAACCTGGTGGCTATGATCCCTGATCATGGTGCGCGGCTCGTCGTGCACCGACCTTCGATCCATCGGGGAGGCACCGTGGAGAAGTCAGGCCAGGTAACCGAGGACAAGAAGCCCACGAAGAAGATCGACCTCAAGATCAAGCGGCTGGAGAAGGTGGAGACCACCATGCTCCGCCAGTTCGGCTGACCCCGACGAATACCCGGCCGGTCAGGCACGACCTGGCCGGCCCGCTGTGTTCTCGGCGTGATCTGGAAGGTTCTCGTGCGCTTCCCCCGTATCAAGAGTGTCCATCAGCCCGTGGCCCTGCCGGATGGTCGCATCGTCATAGGCCTCATGCAGCAGGGCATTTCCTCTGAGATCCAGGACAATGAGGACGGCGCGATCGCTCAGCTGATCGTCCTTATGGACGGCACC